>CAZZYX010000030.1:0-30340 GCA_964658485.1 uncultured Acetobacteraceae bacterium | reverse complement strand
CGTATCTCTCCCCTGAAGGGGAGAGAGCATAGGCACCAAGACCGGAATGACACGATCAGGCTGAGTTAGCGCCTACGGGCAACTCCCCTTGTGCTCCTTATCATTTTCCATGGGTAAGACAGTTCGTCAGTTCACCCGCACCTTCACCCCGGCCCAGATCGTGCGCGGTGCGCCAAGGTCGATCGATCCTGCCTGATTGCGCGTTTCGACCAGGGTGTCGGTTAGATTCTCGCCGCGCAGCACCAGCGTGAAGTTGTGCGACAATGGTACTTGCAGCACCGCGCCCAATGTCGTCGCGGCGGGCAGGATGCTGCTGTTGAGGTCGTCTTCGTATTGCGCGCCGACGCGGCGCAGGATCAATTCGACATCGTATCCCCGGTGCGGGTGCCAGCCCAGCGTGACGCTGCCGGCGATCCGGGGGGTTTGCGCCGGGCGCAGGCCGTTCAGGGCAGCGGCAGTGCCGCTGGCCTCGACCACGGCATCGGTCAAGGCGAGCGAGCCATCGAGTGTGAACCGGCCCGCGACCGCATGGCCGTCGAGTTCCAGCCCGCGCGCGCGGATCGCGTCGAGATTGACCCGCTGGCGGATCGTGGTCACGGTCAGGACACCGGTCTCGAGGTTTTGAGCAGATGTGACACTGAGCGTGCGGTTACCGACGGCATGCTCCAGCCGGTCGATGAAACCGGTCAGGCTGAAAGTAACGCCCTTGACGACGGTAGCATCGAAGCCGGCTTCCACGCCGTGCAACTGTTCGTTAGCCAGCGCGGCGTTGGCGTTGGTGATGACGATCTGGCTTTGCCCGGGCGCTGTGGAGGCGACGGTAAACGGACGGTAAAGCTCGTTCAACGTCGGCTGGCGCAACTGGCTGTAGGCCGCCGCGCGCAGCTTGATCCCCGGCATTATCTTCAGCACCCCGCCACCGCGATAGCTGCCCTGCCAGCCGGCACGATCGGGGTAGCTGTCAGCGGTAGTGATGGCGCCGGTCGGGGTAGTCTGCGTGAAAAAGCCGTTGCGGATCGTCCAGCGATCGGCCCGCGCGCCGGCGGTCAGCACCAGCGCGCCCACCGTCCAGTCATCCTCCGCGAACAGCCCGGTATCGCCGTTGCGCCCGCCCGAGCTGCGCCGCGCGGTGACCGCCCCGGTCGTCGCACTTTCTACCGCGTCATTGGTGCGGCCGATGCCCAGCCGCCAGTCGGCGCCAAGCTTGAAGACATGCGCTGCCCCGACTGGTGGACGCAATTCCAGCTTGCCGCCCAGGCCGGTCGAAGGCGTGCGATATTCGTCCAGCGTCGGGCGGAAGGTAGAGGAACTGACCACGACATCGGAAAAGCCGCGCGCCTGCAGATAGGCCAGCGCATCGAATTGCCAGCGCCCATGCCCCACCAGCCTGACGCTGGCGTCCTGCCCGTTCGAGTTGGAAGTCGCACCGGCAAAACGCAGGACGCGATTATCGTTGTAGACCAGCCCGCGCGCCTGCACTTCGATATCATCGGTGACCGGCGCGACATAGCGCGTGCCCAGCGAATAGCTGTCATAGCGGGCGCGGACACTGGCGGGTACGCGTTGCGCGGCGGGCGTGGTCCAGAACCCTTCGCCACGGTCCCAGCGCCCGCTGATTTCGGCGAAGCCCTTGCCCAATTTCGGCGCCAGCGTGCCCGACAGCTCGGTTTCGCCGCGATTGTCGACCAGCGCCTCGCCATTGAACAGCCCCAGTTCGCGGGCGCTGGCGCTGTCCAGTTCGATCGTGCCGGCCACCGCGCCGGCGCCGAATGGGCCTGAGCCACCGCCGCGCGTGATCCGCGCGGTGGCCAGGCGATCGGGGGCGATGGCGCTGAGCGGGACGTAGCCGAAGAACGGATCGGCCATCGGCACTCCGTCGAGCAGGACCAGCGTGCGACTGGTGGCGTCGCCGCCCAACGCCCGCAGTGTCACCCCCTGCGCCGAAGGGTTGGCCGAGCGGCTGTCCGAACGGCGGAACTGCTGAAAGCCCGCGATGTTGGTCAACGTGTCTTCGATCCGGCCCGATGCCGAGGCGTCGAGAGTTTTCCGGTCCAGCGTCTGGACGTCATAAGCGGGAACGGCGGGACCATCCGGCAAGCCGCGCCCGGTAACGACGATGGTGGTCCCGGCATCATCGGCGTGGACCGGCTCGGCTTCGGCGATGGCGGCGCCGGGCAGAGCGAAAGTCACCCCGGCGATGATCGCAAACTGTAACAGGCTCATCGCCAGCGCAGTGGGCGCACATGGTCACGGACGCAAGGATGCAACACCGGCTATTTTGCTTTGCCGGAGCGGCGCACAAACGGCGGATGCACGGCGCTTTACGCCAGCGGCACGCTGAAACCCGGGTCGGATTTGGCCATGGCGCGCTGGAAGGCCGGTCGTTCGCCGATGCGGGCAAGATAGTCGCGGATATGCGGATAGTCCGCCAGCGAGCGTGGTGCGAACATCCGCATCGTCGTCAGCGGGAACAGGGTGATGATATCCGCCGCCGTAAACTGCGGCCCGGCGAGGTAGGGTACATCGGCAAGCCGCGCCTCGATCTCGTCATAGGCGCGATCCAGTCGTGCGCGCAACGCTGCGAGGATGCCTTCATCGCTGCCGGGGATCGATTGTGCGATCATATCGATCATGGCTGCCGGCATCAGCGAGCCGTTAGCGAAATGGAACCAGAACAGGTAATCCGTATAGCCGTCCTGGCCCGGCTGGACCTTTAACCGCCCGCCGCCATGAATTTCAATGAGGTATTCGATGATCGCGCCCGATTCGCCGAGAACCAGGTCGCCGTCGCTGATTACGGGTGCAGTGCCGAACGGGGTGAGCGCGCGGTAATCGGCGGGGGCAAGCCGGGTCACCGGATCGCGTTGGTACAGCTTGAGTTCGTAACGCAGGCCAAGCTCTTCGCATAGCCAGACGATGCGGTCGGACTGCGAGATGCCAAGGTGATGTACGACGATCATTGCACTTTCCCTAAAAACGATCCCGCGAACCGCCGTCAATCTGCGGACGGGTCATACCACCTTGTTTTCAAATGAATCCAGCGGCCATGTTTGGCGTAACGCTCGAAATGCGCGAAGATCGGTGACGACAAACGAAAAAATATAATTGCTGTTGCGAATCATTCTCATTATAACTTAATGATAATCCAGCGGTTACGCCATGTCCGCGTTATCTGTCGCTGGCTGAAGGAGCACGCCATGTATGATTTTCTCGATCGGCCCGCGACGGATCTCGACCATGGCGGGCGGTTCCTGGTCTGGTCCATGCGGATCTGGGTCAAATCGGCCAATGACAGGATCTGCCCCGCCCGCCGCCTGGCACCGGCCTTTTCGAGTTGGCGCATGTTGCCGGGGCTGTCCCCGTTCATCGGCATGATGGCCCTGTTCAACCTTCACGCGCTATCCAATTTCGGTTTTTGCTCGCTGCGCTGCAATCACGTTTCCGAACATGAGGCGGTCGTTATCAGTCTCATGTGTTCGCTGCGCGACGAACGCCGGGGCAGGCTGGAAGCAACCCTGGCACTGCTCGTCGATGAAGAACGTATCGGCGATCTGGTCACCGCGCTGTCCTCGCTGGGACAGGCCATGGATATGGCCGGAATTTACCCGGGCCAGCCCGCTTCCGACTCGTTGAGCGCCCAACGTCGCCAGTTGCGCCCTTGAACGGGCGACCACAGCTGCGCTAATGTCGCCGCCCAGGTGCAGAGGACGCTGTCATGCTTGCTATTCTCTCGCTTGTGGTTGGCGCCGCCATCGCCGCGCCTACCGCAGCGACACTCGCGGCCGATCGGGCTGCCCGTGAGACGGTGCTGACTGCCCACGCCGAGGGGGCGCAAATATACCAGTGCAAACCCGGCCCGGATGGCGCGCTGGTGTGGTCGTTTCGCGAACCGATTGCTGTGCTGATGGTCGATGGGCGAACGATCGGGCGGCATTATGCCGGACCGCACTGGGTGCTGGACGATGGCAGCCTGATCCAGGGCAGGATGGTGATCTCGGCGCCCGGAGCGTCCGGTGCGGATGTCGCGCTGCTGAAACTGGCGGTGATCGACAACAACGGGCTGGGCGCCTTGAACCGGACGACGCTGGTCTATCGCGTGAATACCCATGGCGGCAATTTGGCGGGCGCTTGTCCGACCGCCGGGATGCTCCGGGCGGTGGCGTATACCGCCGAATATGTCTTCGCGAAGTGATTCCGGGCATAACGAAACGCACCGCCGTGGATTTCTCACGCTTTCTCGAAGCTCAGCAGCCGGCGCTTGCCGAGGTTCGCAGCGAACTCGTGGCCGGCGTCAAGGCAAGCCATTGGATGTGGTACATATTCCCGCAACTGGCTGCGCTGGGGCAGAGCGGGACTGCCAAGTTCTACGGCATCGGGTCGCTGGCGGAGGCCCGGGATTATGCAGCCGATCCGGTACTCGGCCCGCGCCTGGTCGAACTGACCCGGATCGTCCTGACGCATCGCGACAAAACGCCTCGGGCAATCTTCGGCTCGCCCGATGATATGAAGTTCCGGTCCTCGATGACGCTGTTCGCGCTCGCGGCGCCGCAGTTCGCCGAATTTCGGCAGGCGATCGAGGCTTTTTACGATGGGCCGGACCAGCGGACGCTCGACCTGCTCGGGGCAGAGTGGCCGGCGTGATTACAGCGCGAACCGGCCCATGACGGTGCCTTCGACGGCATAGGTGGTCAGCTGCCAGCCGCGCTTGCGTCTTTCCAGCAGCGCATAGCCGAACCGCCCCGGAATCGTCGTCAGCGCCTTGATCGCTTCCCCGCCCGGCTTTCCCTCCGTTTCGGCCAGACTTGCCGGGCCAAGCGCCGCGTCTTCCTCGGTTCCCGAAAATCCAGTGATGACCTGGGTCGGACCGTCGGCAAAGCGGGCGTATTGAAACAGGTGGATATGTCCCGCCAGCATCGCCCGGACATGGTGCAGTTGCAGCGGCGCAAAGGCGCTGACCGGCTTGCTGCCGACGCTAACCGAACCGGCGCCGCCCTTGTCCCACAGCACCGCGTAAAACGGGTAATGCGCGGTGACAAAGCTGTCGCGCGCGCCCTGGGCCAGCGTGTCGATCCGCGCCAGATCGGCACGAACGGTGGCGGCGAGCGCCGGATCTTCGGATTTGCCGCTGGCCAGGTCGATCAGGTCGGCGACGATCAGCCGGGCGCCGCCGCCCAGTTCCACCGCGTAGGGCGCAGTGTGATCGCCGGCGGCATCATTGGCGGCAGCGTTGCAATCGCGCCCGGACTGCAGCGGATGCGGATCGAACAACCGCCACCAGCCTTGCCCGGCGCGCAGGCACTCCTCATGATTGCCGCGTACCATGGCCCACGGTGCAGCGGCGAGCAGCGGCGCGGCGGGATCGAGGAAATCCGCACGCCAGCCGGTTTCGCCATAGCCCCAGGTCGTGCCGACGCAGCCGGGATGATCCGCCGGGCACGCGTTTTCGCGATAGAGGTAATCGCCGACATGCAGGACCATGTCGGGGTGCAGTTCCGCCGCTTTCGCCGAGATCGCGGCGAAGGGCCATTGGGCCGGGTCGTTACAGGCTTGCCAGGCGTTATCCGCGGCCTTCAACCGGCACCCGGTGTCGCCGATCAGAACGATCCGGTTGATCCTGGCTGGGGGCAACGGCAGCACCGCACCCGCCAGCACCGCCCGCCGGACACCGCGCCGCAGCGGCAACTCGCAGACCAGACCAGGAAAGCTGGTCTGTACCGTGACTTTCGCCTTGTTCGGGCGCAACGCCAGCAGTGCCGGAGTGGCGCGTTGCGTCATGGCCTTCGACCTTCCGTCCACGGTCACCGCCGGGCAGTCCTGCGCCATTGTCAGCACCCGCACGACGCTGCCGCCGGGTGCCATTTCAACCCAGGCGCGGTCAGCCATCGGCGCGGCAGATGCGCTGCCGGCAAGCGCGACCAGCCCGCCCGCAATCGCCAGGATCAGTTTGCGTAGCGGCATCGTCTGCATCCTGCGGGAGCGAGGTTTCGCTGCACCGATGTGCCGTCGCGCCTATAAATACAAGCCAAAAGCGAGGTGTTTGCCGCGAGTCGAGCGATAGCAGGGCTTTTCGTCGCCGTCATGAAACTGTCATGAAAATGCAATCGCGATGACACCTGAGCCTGCCACCGGCAGCGACAGTCGCACAGCGATGAAGCAACATGAGGGCGTTATGATTTTCATCAATTCTCGCAGCTGGCTGCTCGCCGGTGCCGCCAGCCTGGCCGTGTGGAGCGCGGCGGCGCATGCCGCCACCGCCGCAGGCAACGGCGCCACCACTCCTGCGTCGACGTCCGCCGATGCCAACCCGATCACCAATGGCGACGACATCATCGTCACGGCGAGCAAGGTCAACGACTCGACGCCGATCACGGCTTCGATCCAGACCACCGAGCCGCAGGCAATCGTCAGCCGCTCGATCATCGAGAACAGCATCTCGCCGACCGCCGATTATTCGCAGGTCCTGTTGCTGACGCCGGGCGCGTCGCTGACCCCCAGTTCGGGCAACGGCGTGGGCCTCGGCGACCAGAAGATCACGCTGCGCGGTTTCTCCGACGGCCAGTACAACATCACTTACGACGGTGTTCCCTTTGGCGACACTAACGATCCGACCCACCACTCGACCTCGTACTTCCCTAACGGCACCTATGACCGCATCATCGTCGATCGCGGTCCCGGCAGTGCTACCGATCTTGGCCAGTCGAGCTATGGCGGCAACGTCCACCTGATCTCGCGCGAGGCCACGGACCAGTTCTTTCTCGAAGGCGAGGCGGTCTATGGCAGCTTCAATACCGCTCTGGGCCGGCTGACTCTCAATACCGGGACGCTCGACAAGCTGGGCGGCCTGAAAATCATCGCGGTGGGCGAGTACAAGCGCACCGACGGCGCCTTGAGCAACCAGCAGGGGTGGTGGGCGAACGGCTTCATCAAGGCCGAGATGCCCATAGGCGAAACCGCGCAAGTGTCGTTTCTGGCCAATTACAACCAGAGCCTGTTCAATCAGTCCGATGCTGCCGGTGGGGTTACGCGCGACCAGATCGCGCTGTATGGCAAGCAGTTCGGCGCGACCACGGCTGCCAATCCGGGTTTCTATGCCAATGCCCGGAACGATTGGAACTGGCAGAACAAGACCACCGATTTCGAGATTGCTCGCCTGACCTGGCACCCGTGGAGCAACGTCACCGTCGACAACAAGTTCTACACCTACTTCTACAAGAACTTTACCGTGTCGACCGAAGATTCGACGACCCTGCAATGCCAGCAGGGCCTGCCCAGCAACTTGCCCGATGCGTGCAGTACTACGCTTGGCACCCAGGTCTATGGCAAGGGCAGCGCCGTGGGCAAGCAGGGCGCGGTCATCGCGGGCGATGTCGCCGGCTACACCAAGCTCAATCAGTATCGCAATTTCGGCGACATCCTGCAGGTGGACGTGGCCACCGCTGCGGGCATCCTGAAGGTAGGCGGCTGGTTCGAGCACGCCCAGACGAAGCGTTACCGCTATGAATATGATTTTACCACTGGTGCGGCAGCCGGTGGCATCGGCCAGTATAATTTCAATTTCAACACCATGAACGATGGCAGCAACTGGAACTATCTATTCGCCGACAAATCGTACAACACCCAGTTGAACGGGCAGCAGGTGCCCAGCTATATCAATTACGACGAGCGCACGAGTTGGGACCAGATCGAAGGCTTCGGCGAATTCGAGTTGAAGCTGCTGGATGATACCCTGACCATCACGCCCGGAATCAAGGTGCTGAATTTCACGCGCAAGGCGAATACGCCCATCGCCACGCAAAAGGCCCGGCTTGGCTCCAACGCGCAGGAAACCTACAACCCGGTGCTGCCATATTTTACTTTCAATTACCGGGTCGTGCCTCATCTGGCGTTCTATGGTCAGTTCGCCAAGGGCTTCATTATACCCGCGTTGAGCGCCAGCCTGGAAACCAGGGGTGCGGGTAACCCCTTTGTGCCGCTTGATCCGAAACCGAACAAAACCACCAACTACCAGGGTGGCTTTGTCTATGCCGCCAACCGGCTCAACATCGATGGCGACATTTACTTCATCAAGGCGACCAATTCGACCTACAGCGATCCAACGACGAGTGGCAACGTTGTCACCGTCAACGGCGATCCTGCGCACTACAAGGGCGCCGAGGCCCAAATCAGCTATGTCATCGTGCCGGGCGTGACCGGCATTGCCAATGGCACCATCATGAGTTCGAAGGATGCGGTCACCGGCAAGTGGCTGCAAGGCGCGCCCAACTATACCGCGCTGGTCGGCGCGGTCTACACCAGCGGTCGGCTCAAGCTCAGCTACCTGCATAAGTTCACCGGGCGGCAGTACGTCGACGCCAACAATACGACGACGATCCCCGCTTATAATTACGGGGTATTTTCAGGTAGCATGACTCTCGGCAGGATCACTGCCGGTGTCACCGTCACCAACCCGTTCGACTCACGACCGATCACCGCTCAATCCGGTGTACCTAGTGCTTCGACACTGTACATTTTCCAGGCCCCGGCGGCCTACGAAGCACAGTTGAAAGTACGCTTCTGATATCGCAGGAAAGCTGAACCGAGAAGGCCGGGGAGCGATCCCCGGCCTGTTGTTTTTGGCTGCGCGCGTGGTCGAACGCGAAAGCTGGTGTGGGACCTGGTACCGGCGTGTCCGCTATGGCTTGGGCGGCGGCCGCCGGAGTGGGCAATGGTGGGCGGTGACGGTCTCGAACCGCCGACATTCTCGGTGTAAACGAGATGCTCTACCAACTGAGCTAACCGCCCTGATACCGGGAATGCGCCTATCGCGCGGTTTGCCGCGTCCGTCAACATGCCCCGGCACCGGATTGCCCTACGCAACCTCGCGCAGGGCATAGCGACGGCAGTGTTCGAGATAGGCGCCCTCGTTGGTCGAGGCCAGGTCGACCACGGCGGACCACAGCCACGACGGCGCATCGAGCGAACGGGCGTGGCTGGCGGCCAGGGTGTCGTACCAGCTTGTGCGCTGGGCCTGGTCCATCTGCCGGGCATGGCCTTTGCCGACCACGTTAGCGAGGTAGCGCGCCGCAGCTATGGCCTCGGTCCGGGAGAATTGATCGACTTCGATCTTGAGGTCCTGCGGCAGCAACTCGCGGACGATGACCGATTTATCCATCAGCCGGGAGGCGACCATGCGCTCGCCGAGGTATGGCGCCAGCGCACGAGCACCGGCAACGACGCGTTCGGCCGGCTGGTCGGGCATGGGCGCGGCCGGCACCGCCGGCGCCACGCTGGCGACGGCTTCCTTGATATCGATCAGGCCGAAATTCTCCGTTCCGCGCTGGTCGATCACGCCGATCAGGACTGCAAAACGCAACAGGCCAAGCGAGCTGCAGCCCTTGCGCCAATAGGCGGCGTCATGGATGCGAACCTCGCTGTCGGCGCTGGAATGGAACGAGGTGAGCGCCAGCCGACGAACTTCGGGGGTGGCTACCAGTGCGCCGATAGCCGCCCGTTCGTCGTCGCTGATCGCCCAGTAATTCTTGCCCAGGGGAATGGTGGGGGTAACGTCGCCGATGCGTTCCCTGGCCAGATGCTTCCATTTCCGCCCAAGCGCGCGTTTGCGTACGGTACGGACGATGTCCGGCTCTGCTATGCGCGTTGTATTCGATGCCTTATCCGCGTCGGCGGGCTCGGGCTCGGGGGCAAATGCACGTTCGTAGCCGTCCGCCATCGCCTCGATCATCAGCGCGGACACGATGCCGGGCAGGTCGGACCCGCGAGCGGCGGTTTGCAGGCTCAAGGCCAGCCGGACGATATCATGCGCCGGGTTGCCGATCACCGTTTGATCGAGGTCGCGGATCTGGATCGCAACATTGCCGTCGGCATCGGCCAGCGGGCCAAGGTTACCGAGATGACAGTCGCCGCAGATCCAGATCGCCAGTCCCTGCGGCAACGCCGCGGCAACTGGCGACTTGGCCAGCCAATCATAGAACTTGGCGGTGTTACCCCGCACATAGGCGTGCGTGGACCGCGCCATTTTTATTTCGCGAGTTTCTTTCAACGCCTGCGCGCGCTGCTCCGGCGCAATGTGCTTGCCCATAATTCGTCCCTTTATTGGATCATCGCGTGCGCCCTACTGCCGATGCCGGGGTGGCGTCGCACGAGTCATGGCGGTTCGGGCCGAACGCCAGTAACAGTTGCAAGCAGCGCCAAGCCGATTTCGATCGTTCCCGCCATGTCCATACAATCTGGCCGATCGATCGCCAGATCAATGACATGAGACCAACCTCGACTACGTCCGGGCGTAGCTGACAAACGATTTGCAATCGTCTTGGTTCCGCCCTGGGGCGCGTCAGATCATTCGCGTCGCCGCGTCGCCGAGGTGGGCAAAGAAGCCCGTCATCGCGTCCATCGCCTTATCGGTGAGGGTGATAAAAGCGCGGCGGCGGTCGGTTTCATCCTCGTTGCGCTGCAGCAGGCCGGCGTCGGTCATCTGGCCGATCCAGCGCAGCGCGGTGGTTGGAGGGACGCCGGAGGCGATGCACAGGCTGGTGACGGATACCCGCGCCCGCTCGGCGCGAGCGGCGGTCAAGTCGAGCAGCATGTCCCACGCCGGATCGGCAAAGAGGTCGCCGGCGAAAAACCGGGCACGCTGCTGGCGCTGGCGGATGATGCGCCGCACCAGCAACGGATCGGGTGTGGCCGGCCTGGTCACCCGGACCAGACTGTCGAGGGCATCGTCCGCGACTGGCGAAAAGCCCCGAGAAGAGGCGAAGCTGAACGCGCTGCCTGTCTCTGCCGGCAGTGCGTGAGGTGCCGGCAGCGGGGCAAGGGCCGGCAGCAGCGCGGAAGCCGGCAACAGGGCAGGCGCCGGCAAAACGGAGGATGCATTGCCGCCCCGATCGCCACCGTTCGCAAAACGCGAAGATCCCCTGGGTTCGGGCCCATTGAAACGCTCCATCTGTTGGGCCATCAGGCTGACCTGTTCGGTCAGGCGAAGCAACAGCAGTCGGTCGTCCTCGGACAATTCGCGCACCCGCCGGCCCGGCAGGCTCACCAGCACCTGGCCCAGCGCGATCAGCCGCTCTGCCCTGCTCGGACTGACCAGGATTTGCGGATTGGATTGATCGAGGCAACCAAAGACGTCGTCCAGCGCCGCGACGCTGGTCGAGACGACGAGCGCGGCGCCGGCACGGGCCGCGCGCAGGCCTATCCGCGCCAGTGCCGCGAGCACGGCGCCATCGACCTCCGGGATATCGAGCAGGACGACTTCCCCCAGCGGTCGCGCCTCGTCATCGCGCAACGCTGCCAGCCCGGTCGCTTCGGCAATGCGAAAACCGGCAGCTTCGGCGTCTTCCCGCAGTTGATCGCGGACATGCGCGCGGTCGGCGAAGATCGATAACGACAGCTTCAACCCGGCGACATCGTGAGCGGAGGCACCATAGGCGAAATCTTCGGAAATGGCAGCGAATTGCGTTTTGGTCATGATGTCTCGACTCCGGAACAATACCTAGAGATTGAGAACAAACCATGCCTATGTCAAATACAAACGGAACATTTCAAGATCAATAACGGATCTAAATAAGTCCAGTTCGGATACTTCGACAAAACACGTCGTTTTGTCAGTCCGAGAAAGGATCACGCACCAAAATCGTATCTTCACGCTCGGGGCTGGTCGACACCAATGCCACCGGGCACTCGATCAATTCCTGCACGCGGCTGATATATTTGATCGCCTGCGCCGGCAGGTCGGCCCAGCTGCGCGCGCCTGCCGTCGTCTCGCTCCAACCGTCCATTTCCTCGTAGATCGGCTGGACATTCGCCTGGTCGGCGGCGTGGCTGGGGAAATAATCGAGCACTTTTCCGCCCAACCGATAGCCCGTGCAGATCTTTACCTTGTCAAGCCCGTCGAGCACGTCGACCTTGGTCAGGGCGATGCCGGTAACGCCCGAGATCGCGCAGCTCTGCCGCACCAGCACCGCGTCGAACCAGCCGCAGCGGCGCTTGCGCCCGGTCACCGTGCCGAATTCATGGCCGCGCTCGCCCAGGCGCTGGCCAACCGCGTCTTCCAGCTCGGTCGGGAACGGTCCGGCACCGACACGAGTGGTATAGGCCTTGACGATGCCGAGCACGAAACCGGTCGCCGAAGGGCCCAGGCCGGAGCCGCTGGCTGCCGTGCCGCTGACCGTGTTGGAACTGGTGACGAAGGGATAGGTGCCGTGATCGACATCGAGCAACACGCCCTGCGCGCCTTCGAACAAGATGCGCGCACCGGCTTTTTTGACCCGGTTGAGGCGGCGCCACACCGGCTGGGCGAATTGCAGCACGTATGGCGCGATTTCCTTGAGCGCGGCGACCAGCGCCAGCCGATCGACTGGCGGCTCGCCAAAACCCGCGCGCAACGCATCGTGATGCGCGCAGAGCCGGTCCAGCTGCGCATCGAGGTGGTCGAGATGCCCGAGATCGCAGACGCGGATGGCGCGGCGGCCGACCTTGTCTTCATAGGCGGGGCCGATGCCGCGTCCGGTGGTGCCGATCTTGCCGCTGCCCGCTGCCGCTTCGCGCAAGCCGTCCAGCTCGCGGTGGATCGGCAGGATCAATGGGCAATTATCGGCGATAGCGAAGTTTTCGGTGGTAATGGTTACGCCCTGCGCGGTCAGCTTGGCGATCTCGGATTGCAGCGCCCACGGGTCCAGCACGACGCCATTGCCGATGATCGAGAGGGTGCCGCGTACGATGCCGGAAGGCAGCAGGCTGAGCTTGTAGACCTTGCCATCCACCACCAGCGTATGCCCCGCGTTATGGCCGCCCTGAAAGCGCACCACCGCGTCTGCCCGGCTGGCGAGCCAGTCGACGATCTTGCCTTTGCCTTCATCGCCCCATTGAGCGCCGATCACGGTTACATTGGCCAAGTTGCGGCCTTTCCTGCTGTATTTTCGGTAAAACCGCCGGGCACCTAGAAGACTACGCCGGGCAGGGCAAGCGACAGGCGAATTTGCCCGGTTACAGCGCGATCACTTCCCTGCCGTCCAGCCGGTGCGTGCAATCCAGTTCGCGGGCGTCATCGGTCGGCGCCAGCGCGGCCAGCGTGCGCCAGCCGACCGTCCGCAGGCGGGCGGCGGTCTCGGCGTCGTGGCCCAATGGCAGGAACAGGGTATCGCGGCGGGCCTCTTGCGCTGCCTGCGTTTCCACCAGCGGATCGGGGTACAGCGAAAAGCCGATGGCCGGTTCGCCCGGCGCGCCGTCGGCACCCAGAATATGGTACGAACCGCCCCGGCCCAGCGCCCCGCGCAGACCCTCGGCATAGATGGTGAAGCCGAACCAGCTTTGATATTCGAAGCCGTGACGCTCGGATGGGTCCAGCGTCAATCGCGCCGATCCCGCTACTCGCGCGGCGATTTGGCGAAGCGCGGCGATGCGGCCTGCCAGCGCGCTTGCCGCAGCGGGATTGCCCGCCAAAATCTGGTCGAGCCGCTGGATCGCGCTCTCGAACGGCCCGGTGGCGTACAACAGCGGCAGGTAAGCCTCTCCGCCCGCCTCGACCAGGGCACCCGCATCCTTGGCATCGAGTTCGCGGCGCACAGCGGCGATCTCGCCCGACGCCAGCGGGAGGGCGGTCGCGGCGAGCGCGTCAACCAGATCGGGTAGGGTGAAATCGACCGAAATACCCGTGGCCCCGGCGGCGCGAAGCGATTCTATCGCCATCGCCACGACTTCGCCCGCCGCTGCAACGGTATCGTTACCGATCAGTTCGGCGCCCAGCTGCAGCCGTTCGCGCGTTGGATCCAGCCCCGCGCCCGCGATCGTCAGCACCTGCCCGGCATAGCACAGCCGCAGCGGGCGCGGCGCTTGCGCCAGCCGCGTCGCGGCGATGCGTCCGATTTGAGGGGTAATATCGGAGCGCAGCGCCAGGGTGCGCAGGCTGGCCGGATCGACGAAGCGGAACATCCGGCGCGGCATGATACCGGCCATGCGGCTGGCCAGCGACAGCTCGAACTCGATCGCGGGCGGCTGCACCGGGGCATAACCGTGGCTGTCCAGCACGTTCATGATCGCGTGGGTAATGCGCACGGCGGCGGCGGCAGCGGGCGGCAGCCGATCTTCAAGCCCCTCGGGCAGCAGGTCACGGTCGGTATCGTTCATGCGCCTGCGCTTAGCGGGGGATTGGCGAAGGGGTAAGCGGAAAACACTCGACCAGTGCATCGCAAGCTACCTGTCGATAATATGTACCAATCATCAAACAGTACCTTGCATCATATGGTACTGTTTGATACATGGCGAGTCGCGTTGGAAGCGGTGCTCCGGAAGGCGAGCCTCCAGCCAAGGCGCATGATCCTAACCCTGACTCAAAGGAGAAAAACCATGATCCGTTTAAACACTCTCGCCCGCACCAGCATTCTTGCCGGGCTGGTTACCGGTGGCCTGGCCCTGTCCGCCCC
The DNA here is from genome assembly GCA_964658485.1 of uncultured Acetobacteraceae bacterium. GTDB lineage: Bacteria > Pseudomonadota > Alphaproteobacteria > Sphingomonadales > Sphingomonadaceae > Novosphingobium. The sequence goes on along the minus strand of CAZZYX010000030.1, from coordinate 15,923 downwards.
GGCCTTCGCCGCCGACGATGACGCGCCGCCTCATGCCGCCATGTCCGTGAAGGGAGTGGATTTCACGTCGCCGCACGCGATCGAACACCTGAAGCATCAGTTGAAGCGGGTCGCCCAGGGTATCTGCATGCCGAATACCAGCGGCCATGTCCTGTACAGTCCGGACGAACTGGCCTGCTATGCGGCCGCCGTCAAAAACGGCATGGCGCAGATCGACAGCCGTGAGCAGGAAGCCGTGCGCGACCATACCATCAGGTTCGCAGCCTCGCGGGCGGATGCCACTTCGGCAAATTGACACGAGCCGCGACAGGCTCGGCAACAGGATGCGCCCATCTCCGGTTAGTCAATCATGCAATTGCATGATCGCGGATGGGCGGTATCTACATCGGCACGGTACCGGTTGGAAGGTTCCGCAGGATGAGCGATACAAACCAGGTTCCGGTGCTCATGTCCGGGCGGCTTCGGCTGCGGCGGCATGTCGAGTCCGATCTCGATGCCGCCAGCGCCATGTGGGGGGACCCCGAGGTCGTCCGCCATATCGGCGGCAAGCCTTTCAGCCGCACCGAGGTCTGGCACCGGCTGTTGCGCTATGTCGGCCATTGGTCGCTGCGGCCATACGGGTACTGGGCGATTACCGACGGCCAGACGGGTGATTTCCTGGGCGAAATCGGATTGGCCGACTGGCAGCGCGAAGGCTACGGCACGCTGCTCGACGCTCCGGAATGCGGGTGGGTCCTGGCGCGCGCCGCGCAGCGACGGGGCTACGCGCTGGAGGCCTTGCAGACCGTCCTCGCATGGGCGGACGAGAATTTGGCGAGCCGCACCGTCTGCGTCATCGATATCGGCAACGATGCCTCGATTCGGCTTGCGCAATGCGCTGGCTATGGCCGGGTAACGGCGGATTTCGCCAAGGCGCAGACATCGCTGCTGTTCGAGCGGCCCGCCCGAACAGCCAGGACGCCGTGACCTATTTTCCGCTGGCCAGGCTGGCGTCGCGGGTCGCGCGGAATTCGTCGTTCGGGTGCCAGTTCGGCCAGGTGTCGGTGGTGGCGAGCGTTCGGCCGAGCCGGTAATACAGGCGCACATCCTCGGCGATGCCCGACCAATCCCAGCTTTCCGAATATTCGTCGCTGGGCTGATGATAACGGTGGGTGACGTAATCTTCCGAAGCCGCATCGCCCGCCGCCGTGCCGCCGATCAGCAAATCATGCCCGCGTGAGAGATCGAACATCGGCACGCCGCGCTTGGCGAGACTGAAATGATCCGAGCGGTAGTAATGGCCGCGCTCGACATGGTCCTCGGGGCTTTCACGCAGACCTTCCTGCGCCAGGGCGCTACGGAACAGCGTGGTGAGATCGGATTTGTCGCCTCCGGTCATCGCGTAATCATGCGCAACCCCGAACGCCGGCAGCGCGTCCATGTTGACCCCGCCGACCGTTTTGGCGAGCGGATAAAGCGGGTGGCCGGCATAATAGTCGGAACCGAGCAGCCCCGATTCTTCCAGTGTCCAGGCGATGAATACCTGGCTGCGCGGCGTGGGTCCGGCGCGGACGTTCGCCTCCGCCAAGGCCATCAGCGCGGCGACGCCAGTGGCGTTGTCCACCGCCCCGTTGCAGATGCCGTCGCCCCGGGCGTCAGGGGTGCAATGGCCCAGGTGATCCCAATGCGCCGAATACAGCATGACCTGATCGGGATGGGTCGTGCCCGGCAGGATGCCGACGACATTGTGCGACAGCGACCGGGCGATGGTGTTGGCGAACGTCAGGCTAGCGCTCAATCCCAGCGGCACCGCGTGAAAGCCCTTGTGTCGCGCGGCTTCGGACAGTGCGGCGAGGTCTTGCCCTGCCGCGGCAAAGATCTTGTCCGCAGCCGCATGCTGGATCCAGCCGTTGACCTGGGTCTGGCTCATGCCGTGGTCATCGCTGGCGACGAAGCGCTGCGGCCCGGACCAGCTCGATTGGACCACGTTCCAGCCATAGGCGGCGGGGAAAGTCTCGTGGACGATCAGCACCCCGGCGGCTCCCTGGCGTGCCGCTTCCTCGAACTTGTACGTCCACCGGCCGTAATAGGTCATCCGCCGGCCCTTGAACGGGCCGTCCTCGGTGGTCATCCAATAGTCCGGGTCGTTGATCAGGATGACCGCGATCTTGCCGTGCATATCGACGCCGGCATAGTCGTTCCAGCCCAGTTCGGGCGCGTTGACGCCGAAGCCGACGAACACCAGCGGGGCGTTAGCGACCTGGGTATGCGGTACTTCGCGATAGCTGGCGGCGACGAAATCGCTGCCATAGGTGAACGACAGGCTCTGGCCCTTGCCGGTTATGGCCAGCGGCGAGCGTTGGCCGCCGGCGATGGTCACGGTTGGGACATCCTGCAGCCAGCCGCCGCCGGCGCCGGGTTTGAGCCCGACCACCTTGAACTTCGCGACGATGTAATCGAGCACCTTGGGTTCGGCAGGGCTGGCCGGTGCGCGCCCTTCGAACGCGTCGGAGGACAGGGTTTTTACCGCCTCGCGCATCAACGCCACATCGGGCTGGACCAGGCCGCCCGGCGCTTGCGGCAGAGGTGGCGGCGCGGGCTGGGCCATGCCGGCAAGAGGCAGAGCGACCAGCGCCAGCGCGCTCGATAGCCAAAACCGGTGTCGTATCATTGCCAGCGTTTCCCCATGGTATGTTCTTTCCGCGTTTGTCTACGCTACGGATGCGGAAACAATCTGTTCCAGCGGGCATCCAACCTTGCCTGCGCGCTGCCGCCCTTTACCCGTCCGACCAGCGAGACGCCGTGCATGATGACGGTGTGACCGGTTAGCCAATGGCCCGAAATGCCGTAGCCGATGTCGTATATCGCGACATCGTCATGCGGTTCGCCATCGACCAGGAAGCGGGTGGTGATCGCCACCGGCAGCCGCTCGTCGCCGCGACTGTCATCGGGCAGATGCGCCCGGCCGCGCGCATTCTTCAGCGCGTGTTCGAACCATGCCGCCTCGATCCGCGGTTCGCCGGTGGTTTCGGCAGGCGCAGCGCCCAGCGCGGTCGGAAACGCTATCTTCTGGCTCTGCACCGACTGCTCGGCGGAGGTTGGCTTCAGGATGAGCCTGTGCTCGCCGGACCGGGTCGCCATGAGTACCAGCGTCACCGCGCGGGTCGAAGCGTGCTGCGCATCGGCGTTCTTCATGGCGGCGCTGTCGCTCCGCTCGCCCCAGCTATTCCACAGCGTCAGCCCGGAGATCAAGATTGCGATTACCGCCAGCACTTCGCCCAGCGTGATCCAGCGCCGCCGGATGGCTGCGGCCTGCGCTTTTGATTCGCGTGGGGAAAGATGGTCGCTCACGGCGGCGTTCCATCACCTGCGGTGGTGCCCGTCAAGCCCGAGCGGACAAATGCGCCCTGGCTACGATCCTTGACGACTTCCAGCGCGGGAAAAACCGAGCCGTTCATCGTGATGTAAACGCCAGGCGGGGCGACCTGCGCGGTCGCAAACGCCATGCCGAGGTTGAACGCCGCGTCACTGTCGGCAAACCGGGCGGGGGCGAGCGCGCCGACCAGCACGATGGTCTTGCCCGTGATCGCTGCCAGCGCCTGCGCGGTCAGGGTCATGGTGTCGGTGCCATGGGTGATGACGATGCAATGCTCATCCGCGTCGCGGACGCTGTCCGCGATGATCGTCCGATCCGCTGCGTCGATTTCCAGACTGTCCCGGCGCATTACCTCCACCACTCGAAAGGCATGACGAACGCGCGCCAGTTTCAGCAGACCTGCCACGACCGAATCACCGATCCGGTACTCGCTCAGAGCGTCGAAATAGAGCTTGTCGATCGTGCCGCCGGTGGTGAGCACGAGGATCGGGTCAACGGTCGGCATTGGGCAGGTCCTTCGCTCCCCTTGCGGGTATAGTTGCGTGATCGGATTGGGCAGGTCGATCGGCTTGCGGCGGAACGCCAGGGACTATGCGTCGTTGTGGTTTACGGACATTCCGTCCGATCATGCAAGGTACCCGACGGCGATGGCCAAGACAGCGACATTATACCGCATGGTCCTTCCGGACCATACCTGCCCGTTCGGCGTCCATGCCAGGGAATTGCTCGACGCCGCCGGTTTCGAAGTCGACGATCGCATCCTCCGGTCCCGCGCAGAGGTGGATGCCTTCGAGGAAAAATATGGCGTGGACACGACACCGCAGGTCTTCATCGACGACCGGCGGATCGGCGGCAGCGACGATCTCGAGCGGTATCTGGCATCATGAGCAGCCATCGCGCGATCGACAGCAAAGGACGTTTGTCGCGGCCGGCCGCGCTGGCGATCGTCACCATCGTGCTGGGCGCCAGCGCCATCATCGGCCGGCGCAACGCTCCCGATCCATCGCACCCGGTGACGCGGGGCTGGTACAAGCAGCTCGAAAAGCCGGACTTTACCCCGCCCGACGCCGCATTCGGCGCGGTATGGCCGATCCTCGAGACCGGGCTGGCGGTCGGCGGCTATCGCCTGTTGCGGCAACCGGCGAGCGTACCACGAAATCGGGCGGTTGGCCTGTGGTTGCTCAATATCGGCATGATCGGCGGCTGGACGGAGCTGTTCTTCGGCAAGCGCCAGCTCGGTGCGAGCGCCGTCGCATCCGGTGCCATGATCGCCAGCGGCGCGGCGTACGCGGCAGCCGCGAGCCGGGTCGATCGCCCGGCGGCAGCGACTGCAGTGCCCTATGTCGCGTGGCTGGGGTTTGCGACGCTGCTCGCCGAGCAGATCTGGCAGCGCAACCGCGCGTGACCGTCACCCCCGATCCCGTTCGGCCCGGTCAGGAGAGTGTGTGGAGCTTCCCCCGCCCGGCGATTGCCGAGCCGAGCGGGCGGCACATTCGCATCGAGCATCGCGGACAGGTCATCGCCGATAGTCGCGCCAGCATACGCACGCTCGAAACCAGTCATCCGCCGAGCTATTACGTCCCTCCCGTTGACGTGTGCATGGCGGTGCTGCGGCGGTCGGCAAGCCGTTCGTTCTGCGAGTGGAAGGGCGATGCGATCTATTACGACCTGGTGATCGACGGCGAGGTCCTGCACGACATCGCCTGGAGTTATCCGGCACCGACGCCTCCATTTGCATCGCTACGCGATCACATTGCTTTTTACGCGGCTCCGCTCGATGGTTGCTTTGTCGACGGCGAGCGCGTCATACCGCAGCCGGGCGGCTTTTACGGCGGCTGGATCACCTCCGCCGTGGCCGGGCCATTCAAGGGCATTCCCGGCAGCCGCTTCTGGTGAGCCTTGCCCCTGCAGCCCGCTATGCAGGCATGCATCCTCTCTCTAAGGACGTGACCGGATGCGTTATTTTCTTGATGCCGAATTCAATGGCTTTGGCGGTGAGCTGGTGTCGATCGCGCTGGTGCCCGAGGACGCGGCGGTACCACCGTTCTACCAGGCGGTCATCTGTGCCCAACCGACGCCATGGGTCAGCGCCAATATCCTGCCCGTGCTGGACACGGCGCCGGTCAGCCGCGGCGAGGTGGCCGACCGCTTCGCCGCATATCTGACCGACGACGAATACCCGGTGCTGGTCGCCGACTGGCCCGAGGATATCGCCCACGCCGCGCGTTTGCTGGTAACCGGACCCGGACGGATGAAGCCGATCCGCAGCATCCGCTTCGATCTGGTCGATGCCGAACTGATCGGTCCCGGCCAGCCCGCGGAGGTGCCGCACAATGCCCGCCATGACGCCATCGCCCTGCGCGCCACGGTGCTGGCTTACGAACGCAGGATGGCGGCAGATCCCGGCAGGTCGAGCTGACAGCCGTATCCAACTTGCAAGTTGGCCTGTAGGCGCAATGTTCCACGGGTGATGAAAGCCGCCAGCACAAACCTATGATAGATGACGACGCCACGCTTGCCGATCTCGGCTGGAAGCCGTTCTTCAGCGAACAATTGTCGGGTGAAGACGAATTCCGGTGCCTGCCGGTCCGGGTGATGGCGGTTCATCGCGGGGTGATCGCGGTTGCCGGGGCAGGGCTGGAATGCCTGATTTCGCCGCACCTGGCCAGTTCTCGGGATGAGGAAGATCGTCCGGCGGTTGGCGACTGGCTGTTGATCGACCGTGAAGACCACAAGCTCGTGCGCATTCTCGACCGCGCCAGCCTGTTCAAGCGCCGCGCGCCCGGCCATGATCGCCGGCTCCAGCGTATCGCCGCCAACGTCGATACGCTGTTCATCGTCGCCTCGTGCAACCAGGATTTCAACATCCCCCGGCTCGAACGCTATCTGGTGCTCGCGCGGGAGGTCAACGTGCATCCGGTGGTCGTGCTGACCAAGATCGACCTGACCGACACCCCCGAACGCTTCCAGCAGGCAGCGCGCGGGTTGCAGCCCGGCCTGGAAGTCGAATGCGTCAACGCGCGCATCCCCGCCAGCGTCGCCCAACTCGCGGCACATTGCGGCAGGGGCGAGACCGTCGCGCTGCTGGGGTCGTCGGGCGTCGGCAAATCGACGCTGGTCAACACGTTGCGCGGCTCGGACAGCATTGCCACGCAGGCGGTGCGCGAACATGATGGCAAGGGGCGCCACACCACCACCGCGCGAGAATTGCATCGCCTGCCTCACGGCGGCTGGCTGCTGGACACGCCGGGCATGCGGGAATTCCAGCTGGCCGATGCGGCGACGGGCCTGGCCGAAGTGTTCGACGATATCGTTCTGCTGACGCTCGAATGCCGGTTTACCAATTGCATGCACGAACGCGAGCCTGGCTGCGCGGTTCAAGCCGCAATCGCCGCCGGAACGCTGACGCCCGCCCGGCTTGAGCGCTGGCGGAAGCTGCAAGCGGAAGACAATTTGAACACCGCTAAACTGGAAGAGCGAAAGGCGCGGAGCAGGAAAAATCGCTGATGCCCGATAACCTTCACCGCTGCTTGTTCAGAACGCTGCCTCGTCCATCGCCATCAGTGCCGCCTTGCCCGACTTGATGGTCAGGTAGCACGCGGTCGCCTGGGGCAGGATGCGGTCGTAGAAGAACCGCGCGGTGTGCAGCTTGGCCTGGTAGAACTCGGCATCGCCATCACCCGCCGCCAGCTGTGCCGCAGCGATCCCGGCGCTCTTGGCAAAGCAATAGGCGATCGCGGTCAGCCCCAGTTGGCGCAGGTAGTCGGTGGCCGCCGCGCCGCCTTCTTCGGGGTCTTTCATGCCGCGCTGGGCGATGATCGAAGTGCTGCCTTGCAACGCTTCGAACGCGCGCTTCAGCCCCACCACGAACGGCGCGATGGTTTCGTTCGCCTCGTTTGCTTCGATGAAATTGGCGATGGGGTGGAACAGGCTGCGCAGGTAACGGCCCATATGCGCGGGCATCTTGCGCCCGACCAGATCCAGCGCCTGGATGCCGTTGGTGCCTTCGTAGATCATCGCGATCCGGGCGTCGCGCATATATTGCTCGACCCCGCTGTCGCGGATGAAGCCGTGGCCACCATAGACCTGAACCGCGAGGCTGGCGCTTTCCAGCCCCAAATCGGTAAACAGCGCTTTCACCACCGGTGTCATCAGCGCCACGAAGTCCGCCGCCCGCTCGCGCGTTTCCGGCTCGGCACCGTGGCGCTCAGCGTCGAGCGCGCGGCTGACCCAGCCCGATAGCGCCCGGCAACCCTCGTTATAAGCGCGCATCGTCAGCAGCATGCGGCGCACGTCGGGATGGACGATTATCGGATCGGCAGGCAGTTCGGGATGCTTGACGCCCGACAGCGAGCGGCCCTGCACGCGGTCCTTGGCGTAATAGACCGCCGACTGGTAAGCCGCCTCGCCGATCCCCAGTCCCTGGATGCCGACACCGACACGCTCGGCATTCATCATCGTGAACATCGCTTCGAGCCCGCGATGCGGCTCGCCGACCAGCCAGCCGACCGATTCATCATACAGTATCTGGCAGGTTGCCGACGCCTTGATCCCCATCTTGTGCTCGATCGCCGGGCAGGACACGCCGTTGGCCCTGCCGGGATTGCCGGCGCTGTCGGGCAGCCGCTTGGGCACCAGGAACAGGCTGATGCCCTTGACCCCCTTTGGCGCGTCGGGCAGGCGGCCCAGCACCAGATGGATGATGTTCTCGGACAGATCATGTTCGCCCGCCGAAATGAATATCTTGGCGCCCGACACCTTGTAGCTGGCGCCGAATTCGTCGTGACCAAGCGGCTCGGCGCGGGTGCGCAGCATGCCCAAATCGGTGCCGCAATGCGCTTCGGTCAGGGCCATCGCGCCGCTCCATTGGCCGCTGACCATCTTGGGCAGGTAAGCCGCTTTCAAGGCGTCGGTGGCATAGGTATCGAGCGCTGCAATCGCCCCGTTCGTCAGCCCCGGATACAGGCTGAACGAGACATTGGCGGCGCAGATCATCTCCTCGACCAGCTTGCCGACCGCTTCGGGCAGGCCTTGCCCGCCCCATTGCGTCGGCGTCACCAGCGCGCTCCAGCCGCCCTCGGTGAACTGGCGATAGGCGTCGATGAACCCGGCCGGGGTCCGCACGACGCCATTTTCCAGATGGCAACCTTCCTCGTCGCCGGACTGGTTCAGCGGCAGCAGCACATCCTGGCAGATTTGCGCTGCGCCTTCCAGCACGGCGTCAGTCAGGTCCGGGGTAATTTCTTCATGCCCCGGCAAATCGCCGAAACCGTCGTCGGTGTGAAGCTCGTTGAGGACGAAGCGCATGTCGCGCAGCGGGGCGGTGTAGATTTGCATGAGACTTCTCCTCGACAGGCACGCCCGTCTTTTCTTGTTGTCGCATTTTTTACGCGAAAAACCGGTGCCCGCTTTTTCGCAAGATGCCTTAATCCTCAGTTACGCAGCGGCTTGCCGGTATTCAAGATGCTCTCGACGCGAGCAATGGTGCGCGGGTCGCGGACGGCGGCCATGAACTCCGCCGCCTCCAGCGCCAGCAACTGGTTCTCGGTCACGGTATCGACCAGATCGGCGTCGCCCCCGGTCAGAACCCGCGCCAGCCGCGCCGACACCACTTCGTCATATGGCGTGGCGAGGCCGCGCGCGCGGAAGCCCTGCACCGCCAGGTCGAGCGCCACCCGGCCACCCTCGCCGGGCAGGCGGAAGGTTGGCGGCGTCGGCGCGGCATAGCCATCGACCAGCGCCAGCGCGCGAGCCTTGGCATCGGCCAGCAGCCGGTCGCGATTCATCGAAATGCCGTCGCTGGCGCGCAGATAGCCGATTTCTTTTGCGTTAGCCGCCGACTTGGCGACCGTTGCCGTCGATACCGTCTCGAACGCCTTGACCACGGCGGGCATTGGGCCATGCGGCGCATGCGGATCATGGGCAAAGCGGTCGAGCATCTCGCCGCAGCCGCCCCAGCCGGGGACCAGCCCGACACCGCATTCGACCAGGCCGATATAGGTCTCGGCATGAGCCTGCACCGCGTCGGCATTCAGGCAAATCTCGCAACCGCCGCCCAGTGCCGTGCCGAACGGTGCCGCCACCACCGGGAATGGTGCATATTTCAGCGCCTTGTAGGCCTGTTGCCCACCCAGAACGAGCTTCTGCACTTCGCCCCAGGCGGCAATGTTGATTGCGAACAGCGCCAGCCCGAGATTGGCCCCGGCGGAGAAATTGCTGCCTTCATTATAGACCACCAGCGCCTTGAAACGCTCGGCGACCAGTGGCACGGCCTGCCCGATCAGCGCCAGCACATCGCCGTCGAGCGCGTTCATCTTGCCGGTGAATTCCAGGCAGACCACGCCGTCGCCAATGTCCCACAATGCCGCCGAACCGTTCTTGAGCAGAGGCTTGCCCGCCAGCTTGATATCTTCGAGCAGCAACACGCCGGTCGGGCGCACGATATCGTGATATTCGCCGTCCAACCCCAGGAATTGCCGCTTGCCACCGCCAATCCGGTAGAACGAACGATCGGCAGCCAGCGCGATGATCGCAGGAACCGCGTGCCCTTCGGCCTGCAACCGGGCCGCGAAATCGGCCGGGCCGATACGGTCGATCAGCTCGAACGGACCGTATTTCCAGTTATAGCCCAGCTTCATCGCGGTATCGATGGCCAGCACATCCGCCGCCGCCTGTGGCACCAATCCGGCGGCATAGGCCAGCGTCGGCCCCAGCACTGCCCAGGCATAGGCCCCAACCTTGCCGGGGGTGCTGATCAGTGCGCGCAAATCCTTTTGCGCAGGCGCCGGGATCGCGATGGGCTTGCTCGCCGGGCGGTACGCCCCGGTCGCAAGATCGATCGCCTCCCTGGCCTTGCCCTTTTCTCGGTTAATGCGGTAAAACCCGCCCTTGCCCTTGCGTCCGGTATAGCCATCGGCGATCATCTTCATGATAAGCGGATGGTCGACGGCAATCCCCTGATAAGGGTCGTCCGCAGCCAGCGTCGCGGTCAGGCTGGCTTTCAGATGCGGCATCAGATCGATGCCGATCAGATCGACCAGTCCGAATATCCCGGTCCTGGGCACGCCCATCGGCGCGCCGCCGATGGCGTCGGCATCCTCGACCGTCAGGCCCTGCGCGAACGCGGCGTTGATTGCGACCTGCAACCAGAACGTGCCGACGCGGTTAGCGATGAAGCCCGGCGTATCCTGCGCGGTGACGATGGTCTTGCCCATCGCCCGGTCGGCAAAGGCGTTGACCGCGGACACCAGCGCGGCATCGCTGTCCGGTCCGGCGACCACTTCGAGCAGCCGCATATAGCGCGGCGGATTGAAAAAATGCGTGATCAGGAAATCGCGGCGAAACTGCTCCGAGCGCCCTGCGATGAGCTGCGCGAGCGGGATCGTCGAGGTGTTCGACGAAATCGCCGTCCCCGGAGCGAGCACCGCCTCCAGCTTTTCGTACAGGGCCTGCTTCAGGTCGATGCGCTCGACGATCGCCTCGATCACCCAGCCACATTCGGCGACCCGGCCCAGGTCGTCCTCGATATTGCCGATCTCGACCAGCTTCGCCGCCGCGCCCGACATGAATGCGGCAGGCTCCGACTTGGCCAGCCGTTCCACCGCACCGCGCGCTACCGCGTTGCGGTCGCCAGCGTCGCGGACGATATCCAGCAGCAGCACCGGCACCCCGGCATTGGCCACCTGCGCCGCGATGCCCGCGCCCATCGTGCCCGCGCCGATGACGCAAACTTTTGTAATCCCACCGCTCATCGCACCGCCTCCAGCACCGTGGCAATGCCTTGCCCGCCGCCGATGCATTGCGTCGCCAGCGCATAACGCCCGCCCTCACGCTGCAACAGCGCCGCGGCCTTGCCGACGATGCGTGCGCCGCTCGCGCCCAGCGGATGGCCGATGGCGATGGCGCCGCCGTCGAGATTGAGCTTGGCCATGTCGAGCCCGAGATCGCCGATACAGGCCAGCGATTGGCTGGCGAAGGCCTCGTTCAGTTCGATGATATCGAGATCGGCCACGGTGATACCCGCCCGCGCCAATGCCTTATGGGTGGCCAGCACCGGACCGATGCCCATGATTTCAGGCGCACATCCTGAAATAGCCACGGATTTGATCCGCGCCAGGATCGGCAGGCCGGCGGCGCGGGCAAAGTCCTCGGCCACCACCAGCACCGCACTGGCGCCATCAGTGAGTGGTGAAGATGTACCGGCGGTGACCGTCCCGGCAGCACTGAAGGCAGGCTTGAGCGACGCCAGCGCCTCGGCCGTGGTGCCGGGGCGCGGCGTGCCATCCTTGTCGATCACGCCGGCCTTGGTGGTGATCGGTACGATTTCGGCATCGAACCGGCCCGCCGCCTGCGCCGCGCCGGCCTTGTGCTGGCTGGCCAGGGCAAAGGCTTCCTGTGCCTCGCGGGCGATACCATAGCGGCTGGCGACGTTCTCGGCGGTGTCGCCCATGCCGATATAGGCGGCGCTGCGTTTCGCCAGCGCGGCGTTGGGCAAGGGATTGAAGCCCATCATAGGCACCCGGCTCATCGATTCGACGCCGCCGCAGATGAAGGCATCGCCCGCATTCAACTGGATCTGCCCGGCGGCATAATGCACTGCGCTCATCGACGAACCGCAGAAGCGGTTGATCGTCACCCCGCCGACGCTGAGCGGCAGTTCGGCCAGCAGCCCGATCAGGCGGGCGACGTTCAGCCCCTGCTCGCCCTCGGGAAAGGCGCAGCCCAGCACCAGATCCTCGATCCTGGCGGGATCGATCCCGGTCCGTTCGATCAGCGCCCGGATCACCGCGGCAGCCAGATCATCGGGCCGGACACGCGCCAGTGCGCCCTTGTTCGCCAAGTGGAACGGGGACCGGGCGTAGCCTGCGATCACGACATCACGCATATCAATCTCTCTCCGCGGTGGTTCCGGCGCGATACCATGATTGCGCGCCGAATGGTTCTCTTATCTATCCTAATGGTGCCCAAATTTCCCTATACGTCAATCAGATTTTGAGGCATTATGCGATTCGCTGGTTAGCCTACGGGCCGTACCACGGGAAATGGGCGCCATAAGTCGTCCAACCGGGAGCAGGATGGAGAAAGGATATGATTGCCATGATGTTGGCGGCAGCGGCTTTGAGTCCGGCCGCCGCCGGTCAGGCCAACAGTGTCATCGGTCGCTGGATTACCGAAACCCGCCATGGCGTCGTCGAGATCACGTCCTGCGGCAGCTCGATCTGCGGACAATTGATCGATTCGGACGTTATCCGGCACGATCCCCGGACCCGCGACGACAACAACAAGGATGTGGCTCAGCGACAACGTCCGCTCAAGGGGCTGACGATGCTGCAAGGGTTTCACGAAGACGGTGCGCGCTGGGACGGGGGCAGCGTCTACAATCCCGACGATGGGGGCACCTATCATGGCACGATCACCATCGTCGATACGAAAACACTCAAGGTCCGGGGCTGCATCGTCTGGCCCCTGTGCAAGAGCCAGGTCTGGAAACGCATTGGATAAGCCCTGAAGGGGCACCAAATCAGAGAGGATGAAGGATATGCGCAATACAATGAAGTTTCGCGCGCTGGTCACCGGCGGCGCCCTCGCCGGGATCATGCTGGGCGCGGCCCCGGCAGTGGCCGGTGGCTATTACCTGCAGGATCAATCGACCAAGGGCACCGGGCGCGCCTATTCGGGCGAAGTCGCCGATCAGGGCGCCGAAAGCATGTGGTGGAATCCGGCGGCAATCGGCGGGCTCGATGGCGGCAGTGCGTCGATCAGCGCGACCGCGATCCTGCCTCGGGCTAACGTCTCGGACGTATCCACGCTGATCGTGCGGCCGGGGCAGGCGGCAGCGGCGGTCGGAGGCGATTCGGTCACTCGCAATCCGATCAACAACGGCGTCGTCCCGTCCGGCGCCATCGCGCACAGCCTGGGCTATGGAGTGGCGGTCGGGCTGGTCATAACCGCGCCGTACAACTTCACCACGCAGTATCCGTCGACAAGTTGGGCGCGTTATACCGCGCTGACCACGCGACTGCGTACGTTCGATATCCAGCCTGGATTTGCGATCCAGCTGGCGCCTGGCTTCAGCTTCGGCGCGGCGGTCAATATCGAGCGGACGACGGCAAAATTGAGCAATGCGCTGCCAAATCTGCTTGCCTCGCTGCCTGACGGCACAGAGACATTGACCGGCAGCAGCTGGGATTTCGGGTATACTCTGGGTGCGCAATATCGCCATGGACCGCTCAGCCTGGGCGCCAGCTATAAATCGGCGATCACCCACAATCTCAACGGCACGGTCGTCGTTGCCGGGTTGCTGGGCCCGCTCGCCGGCCAGAACGGCAGTACCAGCAACGCCGCGCGGTTCGACACGCCGTGGCAGGCCAGCATCGGTGCGCGTTATGCGATCACGCATGCGGTCATGCTGGACGCTACCGTCACCCGCTTCGGCTGGGACAAGTTCAGCGCCATCACACTCAGCGCCCCGCTCAGCACCGCGATCCCGGAAAACTACCGCAACACCTGGAGCTATGCGGTCGGCACCGATGTCGATGTCGGTCCGACCTGGACCCTGCGCGGCGGTGTCCAGCGCGACCTGACCCCGGTTCGTAACGACCAGCGCGACGCCAGGGTGCCGGATTCGAACCGCTGGACTTTTGCGCTTGGCGCCACGCATGCACTGACCAAGGCGTTCAAGATAGACGCCGGCGCCAATTACCTGATACTCCGCTCGGCACCGATCAACCGGACTACCGCAGCCTATGCCGGAACCGTCGTCCAGACGCCGATCCTGGTCGATGGGGAACTGACCAAGGCTCACGTCTTTGTCCTGTCGCTTGGTGGTCGGCTGAGCTTCTGATACGAAATGAGCCGAATTGAGACAGCACCCCATGCAGATGCAGGTTATCCAGCCGGCCACCACCATCCCGCATAATTGGGAGACGGAGCCACGACTGGTTACCGACTTTCTCGACAATGCCATCCTGGAGCATGGGGAACGCGTTGCCGTGGATTATCTGGGGAGGACCTGGTCGTATGGCGAGATCGGCCGGCTGGTCGATCGCGCCGCGCGGGGGTTGCAGGACCTGGGGCTGAACAAGGGAGACCGCTTTGCCCTGTGCCTCCCCAACACGCCTTATTTCATAATTCTGTACTTCGCCGCGCTGAAAGTGGGCGCGGTGATAATCAGCCTGAACCCGCTCTATACCAAACTGGAACTGGATCACATGATCCGCGATTCCGGGGCACGGATGATCGCCGTGCCGGACATCGCCGAAATCCATGACAAGGTTCGCGCGGTCGGATTGGCTGCCGGCATCGAGAAGATCGTCATGTGCGCGATGGGCGCGATCCTGCCGCTGGTCAAATCGCTGGGCTGGCAAGTCTTGAAGCGGCGCGAACGGGCGCGGTATTTCGATGATGGCGTCCATCTCAGCTTTTCGCGGTTGCTGGCCAGCCACGGCCAACCCGATCCGGTGGCGATGATACCCGGCGATGTCGCGGTGCTGCAATATACCGGCGGCACTACCGGTATGCCCAAGGGCGCGATGCTGACGCACGGCAATCTCACTGCCAATTCGTTGCAGCAACGCGCCCATATCGGCACCAGCCTGAGCGGGCCGCAGCGGACCCTGGCGGTGCTGCCGATGTTCCATGTCTTCGCGCTGACCGCGGTGCTCAATTTCTCGATCGAGATCGCCGCCGAACTGGTGTTGCTGCCGCGTTTCAGCATGCCGCAGATGCTGGCGGCGATAAAGCGCAAGCCGCCGACGCTGTTTTGCGGCGTACCGACGCTGTTCATCGCGATGAACGCCCTGCCACCCGCAAAACGACCCGTCCTGTCGCGGTTGCGGGCGTGCATTGCGGGCGGGGCGCCGTTGCCGCTCGACGTGCGGATGAAATTCGAGGCGTTGATGGGGGCCAGGGTGTGCGAAGGCTACGGCCTGACCGAAGCTTCGCCGATCGTGACCTGTAATCCGCTCAATGGGCCGATCAAGGAAAACAGTTGCGGCCCCGCCATCCCCGGTACCATCATCGAAATCCGCGACCCCGACGATCCGGCCCGGATGATGGCGCCCGGCGAGCGGGGCGAGGTCTGCGTCCGTGGGCCGCAAGTCATGATCGGGTATTGGCGGCGGCCCGAGGAGACCGCCACCGTGTTTGTCGACGGTGCCTTGCGCACCGGCGACATCGGCTATCTCGATGGGGACGGCTATCTGTTCCTGGTCGATCGGATCAAGGACCTGATCCTGTGCGGCGGCTATAACGTCTATCCCCGCGTGATCGAGGAAGCGGCGTACCGGCATCCCGCCATCGAGGAGGCGATCGCCATCGGCATAGCGGATGCCTATCGCGGACAAAGTCCCAAGCTGTTCGTCAAGCTGCGCGCGGGGCAGCATGTCGCGCCCGAAGAAATAAAGGTATTCCTGGCTGAATATCTCAACAAGATCGAACTGCCGACGGTCGTTGAAATTCGTGCCCAACTGCCCCGGACGCTGGTCGGCAAACTGTCGAAAAAGGAACTGGTGGAGGAAGAACGCCTGAAACAGGCGCACGCTTGATGGCGGCTGGGGAGCCGGAGTCC
>CAZZYX010000029.1:4358-31222 GCA_964658485.1 uncultured Acetobacteraceae bacterium | reverse complement strand
AGACCGCGCCACGCTTTATTTTTGGGGAAGGCACCTTGCGATCGCCCCTTGTTGCTCATTTTGACAGCTATGCTTCCCGCGTGCGTGGTGTAGATGCGCGGTCTCACCAGGGAGAGATGTGATGACGAAACTGATTCTCATTGCCGCGCTGGTCGTTGCCGGCGCTGCTCCAGCGCAGGCGCATCCTGTAAAAAGGCATCACCATTACCCGGCCGATACCGCCGCCGCATCCTATCCTGATAGCGTGACGCTAGAGGGCAAGGAGTACAAGGTGTGCAAGCCGGGCATGGAGGATGATTGCGTACAGGCGCATCAGGCTGGGCTTGGTGTCGGCAAGGGGCCGGCGCACATCCATCATCGCCATCCAAGACGGCATCGCTGATTAATATCGAGCGCACGTCGGGACGTCCGCGTATGGCCGGTCCCTTGCGCGCAAATGCGCGTATCCTGACCGCCGCGCTGGTTGGCACGACGGTGGAATTCTATGATTTCTACATATTCGCCACGGCCACCGCGCTGGTATTCGGGCCGACGTTCTTTCCGCAAGCCGCCCCGGCGCGGCAGGTTCTGCTGGCGTTCCTGACCTTTGGCATCGCGTTCGTGGCGCGCCCGTTCGGGGCGATCGCCTTTGGCCACTTCGGGGATCGGGTCGGGCGCAAATCGACATTGGTCGCGTCATTGATGCTGATGGGCACCTCGACCCTGCTGATCGCGTTCCTGCCCAGCTATGCCCTGTGCAACCGTTATGGCTTCGGCTGGCTGGCGCCGGTGTTGCTGTGCGTGTTGCGCTTTGGCCAGGGTTTCGGGCTGGGCGGCGAGTGGGGCGGCGCGGCCTTGCTGGCGGTGGAATATGCCCCGAAGGGCTGGGCATCGCGGTTCGGCGCGGCGCCGCAACTGGGCGCGCCGCTGGGGTTCCTGGCCGCCAACGGCCTGTTCCTGCTGCTGGGATTAGGCCTGAGTTCGGCCGACTTCATTGCCTGGGGCTGGCGTATTCCTTTTATTTCGAGCGCAGTGCTGGTGATGCTGGGGCTATGGGTGCGCCTGCGTATTGCCGAGACTCCGGCGTTCCGCGAGGCGATGGCGCATGAACAGCCGGCAGCGGTGCCCCTGGCGCGAGTGCTTTCCCATCATGGTGGAGCGGTGTTGGCAGGCAGCGCCGGAGTGGTTGCGTGTTTCGCGACTTTCTATCTCGCTACCGCGTTTGCTCTCGCCCAAGGCACCGGCCCCCTGGGCTATTCGCGCACGACATTCCTGACGGTGCAACTCGGCGCCAACCTGTTCCTGGCGCTGGGCATTGCGTTGTCCGCGCTGTGGTCGGACCGGACTTCGCCGGGCCGCGTACTGGCCTGGGGCGCAGCGTTGACCGTGCCGATGGGGCTGGCGTTCGGCATGGGGTTGGCAAGCGGATCGCTGGTGCTGGTGTTCGCCACGCTGGCGGCCGCGCTGTTCATCATGGGATTGACTTACGGTCCGCTGGGTAGCTGGCTGCCGACGCTGTTTCCGGTCGCGCTGCGCTACAGCGGGATTTCGGTGGCGTTCAACGTCGGCGGGATTATCGGTGGCGCACTGACCCCGTTTGCCGCCAAGCTGTGGGCCGACAGCGGGCATGGCGGCAGCGTCGGAGTGTTGCTGAGCCTGGCCGGGCTGGTAACGCTGCTCGGGATCAGTCTTGCGCGGCGGGCGGGGGAGTCAGGCGCAGCAGCGTGATCCGGGCTTTGCCCACCTTGCGCTCGACATCGATGGTAAAGCCGCGCAGCTTGGGTTCTTCGTTATGCGCGGTCTCGATGCTGACCCAACTGGATGGATCGATCCAGCCGAGCCGCGTCAGCTTTTCGATCGCAACGACGCCTGCGCCGCTGCCATAGGGCGGATCGAGCAACACCACGTCGAACGCCTGTTTCACCGGACCCAGCGACATTACCGACCCGGCGCGGACATCGCATTGGCCTGCTGCCTGCAGATGCGCGATATTGGCGCGCAGGGCACGCAGCGCGGCGGGGTCCATTTCGTCGAACAGGCAGGAATCGGCGCCGCGCGACAGTGCTTCCAGCCCCAATGCGCCCGATCCCGCGAACAGGTCGGCAAAACGCAGTCCTGCGAAATTGCCAAGCCGGCTGACCAGCATCGAGAATAGCGTTTCGCGGGTGCGATCGGCGGTCGGTCGGGTGGCATCGCCTGGGGGCACCGCCAGTTTACGACCCCGCCATTGCCCGGCAATAATGCGGACGCTCATGGCCGCGGGCCCTTGCCTCGACCCCCCGCCGGGCCTTTACCACGTCCGCCGGCGGGGCCTTTGGGTCTGGGAGTACCCGGCCCCGCGCGTCGATCGCCGCCCGGACGCGCGCTTGCACTATTGTAGCGCGAACTGGGCTCGCTGGCGCGGTCCGCCGTCGTGCCGCGCGGCAAATCGCTACGCGGCGTGCGGGCGCGCGACTGGTCGCTGCGTCTGGTTGGAACGGGGGCTTGCGGGCCGGTGCGGCGGCCTGCCGATTCATCGGGACGCGACGGATCGGGCTTGCGGCGGCCCGGCGCACGTTTTTCATGCGACTCTGCCGGCGGTGCCCTGGTTGCAGCGACGCGGCTGGACGCGGAATGATTTGGCATCGGCCCAGCGTGCACCGCGAACGCTTGCTGGGTGGTCTCGGGCAGTTTCATCCCCTTGCGGAACCGTTCGACCTGGACCTGCGCGATTTCCACCGCCGCGCCGCGCGGCAGGTCGCCCAGCAGGAACGGGCCGTAGGCGATACGGATCAGCCGGCTGACCTGCAGGCCGAGATGTTCGAGCACCCGGCGTATTTCGCGGTTCTTGCCTTCGGTCAGGGTCAGTTCGATCCATTGGTTAGCGCCGGTGCTGCGCTCCATATTGGCGTTGATCGAGCCATAGCGGACGCCTTCGATCTCGACGCCGATCATCAGTTCTTCAAGCTGTTCCTGCGTCACCGGGCCGAACGTGCGGGCGCGATAGGTGCGCGGCACGCCCGACGACGGCAGCTCCATCGCCCGTTTCAGCTCACCGTCATTGGTCAGCAGCAGCAGCCCCTCGGTATTGAGATCGAGCCGGCCCACCGGCATCAGGCGCGGGCTGCCCGGTGGCAGGGAATTGCGCAATGCGGAGTAGATCGTCGCGCGCCCGGCGGGATCGCGTTCAGCCGTCAGCAGCCCCGGTGGCTTGTTGAAAGCGTACAGCCGCGCCGCCTCGGGCGCCTTGACCGGCTCGCCATCGACGGTAATGCCGCGCAGGCTGGTCAGCACCGTCGCGGCCGTGGTGATGACCTCGTCGTTCAGCTTGATCCGGCCCGCCTCGATCAGCCGCTCGACCTCGCGGCGGCTGGCGATGCCGGCGCGCGCCAGCAGCTTGGCGATGCGCTCACCTTCGCGCTTGGGCAGGGCTGCGTCGGGATCGGAGATTTCAGGGGGAAGGGCCATCGCCGGCCCTTACGCGCCGCGAGCGATAAGGTCAAAACCGCTTGCGGAAGGGGTGGCGATTCCAGGCGCACCCGCTAGGCTACCCGTTCATAACGATCTGGAATTCCGCGCATGGCCGATATTGCCGTCGATGACAGGGCCGCCGACAAGACGCCTCGCCGGCCCCGGGGCTGGCGCGTGCTGCGTGCTGCGCTGAGTACTCGCAAAGCGGCAGCAATGCTTGCCTTCGGCTTTTCATCGGGCCTGCCGTTCGTGCTGCTGGTCGGCACCTTGACTGCCTGGCTCGGCGAAGTCGGGGTGAAGTTGGCGACGATAGGCGTATTTGCCTGGATTGGCCTGGCCTATTCATTCCAGTTCCTGTGGTCGCCGTTGGTCGATCGGTTGCCGCTGCCGCTGATCGAGCGGCTCGGCCGGCGCAAATCCTGGATCGCGTTGTGCCAAGTGGCAATCATGGCCGGATTTACCGGACTGGCGCTGGTCGATCCGGCGCATGCCATGGGCAGGTTTACCCTGATCGCGTTCCTGGCTGCGCTGGCATCCGCCACCCAGGACACTGCCATCGCTGCCTGGCGCATCGAAAACGCCGATGCTGCCGCGCCGATCGAGGTGCTCAGCGCAATAAACCAGTTCGGCTATCGCACCGCCGGCATTGTCGGCGGGGCCTTTGCCTTGGTCATGGCGTCGCGAATGGCCTGGCCGCAGGTGTTCCTGGTGATGGCAGCGCTGGAAGGAGTCCTGCTCATAGCAACCCTGTTCGCGCCGGATACGCCGCGTCCGACCGTTGGCGATCTGCATGCCGGCCTGATCGAGCCGGGTGCCCTTGCTCCGAACTTGCGTGCGTTGCTGCTTCTGGTGGTGGGGGCAAGCTGGGTATGGGCAATCGCACAGATCATCGGGTTTGCGCTGGCGATGCTGGCAGTGCGGCCAAAAGGGGTGGCTCCGCCCTCGCTGGCGGTGTTCACCCGCGACACCGGGCCGCTGATCATCGTCGCGACGGTATTCGTGCCGCTGGCCGTGGCCGGGATCAGCAACTGGCTGAAAGTGCGTCCGGCGGCGGTGCTGGCGGTGCGCGACACCACGCATGCACCGTTACGGACGATCGCCAATCACCTCTATTCCGCGCTGATCGAGCCGTTGGCGGAACTGGCCGCGCGGTTGCGCTGGGGGGTGCTGATCTTCATCGGGTTTATCCTGAGTTATGCGATCTGCTACAATATCTGGGCCAGCTTCGCTTACCCGTTTTACCTGACCCACCTGCATTACACCAAGGATGAGGTGGCGTTCGCGTCCAAGGTGTTCGGCATCGTCATGACGATCCTGGGCATCAGCCTGGGCGGCTATCTGTTCACCCGGATCGGCCGTTTCCCGACGGTGCTGATCGGCGCGATCCTGCCGCCGCTGGGCAATCTGCTCTATGCCGACCTGGCCGAGGGCGGCGCGCGGCTGGATGCGTTCGCTCGGGCGCTGGGGCTGGAAGGGCTGGCGGTTGCGCTGGGATCGAACGCGCGGATGGTACGGTTGCTGCTGGCGATCTGCTATGAGAACGTGTCCACCGGCCTCGCCCTGACCGCGTTCGTCGCCTATGTTTCGAGCGTGGTGGCCCGACGCTATGCGGCGATCCAGTACGCGCTGTTGTCCTCGCTGCTATCGCTGGTCGGGACATTGGGCAAGGGCGTCACCGGCGAGGCGTTCGATCGCTACGGCTATGCACCGGTGTTCCGCTGGACCGCGGCGGCAGGGCTGGTTTCCGTGGTTTTCGTAGCGCTGGAATGGGCGCGGGTCGGCCGAACGAAGGATGCGAGCACCGCGATTCCCCTGCCGCCTGCGGGAGGGGCGAGTGGTGGGCATCTTTCTGCTCTCATCGTCGTCGATCCGGGCGTCGCGCTTGACGCTGCCCACCCCCGGCCCCTCCCGCAAGCGGGAGGGGAGTAGGTGGCTCAATCCGGTATCTCGTGGTTTAGCCGCAGGACTTCTCCCGCGAGATAAAGCGATCCGGCTATCAGCACCGTTTTCGGCCCGTTGGGGTTAGCGCCGATCTGCTGCAGCGCTTGCGGGATATCGGCTGCGGTGGCGCATTCACGGATCAGGTCGGGACCGGCGTAGGCTGCAACAGCGCGCGGATCGTGGTGAGCGTGGCAGGGGATAGGCACGATGTGCGCCTCCGCGACCAGCGGCGCCAGCGCACCCAGCACATCATGCAAATTGCGGTTGGCCATCAGTGCGAAAATCAGCGCCATGGGAGCCTTGTCCGCCAGGGCAATAGCCAGCGCGGCGGCAGCATCGGCGTTATGCGCGCCGTCCAGCCAGATCGCGCGGCCCGGAACTAGCGCGGTGAGCGGGCCGGGGGACAGGCGTTGCAGCCGCGCCGGCCAACGCGCGGCCCGAATGCCCTCGGCTATTGCGTCGGGAGCGACCGCAATTAAATTCTGATGCCGCAGCATAGCAACCGCAAGAGCGGCATTATCGGCCTGATGCGCACCGGCCAGGGTTGGCAGCGGCAGGGTGAGCGTTCCCCCGGCATCGCGGTAGACGATCCCGGTTTCGGTTGCTGCGGCCCACCAGTCGCGACCTCGCCGGATCAAGGGCGCACTGATCGCATCCGCTATCCGGGCAATTTCCGCTTCGACATGTGGCGGATAGGATTGCGTTACCAGCGGAGTACCGGGGCGGGCGATGCTGGCTTTTTCAAAGGCAATGCGGGCCAGCGGATCGTCGGGCGTGCCGGCCTCGGGCCGCAGCAGAAAGCTCTCGTGGTCGATGCCCAGCGCGGCGATGCCACAGGCGGCAGCAGACTTGAAGACATTGGTCGCGTCCAGTCGCCCGCCCAGCCCGACTTCGATCACGCAGGCATCCGCCGGCACTCGGGCAAATGCCAGGAAGGTCGCGGCGGCGGTGACTTCGAAGAAGCTGGGGTCCAGATCTTCGCTGCTGTCGAGCACTTCCTCGAGCAACTCGGCCAGCCAATCGTCATCGATCAGCTTTCCGGCGACGCGGATGCGTTCGTTGTAGCGGACCAGATGCGGCTTGGTTGCGGCATGCACGGTTAGGCCCTGCGCCTCCAGCATCGCCCGCAGGAACGCGCAGGTCGAGCCTTTGCCGTTCGTGCCGGCAACGTGGAATACCGGGGGCAAGCGATGTTGCGGATCGCCCAGCCGCGCCAGCATGGCGTTGATCGTTTCCAGCCCGAACCGGCCTTGCGGCAGGGTCAAATCGCCCAGGCGGTCAAGCTGTTCCTGCACCGCCGGGCTTTCCGAGATCGCAAAGTCCTTCACGAAACTTAACGTGCCGAATGGACCGCGTCGGCTAGCGCTGTCGTCAGGGCCTGGACCGCTCCCGCCGCGTTTTCGCCATGCTCGGCGACCAGATCGACCAGCGCCGAACCGACGACCACGCCATCCGCCACCCTGGCGATTGCCGCCGCCTGCTCGGGCGTACGCACGCCGAAGCCTACCGCGATCGGCAGGTCGGTCGCGCCACGCAGCAGCGCAACCGCCGCATCGATCGAGGCCTGCACGGCCTGCTGCTTGCCGGTGATCCCCGCCACCGAGACGTAATAGAGAAAGCCGGACGAGCCAGCCATGATCGCGGGCAGGCGGGCGGCGTCGCTGGTCGGGGTGGCGAGCCGGATCAGCGCGACCCCGGCGGCGCGCAATGCCGGGCCGAGTTCACCGTCTTCCTCGGGCGGGATATCGACGCAGATGACGCCGTCCACCCCGGCCTGCGCGCATTGCGCCGCGAACCACTCGGCGCCGCGCGAGACCATCGGATTGGCATAGCCCATCAACACCAGCGGCACGTCATGGCGCGAGCGAAAATCGGCGGCGATGCGGAAGATATCGGCGGTGGTGGTATGCGCAGCCAAGGCGCGCAAATTAGCCGCCTGGATCGCCGGGCCATCGGCCATGGGATCGGTGAACGGCATGCCCAGTTCGACCACATCGGCCCCGCCCGCGACCAGCGCGTCGAGGATGGCAGGTGTCGCGCCGGGGTGCGGATCGCCGGCGGTGACGAAGGTAATCAGCGCCGGACGTCCTTGCGCGAAAGCCGCAGCTAGACGGTTGGCAGTTGCAAAATTCATCTTCCAGCCCTAACCCAGCGATAGCTAACGTATGCGAGGCAAATTGCTATCGTACCGCCAAGAAGTCCACCAGCGAAAACAAACCAATCAATATTGGTCCAGCTATAATACATGACCATGTCGCTATCAAAAACGCCATATGCAAGATGGTTATAGCAACGCAAAGACCAGATTATAAACCAAAGAAAGAAAGAGATTATCACTGCTCTGCCGGCCCGCGTTTGTAAAATGGATTGCAGAGTAACTATTACCTTGCCGTTAGGTTCGGCTAATTTAACGCCTAGCTTCCAGCCTCCAATCGCTCCACCGGTCGGAAACGCTATCCAACCTAGGCCGACAGGTCTGAATTGGGTCGAAAAAAGATAATTGCCCGCCTCAAGTAGTCCCGTTTCAAACAGGACTGCCCCCGCAAGACCGACAAAAGCTAATCCGACCCCAAATAAGAGCCTGACTATTTGCTTCACAACTCAGTGCCCAGCGCGGTGGCGACGGTGAAGATGTCCTTGTCGCCGCGCCCGCACAAGTTTGCCAGGATGATCTGGTCCTTCGCCATGCTCGGCGCGATTTTCGTCACGGCGGCGATGGCGTGGGCGGGTTCCAGCGCGGGGATGATGCCCTCGGTGCGGCATAGCAGCTTGAATGCCTCCAGCGCCTCGACATCGGTGACGCTGGTATAATCGACGCGGCCGATGTCTTTCAGCCAGCTATGTTCGGGGCCGATGCCGGGATAATCGAGCCCGGCGCTGATCGAATGCGCCTCGGTGATCTGGCCGTCCTCGTCCTGCAGCAGATAGGTCTTGTTGCCGTGGAGGATGCCGGGGCGCCCTCCGGCCAGGCTGGCCGCATGCTCCTTGTCGAGCCCGTGGCCCGCCGCTTCCACGCCCAGCATCCTGACGTCGGGATCGTCGAGGAAGGGGTGAAACAGGCCGATAGCGTTGCTGCCGCCGCCGATCGCCGCGACCAGCAGGTCGGGCAGGCGGCCGACCCGCGACAACATCTGCGCGCGGGCTTCCTTGCCGATGACGCTCTGGAAATCGCGGACCATTTCGGGATAGGGATGCGGCCCGGCGGCGGTGCCGATGATGTAGAATGTGTCATGCACGTTGGCGACCCAGTCGCGCAGCGCATCGTTCATCGCATCCTTCAACGTGCAGGCGCCGCTGTTGACCGGGATCACTTCGGCGCCCAACAGCTTCATCCGAAACACGTTCGGCGCCTGCCGCTCGACATCCTTGGCGCCCATGTAGATCACGCAAGGCAAGCCAAAGCGCGCGCAGACCGTGGCGGTGGCGACGCCATGCTGGCCCGCGCCGGTCTCGGCGATGATGCGGGTCTTGCCCATGCGGATCGCCAGCAGGATCTGGCCGACGCAATTGTTGATCTTGTGCGCGCCAGTGTGATTGAGTTCGTCGCGCTTGAACCACACCTGCGCGCCGCCTAGCTCCTCTGTCAGCCGGGGCGCGAAATAGAGCGGGCTGGGCCGACCGACATAATGCTCGAGCAGATCGTCGAACTCGGCGGCAAAAGCGGGATCGGCCTTGGCGCGGGTATATTCACGCTCCAGTTCCAGCACCAGCGGCATCAGCGTTTCGGCCACGTAACGTCCGCCGAACTGACCGAAATGGCCGCGGTCGTCGGGCTGGTTGCGGAACGAATTGGCGGCAGTCAAGGGCGCGGGTGTCATGCGCGCGCGCTTGGCAGAGATGGCCGATAAAGTCCAGTCGGCCGGGTTGCCGAAAACGCGCTGCGACACTGCAACAGGGCGCTTACCAAAGGCGACAAATCGAGCGGGGCGGGCCGCAATCCCGTGTTTATGGCGGTTCGCTGCAATCGTTGGGCCTTTCTGACTAAACCCTGTCGAGCGTGTTCATTTCCATGACAGGCAACGCCGACCATCTGCCGGTTCGGGCTGACAACCCATGCAAAATCAGGAGATGTACGATGCGTCTAGTTCTTCTTTCAGCGCTTGCCACGGCGATGATCTCAGCCACCCCCGCGCTGGCCGGCGAGGCCCGGGTCGAGGTCCAGGGTGGCGTGGATTGGACCGGTAGCCATTCGGCCTCGGGCGTGATCGGTGCCGCCGGCGGCTATGACTGGAGCTTGGGCGGCGGCACGTTTGCCGGCGCCGAAGAGTCGATCGACAAGTCGACCGCCAGCAACACTCATGTGCGCTGGGGCACATCGGGTAGGCTCGGCGTGCACGTCACCCCAACCGATAAGCTCTACGCCACCGCGGGATATAACTATGGCGTTGGTCCGAACGCCACCGATATCGGCGCAGGCTGGGAACACAGCTTTGGGCCGATGTACGGCAAGGTGGAATACAAGCGCTATTTCAACGAGGATGGCGCGCGCGACAGCAATGGGGCGCTGGTGGGCATCGGCCTGCATTTTTGACCGGGAATGGTGGGGGCGCGAGGACGATTGCCTCGCGCCGACCTTGCTTCAGCCCCTTGCCGCTGTGCAAAAAGCCGCGATCAGGTCCGTATCTTTCACCCCCGGCGATGATTCAACCCCCGACGAGGTATCGACCAGCGGCGCGCCGGTCAGCCGGACAGCATCGGCAACGTTGTCCGGTGTCAGCCCCCCGGCGAGGCCCCACGCGCCGCCTTTCCAGCCTTGCAGCAGCGTCCAGTCGAACGCCAGCCCCATGCCGCCGGGCAGCGTTCCTTTTGGCGTTTTCGCGTCGAACAGAATAAGGTCGGCGGCGGCATAAGCAACGGCGCGGGCGATGTCGTCGCGGCTGGCAACGGCGATGGCTTTCCACACCGGCAGTCCGAAACGCGCCTTGAGCTGACCGACCGCATCGGGGCTTTCCTGGCCGTGGAGTTGCAGCACATCGAGCCGCGCGGCGGCGATGGCTTCGGCAATGGCGGCGCTGGTCGCATCGACGAACAGCCCGACCCGGGTGATCCGGCCCTCGGCCCGTTCGGCCAATGCGGCGGCGGCATTCAGGCCGAGGTGGCGCGGCGAGGGAGGATAGAACACGAAACCGGCATAATCCGCACGCGCCTTGATTGCGGCATCGAGCGCAGGCGCGGTGGTCAGGCCGCAGATCTTGATGGCAGTGGGCATGGCTGCGCCTGTAACTCGATTAGCGTGCAGACGCTACTGCGGTGCCAGTTCGAACTGCACCGTGACATTGACGCTTAACGCCACTTCGCCTGCCGCAACCGGTGTCGATGCCGCCATTAGCTTGCGTGCCACGAACGCCATCGGTTGCGGTGAATAGCCGCCGCCCTCACTGATCGACAGGATGCGCCGCACTTTCAGCCCCGCGGCTCGCGCATACAGGTCGGCGCGGCTGCGGGCGGCGACCATGGCGTTGGTGCATGCTTCGTCGAGCGCGGCTGCGGGGTCGTCGAGATCGAAGTTCGGCCCGCTGACCTCGTTGGCTCCGGCGCTTACCAATGTGTCGATCACCCGGCCCATCGCGCTCATGGCGCGCGCGCGAACCGCAACCGTGTTGCTCGCCTGATAGCCGGTGATGCGCGGGTGGCTGGAATCGCCGGGAGTGTTGTCCATCACCGGATTGAGCGACAGGCTGGCCGTCTGCATATCGCGATCGGCCACGCCCGCCGTTTTCAACGCGTCGATCACGTGGGTCATCGCGGTAGCATTGGCGGCCATAGCCGCGCTGGCGGTCCGGCCGATGGTGGTGATGCCGGCGCTGAAATTGGCGACATCCGGCGTGCGGGTAGACTTGCCATCGGCGGTCACCGTCAGCAGCGTATCACCGGGTGCGACGCTGGGCGCTTCATTCGCCAGCGCGGGGAACGCGGCCAGCGCCACGGACAGGGCGAGCGAAATGGCAATGCGCTTCATCGGTGGCTCTCCATAAACAGGCTCACTCCATGCCTGCGCATAAATGGCCCCCACGTGAATTTACAGCGTCGCCTCGATTGCCCGAGCGGCGGCGATCGGGTCTTCGGCCCGGCTGATCGGGCGGCCGATCACCAGCACGCTGGCTCCGGCATCGCGCGCCTCGCGCGGACTGGCGATGCGCTTCTGGTCACCGTTGCCCTTGCCGTTCCCCTCCGGCAACCGCAGCCCCGGCACGATGAAAAACCCGTCCTTCCACTGGCGGCGAACCGCAGCGACTTCCTGGCCCGAGCAGACGATCCCGTCCAGCCCGGCGGCATGCGCCAGTTCGGCCAGCCGCAACGCCTGCTCGTAGGGCGTGCCGCTAACCCCGGTCGCGGTCAGATCGTCTTCGTCCAGGCTGGTCAGCACGGTTACCGCCACCACCTTGCAATGCTCGCCCGCCGCGGCCTTGGCATCTTCCATCATCATCCGGCCGCCGGCAGCGTGGACCGTGACGATGCTAGGCTGCAAGACGTGCAATGCCTGCATCGCGGCGGCCACGGTGTTGGGAATATCGTGTAATTTCAGGTCCAGGAACAGCGGCAAGCCGACCTTGGCGATCTCATGGACACCGTGATGGCCATGCGCGCAAAAGAATTCCAGCCCCAGCTTGAGTCCGCCGACGTGCGACTTGACCTTGCGCGCCAGCACCTCGGCAGCGTCGAGGCGGGGCAGGTCGAGAGCGAGATACAGCGGGTTGTGGTGCATGTCAGTCTTCTCTGATCTCGCCGGGATAGGTTCCGGGATGGGTATATTGGGTATCGGCGCTAGCAGCATGCGGCGTCGTTGGCGTGACCGTGCGCACCGAATTTTCGAGCGCCGACATCCGCCGGTTCATCCGCCAGCGCCCGGCCTTCGACAGCAGCCACGTCGGCAGCGCGCCCAGCAGAAAGAAAAATACCGCGATCAGCCCCACTGGCGCGAGTACATGCAGATAACTGTTTTCCAGCGGCCAGAAGTTTACCGGGGCCTGGTCCCAGTTCATCGCCATGAAGGCGACGAGCGCGGCGGTAATCATGATCCAGACAATCGTACGAATATTCTGCATGGCGTTTCTCCTCTCCCGCCCAAGCCCGAGCGGATGCTAGGCGGGATTGGCGTGGAAGGGAAGCGGGCGCGCGCTGATCGGAACAGGGCAAGCAGCGGGTCGCCGGGAACAAAAGGCACGGCGCGAGGTTCGATGGAAAACGATTGGAACACCATGCGCCATTCCCTTATCCTGCTACCGCTGCTGGCGATCATACCCGGCTGCACGGTCGAGAAATCGCAGAATTCGTCGGACACGACCAAGGCGGTCGCAGGCAACACCGCTCAAGTGACGTCAGCCGCCAACCCGGTGATCCCGGCAAAGCTCGCCCAAATCAACCAGGCGGTGCCGGGTACGCCACCTGCTGCGCCCCCTTCTGCGGCGTCCCCTGCGGGCGCCCCTTCGTCCAATGCGCCGGCCAGCCCCGCCGCGCAGGTCGGAGCCGCCAATAGCCCGCCAGACCCGTTCGTCATCCGCGCTGAGGTGCTGCTGGCGCGAGCACGATTTTCGCCTGGCGTGGTCGATGGGCAATTCGGCACCAACTTCAAGCATGCCGTCGCCGCTTTCCAGAAAGCGCATGACCTGACCGCCAGCGGCACCATTGACGCCAAGACCTGGCAGGCGCTGTCGGGCAACCCCGGACAACCCGCCGCGCATGGCTATACCACCACCCCCGCCGATGCCGGCGGGCCATTCGCCGCCGATGTCGGCGAGGATTTCGTCAAGCTGGCCGCCTTGCCGAACGGGCCGCAGTTCACCAACCCGGTCGAGGCGATCGCCGAGCGGTTCCACATGAGCCAGGCCCTGCTAAAGGCGCTCAATCCGGGCGCGAATTTCGGGCAGGCCGGCACTCAGATCATCGTCGTCGACGACGCCCCGCCCGAGTTTGCCAAGGGCGACGTCGCGCGCATCGACATCACCAAGTCCGACGCCTCCGCGCGCGCCTATGACCATGACGACAAGCTGATCGCCTTTTACCCCGCCACTGTCGGCTCGACCGAGCGCCCTTCGCCCAGCGGCGTTCACAAGGTCGTCGGCGTGGCGTGGAATCCGAATTACACCTACGATCCCAAAAAGCTCGCCTGGGGCCCGCGCGCCGCCGGCAAGCTGCTGATCAAGCCCGGCCCCAATAATCCCGTCGGCGTGGTCTGGATCGACCTGAACGCCCCCAGCTATGGCGTTCACGGTACCCCCGATCCCGACAAAATCGGCAAGACCGCCAGCCACGGTTGCGTCCGCCTGACCAACTGGGACGCGATGGCCCTGGCGAAAGGAGTAAAGCCCGGCGTCGTGGTACGATTCCTGGGCGAGCGCAAAACCTGAATTTCATGACATATCCCGGCGCCCCTCCTGGATCAGGGCGCCGGTCCAAACCGCTCAGCTTTCCGCCGAACCCGGCTCCGCCATGGCGCGATGGCGCTCCGCCAGCACCCCGGCGGGTGTCACATTGGCGACGGCCTGCTGGATCTTGTTCTTCCAGCCCGACACGATGCTGGCCTTGCCGGCCATCATCGCCTCATAGCCATCCTTGGCGACATCGGCAGGATCGCTCTTGCTGTCGGAAGCGCCGACATCGGTGTCGTCCATATCGCCGCGATGGAAGAATTCCGTTTCCACCGGTCCGGGCATCAGCGTCGTCACGGTAACGCCGTCGATATCCTTGATTTCGTTGCGCAATGCGTCGGTGAAATTGTCGACGAACGCCTTCGAGCCATTGTAGACGGCCTGGAACGAGCCGGGGATGAAGCCGGCGATAGAGCCTGTGACCAGCACCTTGCCGGCATTGCGGGCCACCATCGGTTTGATCGTCCGGTGCAGCAGATAGAGCGTGCCGGTGATGTTGGTATCGATGATATGGCGCCACGCGTCCGGGTCCTGATCGAGGAATGCGTGTCCCAATCCGTGTCCGGCGTTGGCGAATAGCACATCGACTTGCCTCTTGCCGGCGGCCTCCAGCAATTGATCGACGCCAGCGAAAGTCGACAGGTCGATTTCGACACCCTGCACGTCGACGCCCAGTGCTTGCAAAGTCGCCGTCGCATCCACGATCGGCGTGTCGGCAGCGATCAGCAGATCATAGCCGTCCCTGGCCGCCAGCTTCGCCAGTTCAAGTCCTATGCCGGTTGACGCACCGGTTACTATTGCAAATTTGTCTGCCATGATATCTCTCCACTTTGTAATCAGGCGGCCTTGGCAAGGCCCGGTTTCAATACGACCTTGGTCACTTCATTCTGTTGGTCGTGGAACATCTTGTATCCTTCGGCCGCATCCTCCAGCGGCATGCGGTGCGAGATCAGGAACTCGGTATCGATCTTGTTATCGAGGATGGCCGCGAGCAATCCGGGCAGGTAGCGCTGGACGTGGGTCTGCCCGGTCTTCAGCGTCAGCCCCTTTTCCATGAACGCGCCGAGCGGGAATTTATCGACCAGCCCACCGTAGACCGCCGGCATCGAGACCCGGCCTCCCTTGCGGCAGGCGATGATCGCCTGCCGGATCGCATGGGGTCGGTCGGTGCCGAGCATGAGAGTTTTCTTGATCTGGTCGACGACATTGTCGACAAAAAAACCGTGCGCTTCCAACCCGACGGAATCGATCACCGCATCGGGGCCGATACCCCCGGTCATTTCCATCAATGCTTCGTAAGTCTTTGATTGTTCGAAGTTGATCGTTTCGGCGCCGAACTTTCTGGCCAGTTCCAGCCGGTGCGGGAAATGGTCGATCGCGATCACTCGCGCGGCGCCCATCAGGAAAGCCGATTGCACCGCAAACAGCCCGACCGGACCACAGCCCCATACCGCGACGATATCACCCGGTTCGATCTGCGCGTTTTCCGCCGCCATCCAGCCGGTGGGCAGGATGTCCGAGAGGAACAACACCTTGTCGTCGGCGACCCCGTCCGGGATTACGATCGGACCGACATCGCTAAACGGCACCCGAACATATTCCGCCTGCCCGCCCGCATAGCCGCCGGTCATGTGGCTATAACCGAACAAGCCGCTCATCGGCTGGCCGTACAATTCCTGGGCAATATCCTGGTTATCCGAGGGCAGGCCGTTGTCGCAGGCGGAATATTGCTGCTTGCCGCAATGATAGCAACTGCCGCAGGCGATGGTGAAGGGAACGACAACCCGCTGGCCCTTCTTGAGCGTCGACTTAGGCCCGGTTTCGACCACTTCGCCCATGAATTCATGGCCGAGGATGTCGCCTTTCTGCATCGTCGGGATGTAACCATCGTAAAGATGCAGGTCGGAACCGCAGATCGCGGTCGAGGTCACCTTGATGATCGCATCGCGCGGGTTGATGATTTCGGGATCGTCCACGGTGTCGACGCGAACGTCGTGCTTACCGTGCCAGGCCAATGCACGCATCAGGCTTGCTCCTCTGCCAATTGCCGTCGGGTACGGGCGGCTGTGGCTACCTCGCCGGTTTCCATCAACTGCTTGAACCGGCGAAGATCGCGGCGCGCCTGGATCGACGGGTCGCGCTGGAACAGCTTGGCGACCAGCTTGCCGACAGTCCCGGCGGGCGGATCGTAAGCGATTGTCGCGGTCACCACCGTGCCGCGCGCTCCGGCATCGCGGAATTCTATACGGCCGCTGTTGGCGATGTCCGCGCCGTCTTCCGAAGCCCAGGCAATGAAGCTGTCTTGCGCTTCCTCGGTGACGACCGCTGTCCATTCCACCGTGCGGCCCGCGGGCGCCCTGACCACCCAGTGCGAGCGCTTGAGGTCCAGGACATCGATGCGCTCGACATTTTCCATGAAAGTGGGGAGATTGGTGAAATCGCGATAATAGGCGAACAATTCTCCAGCCGGTCGGTTGATCGTGACCGCGCGACCGATGAGCGTGTCGCCCTTGGGTTCAATCGCGATAGCGCTCGCATCGTCGGCGCCTTGGCTATGCTTGGTGGTGGTGACTGGCGCGTCATCGGTAAGAGTATGTTGGTCGGCCATTGGCGGCTCCCGATCGTTCGAGGATACGGCCAGAGCGCATCGAACGGTGTTTCGGTTCCCAGCTAGAAAAGAAAATTGAAACAGACCTGTAGAAAGAGTTCATCGTAACCGCTGCCTGGCTAAGTCGTGAGCCGAGGATCGTTTATGCATGCGCGGCGTTTTGAACCGATCAGTTCATTCCAGTTCAATCCCGGAGCCGATGTAGAAAGAATATGCCAATCGACACCATGCCAGACCTTGCTTCACCCCGCCATCGCATGCCCACTCCCGTGCGGTGGCTGCTGTGGCTGGCGAGCGCGCTGATCGTGCTGCTGTTCGCGGCCTGGCTGGTGCTGTTCATCACCAAGGGCCGGTTTCTGAGGCATCCGTTCGAGCGGCTGATGTCGGCGCAACTCGAACGCCAGGTAACGGTGCGCGGCGATTTCAACCTGTACTTCGACCCGATCGATGTCGCCTTCCTGGCGCAGGATATCGCCATCGCCAACCCGCCATGGACTCACACGCCGCAATTCTTTTCGGCGCGGCGAGTGGCGTTGCGGCTGCGGACATTCCCGCTGCTGGTCGGCAAGCGCAAAATTGCCTGGCTCGACCTCGATACCGCGAAGATCGCCACCGAATGGGATTTGCATCATCTGCACAACAGCTGGACGTTCGGCGATCCCAACCAGCGTGGTCATCCGCTCCACCTGCCCGACATCGAGCATGCCACGATCGCAGGAACGACGGTCGCCTATCGCGATCCGGTGATGCAACTGATCGCCGACATCGCCATCGATACCGTCCACGCCCGCGACACCAGCTTGGTCAGCACCATCGGTTTCACCGGTACCGGCACGATGCGAGGCAAGCCGGTGACCTTCTCCGGTAGTATCCTCGACCCCAACCAGGTGATCGCGGGCACCCGGACCAAGCTGGTGTTTCACGCCGATGCCGTCCGCTCGGTCATCGACGTCAGCGGGGTGCTGCCCGGCGTCACCACTTTCGACGGTGCGCAGTTGCATGGCGCCGCACGGGGCAGCGACATGGCGGATTTGTTCAGCCTGATCGGCGTGTCGGTGGTGCGGACGCGCCGCTACCATCTCACCTCGCAGCTTACCTATACCGGCACGCAATGGGAATTTACTCACCTCGTCGGCGAGTTCGGCGATAGCGATGTCGCGGGGCGGCTGACGGTCGCCCTGCCGCACGACCGGCTGTTGCTGACGGCCGATGTCGTGACCAGGTCGCTGGACCTGCTCGATGCCGGCCCCTTCATCGGCTACGATCCCCGACGGCTGGACGCCATGGGCACCAAAGGGTTGATCCGCCAAGTCGGTGGCCATCCCCGCATCATCCCCGATATGGCGATACCGGTCGGTTCGATCGGGGAGTTCGATGCCAATGTCCACTATCATATCGGTGAAATCCGGGCGAAGAACTTTCCGGTCAGTAATATCGACGTGACCCTGAGCCTCGATCATGCGTTGCTGCGGTTGCACCCGGTAAGCGCCAGCCTGGCCAGTGGCACGCTGACCGCCGATGTGATGCTCGATGGGCGCCATCTGCCGACCGTGGCGGAGTACGACCTGCGCCTTTCGCCCACCCCGATGGGCAAGTTGCTGGCGCGTTTCGGGGTAGCCGAATCGGGCACGACCGGCACGCTGGCCGCTCGCGTCCATATGCGCGGGTTTGGCCCGAGCGTGAGCCAGAGCCTGGCGAATTCCAACGGCCGGATCGTAGCGGTCATGCCCACCGGCACGCTGTGGGAGCGCAATGTCAAATTGACCGAGCTGAACCTGGGCACCTTCGCCCAGAAATTGTTCCAGAAACAGCTGAAGGAGCCGGTGCAATTGAACTGCGGCGTCATCGCCTTCACCGTCCGTAA
Source organism: uncultured Acetobacteraceae bacterium (assembly GCA_964658485.1). Classification (GTDB taxonomy): domain Bacteria; phylum Pseudomonadota; class Alphaproteobacteria; order Sphingomonadales; family Sphingomonadaceae; genus Novosphingobium. The sequence continues at coordinate 13,011 of CAZZYX010000029.1, read as the reverse complement.
CGGCTATGCCGCCGCTGACCCGATCCTGATGGACACCAAAAAGAGCGTCATCACCGGCAACGGCGGCTTCAGCTTCCGCGACGAGGCGCTCGACCTGTCGGTGCGGGCAAAATCCAAGACGTTCAGCCTGTTTTCGCTGCAATCTCCGGTTGGGGTCAATGGCTATATGGCTGCGCCCGGCATCCAGGTAATCAGCAAACCGCTGGTCGCACGGCTGGGGGCGGCAGCGGCGGCGGGCGTCGTGCTTGGCCCATTCGCGCCGATTGCCGCGTTCGTCGATCTTGGCAATGCCAAGGCCGCAGCCTGCGGCCCGGTACTGGCCGGCGACACCGCCGCCGGACAACGCACCGCCAAGGGAGATACGCGCAAGGATGTCGGGAAACCGGCTGCGGCGATGCTCAAGACCGGGAAGAAGCATTAAGCGGTATCAGCTTCCCGATCGCCGCCGTTGCTAACCATTTTGCAGCAACTTGCTTGATCTGCAAGTTTACTTAAAATGAATACGATTGTAGCGAAACATTCCATCGCTGCCGCCGAAGCTGTCGCAAACAAAATTGCTGTGCCAAAAATAGCAAGCGAAAATATATACTTAGGGCCGATATACGTATGTTGCATAAAGGTAACAGCGCGGGATTTATCGTTACATCCGGTTCAAAATCCGCTTGCCACTGGCCGCCCTTAAGCGATTATTGGGCATCGCTCTCGTAGTTTTTCTGCCGACGTTCGAAATAGATATAAGTAAAAAATGACTGCGGTAGGGTCGCTAAGAGAACTTCTATGGTCAATCCTTAGTGATTGCCCTATCAACAGGAGTTCCAACAATGAAATCTGCCTTTATTTCTGCCTTGAGGGCAGGATCAGCTACAATTGTGATCGGGTTTACACTGATCGCGGCCCCGGCTTTCGCACAGGATGCGCCCGGAAACCCGGCTGCTGCTGACAAAAACCAACCGGCGCCCTCGGGGAATCAGCGGCCGGCGCCCGATACGAAACTTGCCGATAGTTCCAACACCTCGGCGGATGTCATCATCGTCACCGGGTCCATCGTGCGGAACGCCTCTGCCGCTACCGCCTCTCCGGTCACCTCGCTGACCGGGACCGAGCTTGCCAATCGCGGCTTCACCACCATTGCCGATGCGGTGCAATCGCTGCCCGCCAACAATGCCGGCACCGACCCCACCAACTGGACGGCGATGGGCGGGTTCGCGACCGGCGCCAGTTCCATTTCGCTGCGTGGTTTCAACGATTCCTATACGCTCACCCTGTTCAACGATCTGCGCACCGCGTATTATCCGCTCGCCGATGACGGGTATCGCACCATCGTCGACATCAACACCATCCCCGACGCCATCGTCGATCGCGTGGATGTGCTGCAGGACGGCGCTTCATCGACTTACGGCTCGGATGCGGTTGCCGGCGTGGTCAACATCATCGTCAAGAAAGAGATTACCGGCCTGCATCTGGACGCATCGGATGGCATTTCCCAGCAGGGCGACGGTTCCGAACATCGCATTACCGGCACCGTCGGGTTCGGCAAGCTCAGCGAGAACGGCTACAATTTCTACGTCAACGGCGAATACCAGAAGAACGCTGCGGTGTTCCTGAACCAGCGTGGCGCTCCCTATGGTACGGCCAACCAGAGCACGATCTGCAATGCGGCAGGCAGTTGCGAAACCAACGGCATTTTGAACGGCATCCAGGCGGGCGGCGGCTACAATGGCTTCCAGGAGACAGCGGTTGGCTACGCAGCCGCGTTCGACCCGGTCGCCGGGACAACGACCGGGCGCTATCAACTGATCAACCCGGCGGCAGGCTGCCAGGGGCTGGCTTCCACCACGCTGAGCCAGACTATTCTCGGCTCTGCCACGGGTGCGACCGCGCCGGCCAATGGCGTGGTCTGCCAACAGGATACCGTGGCGCAATATGGCGATTACTCGCCGGCGGTCGAGCGGATCGGGGGAACCGCCCATTTTACCGCGAATGTCGGTGCGAACGCGCAGTTCTATGCCATGGCGAATTTCTACCAGGTCAAGACCGCGTCGGTCACGACCGCACCGCGCGCGTTCGACTACAATACGGCGGCCGGGGGCACCCAGGTCTATCTGCAAGGTCACGTGCTGTTGCCGGTCTATGTTTGCCCGGGCGGGGTCGGCGGCATCGACGCCAATGGCTATACCACTTCTACCTGCACCGCGAGCAGCGCGGGCGCCAAGCTCAATCCCAACAATCCGTTCGCCGCCTCCGGCCAGGAAGCGCAACTGTCCCAGAACTACAACCGGCCGGAAACCGTTCTGTCCGATACCAAGACCTACCGGTTCGCGGCAGGGCTCAGCGGCAGCTTCGGCAAGGACTGGAATTACGATGTCGAAGGCACGACCTCGTGGATCGACCTGAACGTTACCAGTGAAAATTATATCAACGCCCAGCATTTGCTGAACCTGATTGCAACCGGTGGCTATAACTTCGCCGATCCCGGTGCAAACTCGCAGGCGACGCTGGATTACCTTGCGCCGACGGTCGTACAAAAGACCAGTTCGAAGCTGAGCCAGTTCCAGGGCACGTTGAACAAAAATATCTTCTCGTTGCAGGGCGGAATGTTCAATATCGCCATCGGCGGTGCCTATCGCTTCGAGTCGGTCAATGACCCCAGCGCCAACCCGGCCAACGATACCAATCCGCTCGACCGCTATTTCGATATCAACTCGGTCAGCGTCAAGGGTAGCCGCCGCGTCTATTCGGGTTTCTACGAAATCACCGCGCCAGTATTTACCGGGCTGACGTTGAAAGCGGATGGCCGCTACGATGCATATTCGGTCGGCGGCAAGAACTTCTCGCCAAAGTTCGAAGGCGAGTTCCAGGTCGTCAAACAGCTCAAACTACGCGGAACCTACGCTCAGGGCTTCCACGTCGCCAGCTTCTCCGAACTGTTTGCGGCGCCCACCACAGGCTATGTCAATGCCCAGATCAACTGCGCCACCGCCGCAGCTCAATATCCTGCGTTTTGTGCCGCTCATGCGAGCAATCCGGCTTACTACAACGGCGCCGCTGGGCAGGGCTATTCGTATGGCCTGACCTCCGCCGGCAATACCAACCTCAAGCCGGAAAAATCGGAATCCTACACCCTGGGAATGGTGTTCACGCCCGAGCGCCACCTGACCCTCACCGTCGATTACTGGCACACCAAAATTTCGAACATCATCGTCGGCGTAACCCCCACCCAGGCGGTTTTTGACCAATATTACCAAAACAACGGCGTCGTGAATATTCCGGGCATCACCGTTACCAAGGGCGCGCCCGATCCGCAGAATCCGACGGCCCTGCCGTTGATCGGCCAGGTGATCGGTTCCTACGCCAATGCGCTGTCAGAGGTAGGCTCGGGCGTCGATATCACCGCAAACCTGCGCTACCCGCTCAACTCGTCAGGCCTGCGCCTGATCAGCTCGTTCAACGCTTCCTATCTCGCCAAGCTGAACGAAAGGCAGCAGGACGGCTCGGTCCAGGCCTACGCCGGCACCCTCAGCCCGTGCAACATCACATCCTGTTCGGGAGCGCCGCGCTGGCGGGGCGTCTGGTCGAATACGCTGGATTTCAACGGCAAGGGCAGCGTGACCCTGACCGGGAATTATACCAGCGGCTATCTTGCCATTCCGCAGGATATCTCGTTCACGGTGACCTATCCCGACGGCTCGCTGGTGCAGGAACGTGTCAACGCCACGTTCGACCTCGACCTGACCGCATCGGTCAAGGTTGCGGATCATTTTACCCTGTATGGCAACGTCCTCGACCTGCTCAATTCCCGCCCGCCGTTCGATCCGACCGCAGGTTATAGCCTCTATCAGTTCAACCCGGCCTGGGCAGACAAGAACTTCATGGGCCGCTATTTTCGGGTCGGAGTGAAATACGACTTCTAGTTTGAGGAACTTCAAGGGGGGCGGTTTCGCAGGGCCGCTCCCGATCATGCGATTGGGTCGCGTTTGCCGGCTTGCAATGACAAGCCCCGCCTGGGCCGAAGCACAGGCGGGGCTTGAAAATGTCGGCTACCGGGCACCGTTCGCGATTGGAACGAACGCCCGGCCGGTCAACGATCAGAAGTTGGTCGTCAGCCTGGTAAAGAATGTCCGTCCGGCAAAGTCGTAAGGGCCGGCGATGGAATTGCACTTGCAGGTGCTGTCCGACGAAATAAACGGCGGATCCTTGTCGAACAGATTGTCGATGCCGACCACCAGCTTGGCGCTGGTGAGCACGCCCATGTTCTTCAGCAGGTAGGACGCGCTGAGCGAATGGATCCAGTAGGGCGAGATGTGGTTGCCGTAAGTCGGATCGGAACCGTTGTAGTTGCTCATTGGCGACGCATACTGGGTATCCCAATGCAGCGAGATCGGACCGGTAGTATAGTCGATGTTCACGAAAGCCTTCCACTTGGGGAAGATTTGTTCGGTATCCACCGAGAAATTACCCGCATAGTGCACGACGTTGCCCAGCAGATCGGTCTGGTCGTATTTGATCAGGTGCGAAACCTGCAGGTCGAGCCGGACCGAACCGGGGATCGGCAAGGTCATGTGGTTATGGGTGTCATAGCTCAACTCCATATCCAGGCCCTTGTTGAGCTGCTGGCCGGCGTTGGCGTTCAGGCTGTCGATCTGGATGATGGCGCCACTGGTGGCACTGCGATGGATCAGGTCGCAATAGGCCTGGTTCTGCGCCGGGCCATAGCACTGGGAGAGGATCAGGTCGTTGCCGAAGTTGACGCCGATGCCGCCGGCCAGGATGGTGTTGGTAACCTTGACGCGGTAGTAGTCGGCGGCAAAGGTCAGGCCCGGGATAAACGTCGGTGTCAGGACGACGCCGAAGTTGTATTCCCGTGATTTTTCAGGTTGCAGCGTCGTGCTGCCGCCTTCCAGTGTCGGGATCTGGCTGGCCGAGATCAGGTCGAGCGGGCTGGTGAAGGAAGTTACCGCCGCACCTTTCGCCACGGCCTTGGAACAGGTCGAACCAGCGGTCAGAACGCCCGTGCCGACGTTGGAATTGCCGGCCAGCGTGCCCTTGCCCAATGACAGGTTGGTTTCACAGGGATCGCCGCTCGTGCCGTTATCGGACAGGTACTGCCCACCGTACAGTTCGAACACCTGCGGTGCGCGGAAGCCGGTGGAATAGGTCGCGCGGAACCGCAGATTGTCATCGACCTGCCAGTTGAGACCAAGCCGGAAGGTGCCGGCGCCGCCGAAGTTGCTGTAATGGTCGAACCGCCCGCTGGGTGTGAACGTCAGCGACTTGAAGAACGGTTTATCGGCCAGGATCGGTATGCTCAGCTCGCCGTAGATGGCGCCGACCTTATAGCCGCCCGAGGTCGGGAACGAGGGATTGGCGGTATAGCCTTCGACGGTCAGTTCGTCGGGCTCATAGTCGAAGTGCTCCCCGCGATACTCCCCGCCGATCGACGCTTTCACTTCGCCGGCTGGCAAAGAGAACAGCGAACCGGCGACGTTGCCATAGAGATAGCGCTCGGTCGCGTGTTCGACATCCTTCCTGGTGTATTTTACATAGGCGAGCTGGTCCGCGCTGAATATCTGGTCCGGGTTGCCATAATAGTTCGGCTGGACTTTCGGTACCGATGCGCCGCTGGCGTTGGTGGTGCAGCCGCCGGGCGCATCTACGCAGGGGATCAGCTCCTGCAATTGCGCCAGGTGATTGAAGTTGGCGGAGTTGCCGATCGTCAGGTTGAGCGTATTCTCCTGCTCGACTCCACCGAATTCCCAGTTGAACTTGCTCGCGAACTGGCCCTTAAACCCCGCCTGTACGCGAAACGTCTGCGAATCCTGCTTGTAGTCGCGCGGCCCGAACTGAAGCGGGGTGAGATAGGCGGAATAGGCGCCGGTCGTGGGATTTCCGACGGCGTCGGCAGGGATGATAAAGCCGGGGTAGACGGTGGTCGCGATGGTGTCGCCCAGCAGCGGTTCGGAACGCAGCAATTGTTCCGAGGTATGCTTGGTGAAGAAGCCGGAAGCATAAGCAGTCAAATTATCGGTCAGGTCATAATGGCCCGAGGCACTGATCTGCTTGCGATCCGACGACCCGGCCAGCGAGTTGTACGGATATTCCGAACTGCCGTTGGCATTGAGCTTTACCGCTCCACCGACATAAGCGGTATTGGGCAGATTTTGTGCCGCGAGCTGGGTGCTGGTGCGGGTGAAGAACTGGCCGTTGACACCGACCAGGCCGGTGATCACGGTTCCCGCCGGCTGCAGCACGCCATCGACCACGGTCGCCTTGGCGAGCGTGACCTTTCCTTCGGCCTGGGTGGCGTCGAGTTGCGAACGATACGCACTGCCGCCTTCTGCCGTGGTGCCCAGCTTCTTGTCGTTCGCCCAGTCGCGCTGCGAACCGGCGATCGCGTCGCGCTTGTCCCAGTTGAGGCTGATCTGGATGTTGCTGCGGTCGGTATTGGCGGCGAAGGTCGTGGCGAAATGATAGTCCAGTCCGCCGCCATGCTGTGGCGCCGAAAAACCGGAATCGACAGTAAAGCCATGCGCGTTTTTCTTGGTAATGATGTTGACCACACCGCCAATCGCATCGGCACCATAGATCGAGGAGGCGCCGTCGCGCAGCACTTCGACCCGTTCGATCACGCTGACCGGGATCGTGTTGAGATCGACAAGGTTGAAGGTTGCGCCTGTCGGCAGGAGCCTAGTGCCGTCGAGCAGGACCAGGGTGCGCTGAGCCCCGAGGTTGCGCAGGCTGACGGTGGAAATGCCGTCGCCGCCGTTGTTGCTGGCGCTGCTAAGTCCCTGGGCATCCGGGCCGACCATGCGCGCCAGGATATCTTCGACCGAGCTCGACTTGGTCATTTCGATCTGCGCCGCGGTCGAAACCGAGATCGGGCTGGCGCTGGTGGCATTGGTCGTGCCGGCAATCCGCGAACCGGTAACGATGATTTCAGTCGCACCCGGATCGACGGCTGCCTCTGCCGCAGGCAATTGCGAAGTGGTCGTCGGGGTGGGAGCGGGCGTTTCGGACGATTGGCCCGAAGTTTGGCCGGACTGCGCGAAAGCGGCAGTAGCCGCAATGGCTACGCTCAGTACCAACGGCGCAACGCCGCATCTTAGAAAATTAAGACTTCTATTAGTCATGGTCTGCCCCTGAACTCAGAACGGCAAATTGCCCCCCTGGAGATCCCATGCTCAGTTCGGTCGGTATTTACGCCCCCACCCTACGTCTGGTCCGACCGAACCAAATACGGGAATGAGCCATGTTTTTCCTGTTTCTCGCAGGTGCACAATCAGATTGTTGTAATCGTATCGGGATTGACGGGGGCCTGTTGCAAATCAGATACACAGGCACGACAAAAAATTACCTCGCTTCCCCAATGGCCGTGTTTGTAACCAGAATGCTTTAGAACTTCACAGTAGCTCCGGCGTACAGCATGCGGCCCAGTAGGTCGTATGTATCGGCGACGGTGTTGGTGCCCGGAAACTGGCTGCCGCCCCCGATGATGAACGGCGGCTGCTTGTCGGTGAGGTTGTTGACGCCCATATATAGTTCAAAGCGCTTCTGGACGTCGAACTTCAACTGAAGATCGTGATACCAGTACGCTGAAATGGGAATAGAGGTTGTACCGAAAGAAGCACTGACCGGACCTAGATACTTCAGGCGATAGTGCAGCGTGACCGGCCCGGTGTTGTAATTGGCATTGAAGGTGAACTGGTCCTTGAAGCCCGTACCGAGCTGCTGCCCTCCATACAAGTCAGCGGCTCCGAGTTCGTTGGATACTTGACCACCTCCGAACGGAGTCTGCTGCTGCTTGAACTTGTGGTTATAAAATAAGTCGATGTTGAACTTCTCTCCCGGGTTGAACCAGTGCAGACGGAACGAATAAAGCGCCTGAACATCGATACCCGAAACGAGGTAGGACGAAGCGTTGGCGTTGATCTGATCGACCTCGGTCACGAAGCCGTTTGCATCGCGATGTACGAATCCGCAGTAGCCTGGATCCCCGGTATTGAAGCACTGGGTCACCGAAGTTTGCGGATCGATGCCCGAGGTGATCGCATTCTTCACCTTGATCGTATAGTAGTCGGCCGTCAGCACGAAGTTGCGGAAGAACCGTGGTGTGAATGTGGCACCTGCAGTGAAAGTATTGGTCGCTTCCGGTTGCAAGTTGCGGTTGCCGCCAGTAAAGCCAAAGATCGTCTGAACCTGCGCGAGTGAATAGGCAAAGTTACCATGCGTCGCCACATAATTGGCGATCCCCGGAATCTTTGCGCATCCGGCGGGCAGGGCAACTAGTGCTGCGCCGCCGAGACCCTGTCCCTGGTCGCAGGGGTCAACGATGTTCTGCGCGGTATTCGCCGTGGGCGCGTACAACTCATTCAGGTTGGGGGCACGTACAGCGCGGGCGTAGATCGCGCGGAAACGCAGGTCCTGGGTCGGGGCATAGGTGCCACCATATTTGTAGGTCCATACGCCGCCCGAAGTCGAGTAATCGGCATAGCGCGCGGCGCCTTCGAGCGTCAGCGCATAGATACCTGGGTGGTGGCCGAAGATCGGCGCCTCCAGTTCGACAAAACCTTCCTTGACGTTGAAGCTACCGTACTCGCTGCCATTCAACTGCGCCGAGCTGTAACCCGAGGCGGTGAATGGGTCAAAGACCTCCGAA
>CAZZYX010000029.1:0-4348 GCA_964658485.1 uncultured Acetobacteraceae bacterium | reverse complement strand
CTTCTCGCGGCGGTATTCTCCGCCGACTGCGAACCCGAATGGGCCGCCGGGAAGCTGGAAGGGCTGACCGGTGATTGTGATGTTCGCAACGTCCTGCGTGTTCTTTTGCAGGAAGTCCTGATAGACTTTCTGGCCCTTTACAGCGCCGGGAATAATGACGCCCGCGCCGCTGTAGGTGCTCAGCCAATTAAGTTGCGCCGCCGTGTATGGCTGGTTGCCGAAAATGTTGATCGGTACGCAGCCGGCGGCCGCCGCCACCGGATCCGCGCAGACAGCCTGCCCCGCGGCGTTGGTCGTTGCCTGCAGCGCTGCACCGTAATTGTTCATGAGGATCTGCTGAGAGCGCGAATCATCGCGCACGTGGCTGTGTTCGTACGATGCGTCGTAGCTGAAGCCGCCGCCGAGATCGCCCTTCAAGCCGACCACAGCCCGCCAATAGTCACGGTTGGATTGCGAGCTGCGATCGAAAATGCCATTCGACCGCTTGTAGAAGTCGAGGTTGCCGCCCGCCGCAGCAGCAGCGATCGACGCCGGTACGAAAGGATTGCCAACGGTCGGGATTCCCGGGAAATTCGGTGTCGGCGGAAAAACACCCGGCGTTCCTTCGAACGTAAAGACCGATTGTCCCTGACTGGTACCATCATCAATTGCCTGCGGCTCGATCGTGCTGCTGGCATAGGTCTTGTCGTACATGCCTTCGAGGTAAAGCTCGGCGGCGGGGCTGAAATCGTAATGCGCGAGGATCGAACCCGAATAACGTTCCACCGGCGTGGTCAGCAGGCGGTTCGATGCGCGGTTGTAGCGCTGCGCGCTCGAGAATGTTTGCGGAACGACGTTGTTGTTCTTGTCGAAGGTAAAAGCGTCACCTGCGGCGTCGAAGAATGTTCCCGCCGGCGTATAGGCGCTGCCTGACGGTGAATCCTTAGCCGAATAGTCGCGTGCGCTGGAAGGAAGCGCGTCGTCCTTGGTATAGGTGAAATTGGCGGTGATATGACCTTTGCCGTCCAAGAAATCCTTGCCAGCCAGCACCGAATAGAGTTGTGTACGGGCGTCGCCCTTGTCCGATATGTTATTTTCGACGTGAAAATTCAGTCCGGTGAAATTGTTCTTGAGGATGATGTTGACTACGCCCGCAACCGCGTCCGAGCCATAGACCGCGGAAGCGCCGCCGGTCGCGATTTCCACGTGATCGATAAGATCGACAGGGATGTTGTTGAGGTCGACCGCCGAGCCACCGGGGACGCCGGTGCTGCGCCGACCATTGATGAGCACAAGCGTGCGCGAGCTACCGAGATTCCGCAGGTTGACGGTAGCTATGCCGGCGACGTTGTTTAAAAAGTTCGATGACGATCGGTCGAGCGACTGGCCGGAGATCGGCAGATCCTTAAGCGCGTCGGACAGGTTGCTCTGACCGGCGTCCTGGATCGACTGCGCCGAAACCACTGCAACCGGGACTGAGGCTTCAACCTGCGGACGCGCGATGCGCGACCCGGTCACGATGATTTCTTCTGCGGGATTGTCCGCGGTCGGCGCGGGCGAGGTCGAAGTCGTTGCCTCAGCCGTTGCCTGGCCCGATGCGCAAGGTGCGCCTGCCAATATCGCGACTCCGAGCGCCACAGGCGCGACGCCGCACTTCAGAAAATTGAGTTTGGAGATAATCAACATTGTGAACCCCTGAAAGCAGGACGGCGAAATCTTGCCAGCCTGGCATGCCACGCTCTTCCTTGGTCCGCTCTCATCCCCCGCCCGACTAAATTCGCCCGGCTAAAAGTTGACCAATTCGCTGCACTATGTCGCATAAATCATTAGTTTCACGGATTTCCACAATCAGATTCTGAGTTGTTGCGACGATTGTCGCAGATATGTTGCAAAATGGATACATCTTGCGGCAAGTGCTGACAGCGCATGTTCGGACGCTCTTGGCTTGAGCCGCTCGGCAGGGTTGGAGCGGTCGAAAGACCGGCAACCGGCAGCGGGGGCGTGCCGATAGCTGTGTGAGGTCAAATCGCGATCGGAATGAACCCGCGATTGCCTAGGTGACCACTATTGCCTAGATGGCCCCATGCCTGCAGATATATACGATAACCATGGCCGCGGCGCGGCCAGTTGGAGCTTCCCTCCAGTCCATCCCGAAGGCCGCAAGTTCGCGTTGATCGTGGCGGTGGTCAGCCTGGTTTGCTTTGTCGTCGGCTGGCACTGGCTGGGCTGGCTGCTGGCCATCCTGACCTTTTGCGTGGGCGCGTTCTTTCGCGATCCCCGGCGGGTCACACCGCAGGGCGATCGCCTGGTCATAGCTCCGGCGGATGGGCTGGTGACGCTTATCCAGAGAGTGCCGCCGCCCCGTGAACTGACCATCGACGATGGCAGCGGCGCGCCCCTCCTGAGCAGCGAACCGGTCACCCGCGTATCGATTTTCATGAGCGTGTTCGATGTCCACATCAATCGCGCACCGATCAGCGGGACTATCGCCAGGGTCGTCTATATTCCCGGCAAGTTCCTCAATGCCGATCTCGACAAGGCCAGCGAGGAAAATGAGCGACAGCACATTCTGGTCGATCGCGGCAATGGTACCGTGGTCGGCTTTACCCAGATCGCCGGGCTGGTGGCGCGGCGTATCGTACCCTTCGTCAAGGCGGGCGATATCATCGCCTGCGGCCAGCGTGTCGGCCTGATCCGCTTTGGCAGCCGGGTCGATGTCTATCTGCCCGAGGGTACCGATCCGCTGGTGGTGCTGGGCCAGCGCATGATCGCCGGGGAGACCGTGATCGCCGAAATCGGCCGCCAGCAGGTCATCGAAGGGGTCGGCCAGTGACAGCCGTCCTGCCGGAGGACGACGACGACGAAGATGCGTCGCCCCGGCGGTTGGCGCGCGGACTGACGCTGCGGGCACTTATTCCCAATGCGATCACTTCGGCCGCCTTGTGCTGCGGATTGACCGGCATCCGCTTTGCGATCGACGGGAATATTCCCGGCAATTGGGAAAAGTCGGTACTTGCGGTCATCCTCGCAGGCTTGCTGGATGGCATCGATGGCCGCATCGCCCGGTTACTCAAGGCGCAGTCGCGTTTCGGCGCCGAGTTGGACAGCCTGTCCGATTCCATTTCCTTTGGCGTCGCGCCGGCATTGATCCTATTCCTGTGGTCGCTGAAAGAAGTGCCCCGGCTCGGCTGGTTCGCCGCATTGGCCTTTGCGATCTGTTGTGCGCTACGCCTGGCGCGCTTCAATGCCCGTATAGACATGATCGACCAGCCGCATAAATCTGCCGGCTTCGCGACCGGGGTGCCCGCACCGGTCGCTGCGGGACTGGCGTTCCTGCCGATGTATTTGTGGATCGCGACCGACCGGAATGAATTTTTTCGACAACCTGCGCTCGTCGGGGCGTGGCTGGTGGTCATCGCTTTCCTGATGATATCCAGCGTGGCGACGATGGGCTGGAGTGCCATGCGACCGCGCAAACGCATCCGGCTGGAACTGATTGCGCTGATCGGGCTGGTATTTGCCGCCTTGCTGACCGAGACATGGTGGACGCTGGTGGGGATATGTGCGTTTTACATCGCCATCCTGCCGGTTGGCATCGTCCGCTATGCGCAGGTCAAGCGGCAGCGTATGATCCGTACGTCAACCGAACGACCTTCGACTTGACCCTTACGTCCTGCGCACCGGCCAGATCGTGATAACGCATTTCCTGGGCCAGTACATCCCAGGCTGAACCATATTGGCGCCAGGTGTCAACGATCGCCGTAGCCGCAAGCGCGGCACCAATTCCGAGAAAAATGAGCAGAAGCACGGCAAACATCGTGGGATCCTTTCAGGCGGCCCTGATAAAATAAATCGGCAATGTTGTATTCAGTTCCAGCGTCCGGATATGTACCCTTAGTGTTCCTAAAACGTTCCAACGTCAAGGGAATTATCCTGCTTTGTTCTAATTTGTAGTTCAGGCTGGATTTCCATCGGGAAACTGGCTAGGGCGGCGATGTCAGCACTCTTCGTGCCATTCCGGTTCGAAAAAGGCTGGCAAATCCACATGGGAAGCATCCATCACCGGTGCCGCAGCGGGTTTTTACCGCACGGTTCCAGCTTCCCAGAGGCCCAACCGGAAGGAATTATCTATGGCGGCACCAGTCGTCACCATGCAGCAATTGATCGAGGCCGGCGCTCACTTCGGCCACCAGACCCACCGCTGGAACCCGCGGATGAAGCCCTATATCTTCGGGGCTCGCAACGGTGTTCATATCCTCGACCTGTCCCAGACCGTGCCGCTGTTTGCGCGTGCGCTCGATTTCGTGTCCTCGACTGTCCAGTCGGGCGGCAAGGTGTTGTTCGTCGGCACCAAGCGCCAGGCGCAGGA
>CAZZYX010000028.1:3485-32598 GCA_964658485.1 uncultured Acetobacteraceae bacterium | reverse complement strand
GCTTCCGCCGATCGGCTCATTGGGGCCTTGGCGGCGCTGACCCGATCTGGCAGGGCATGGCGATGCCATACGTACCGCCGCCCGAACTGGCCGAACTGAGCCTGAGCGAGATCGCCGCGCTGGTCGAAGCGCGCAAGCTGCCCCCCGTCGAGCAATGGCAGCCCGTCCAGACCGGCGACAGCCTGATGCGGATTACCGCCGACGGGCGCTGGTATCACGACGGCGGCGAAATTCGCCGCCCGGCAATGGTGCGCGCCTTTTCGTCCTTGCTGGTACGCGATGCGGATGGCGCGCATTGGCTGGTCACCCCTTATGAAAAGCAGGCGATCGCGGTCGATGACGCCGCGTTCATCGCGATCGACGTCAAGCAGGATGGCGCCGCGCTGGTGTTCCGGCTCAACACCGACGAATTCGTCATTGCCGGCCCCGACCATCCGATCACCGCGCGCGGTGATCGCGACACCCCGGCGCTATACGTCACCGTGCGCCACCGCACCGAAGCGCGGCTGAACCGCAGCACTTATGCGCAATTGGTCGAAATAGCGCTGGAACAGGGGGATCTCACGGTGCGCAGCCAGGGGCAGTGCTATCCGCTGATTCCCGGATGAGCGCTGTTTTCGATCGGCTGCAACGGCTATACCGGCAAGGCGAGGCCGCCGCGCCGCCGCAACTCCGGCAAGATCCCCGACTGGTCGGCGGCGAGCGACTTCGCCCCGCCGCCGTGTTGATCGCAGTGACCGAGCGCGCGGAGCCGGGCGTGCTGCTGCTGCACCGACCTTCGCACATGCGCGCCCATCCCGGCCAGATCGCGTTCCCCGGCGGCGGCCTCGATCCCGGCGAGAACGCGATCGCGGCAGCGTTGCGCGAGGCTGAAGAGGAGCTGGGCATCGATCCCGCGCTGGTCCGGGTGATCGGCCCGTCCGATCGCTATAATAGCGGTTCGGGCTACGACATCACCCCGGTGCTGGCGACGGTGCCCGGCGATATCGCCATCCATCCCAATCCCGCCGAAGTCGCGCAATGGTTCGAGGCGCCGCTGGCGCACGTTCTGGCCCCGGAAAACCAGGTCGAGCAATGGCTCGATTATAACGGCGTGCAACATCCCTTTATCGAGATCGTCTGGCAAAAACACCGCATCTGGGGAGTGACCGCCGCGATCATCTTCAATCTGGCGCGGCGCCTGAACTGGCATGGCTGAGCTGTTGCCGCAGGCGGAATGGACGCGCCGCGCCGACCTCACCGCGCTGATTGCGGCGCTCGGTCCGGGCAACGCGCGGTATGTCGGCGGCGCGGTGCGCGACACGCTGGCTGGCCTGCCGGTCAAGGACATCGATATCGCCACCCTGCTGGAACCTGCGGATGTCATCGCCCGGACCGGGGCGGCGGACATCCGCACCGTCCCTACCGGGATCGCCCATGGCACGATCACCGCCGTGCTGCCTCATGGTCCGGTGGAAATCACCACCTTGCGCCGCGATATCGCGACCGATGGCCGGCATGCCACCGTCGCCTTCGCCACGGCATGGCGCGACGATGCAGCCCGGCGCGATTTTACCATCAACGCGCTCTACGCCGATCCCGCCAGCGGTGAGATCAGCGATTTCTTCGGCGGGCTGGCCGATCTGGCCGCACGCCGGGTGCGCTTTATCGGCGACGCCCGCCAGCGCATCCGCGAGGACCATCTGCGCATCCTGCGCTATTTCCGTTTCCAGGCCCGGTTCGGCGCGCTGCCCGCCGACCCACAAGCCGAATCGGCCTGCGCCGAGCTGGCGGCCACGCTGAAGAGCCTGTCGCGGGAGCGCATCGGCATGGAAATGATGAACCTGCTGGGCCTGCCCGATCCCGCGCCGGTAGTGGCACGGATGGCCAGCCTGGGCGTCCTGGCGGTGATCCTGCCCGAAGCGGGTCCATCCGCACTGGCGCAACTGGTGCAGGCGGAAGCCGCGCAGGCGGTCGCTCCCGATGCGTTGCGGCGACTGGCGGCGCTGTTGCCTGCCGAGCCGGCACTGGCCGAACAGGTCGCAGCGCGCTTCCGGCTGTCCAGCGCACAGAAAAAGCGCCTGGCGCTCGCCGCCGGTCGCAATGGCGCGCCCGGCGATCCGCGCGCGCTGGCATACCGGCTGGGCGTTGCCGCCGCGACCGACCGCCTGTTGCTGACCGGTGCCTCGGCGGAACCCTTGCAGCACTGGACCGTTCCGAGGTTTCCACTAAAGGGCGGCCAGATCGTCGCGGCCGGCATCACCGCCGGCCCCGAGGTCGCCCGAATTCTCCAGGAAGTCGAGGCGCGATGGGTGAGCGAAGGTTTCCCCGATGCCGCCCGCACCGCGACATTGCTGAGCGAGGCGCTGGCGGCTCGATCCGGATGCTGACGGATCGTGCCACCGGACCATGATTCCGCTTGTTATCGCTTATATCGCCGCCGATACGGTCGTCCAGCTGGCGCTGCTAGCACTGCTGCCGCTCATCCTGGGCAGCATGCTGAGGCGTCCCCTGCCGTTCCTGTCGGGCGCGCTGCGCCTGGCCGGGCAGCTCGGCCTGTTCGTTGCACTGGCGTTGGCCTGCGCGCAGTTGTTTCATTTCCCGTTGAACCTCGGCCCGGTTGGCGATGACGAGCCGCAACAGACCACGACCGGAACCGAAACTCGCGTACGTCTGGCCGACGACGGCCATTTCTGGGTGCAGGCGCGAGCCAATGGCGCGGCGCGGCACCTGCTGGTCGACACCGGCGCCACGCTGACCACGCTGTCCGCCGCCGCCGCCAATGATCTGGGCGCCGTCCCCGACCCGGACAGCAGCCCGATTACGCTGACCACCGCTAACGGTGCGACTCAAGCCGAACTCGGCATCATCCCCAGCTTGCGGGTGGGCAATGTCATCGTCCGCCACCTGCCTGTCGCGGTGGCACCGGGCCTGACCGACACCAACGTACTGGGCATGAATTTCCTCTCGCACCTCGCCGGCTGGCGCGTCGAAGGAGATACCCTGATCCTGGTACCGCATCATCCGCAGGATGCGGCAGGAGGGTAAAAGCCCCCTCCTGTTCAGAGGAGGGGGTTGGGGTGGTGTCTCGCCCTTTTACGCAGCGTTACGTCCGGACGGAAGGCACCACCCCCAGCCCCTCCACTGAACAGGACGGGGGATCAGGTAAGTCAAAACCTGTTGTCGCGCGGAAATCCTGTCGGCGGCATCCGTCCCGCAGCGCCGCGCGCCACTTTCCACAGCCGCATGTCCTTCTCGGTCCGGACGCGGCCGGTCTCGCCGCCCATCACCCAACTCAGGCCATCGTCCAGCTTCAGCGTGATCGCGTCAGCCATGCCGCCGTCGCGATAGCGTTGCAGCGCTACCCCCTGCCCCTTGGCTAGCACCGGCAGTTCGGCCAGGCTGAAGATCACCATCTTGCGGTTGTCGCCGATCACCGCGACATGATCGTGATCCGCCGGAATTTCGCGGACCAGCGCCAGCTTGACTCCCGGCTTGGTGCCCATCACGCCGCGACCTTTCCGCGTTTCCGCCAGCAACTCGCTTGCCACGGCGGCAAACCCGCGCCCGTCACTGGCGGCCAGCAGCAGTTGTCCGCCCGGCTTGCAGGCGATCAGCGCAATGATCTGCGCCTCGGGATCGATGTCGATCATACTGCGCAACGGCTCGCCAAAGCCCCGCGCCGAGGGCAGCCTGTCCGCACCCAGGGTATAGAACCGGCCATTGTCACAGGCGATCAACAGCTTGTCGGTGGTCTGGACATGCAGGCCGAACCCCGGACCATCGCCATCCTTGAATTTGAATTCGCCGGCCAGCGCGACATGCCCCCGGGCAGCCCTTATCCAGCCGCGCGCCGACAGGATCACCGTCACCGGCTCCTTCTCGATCATCGCGTCCATGTTGAATTCGCGCGTCGGTGCCGCCTCGGCAATCGTCGTGCGGCGGCGCCCGAGCAAGGTATTCTCGGCATAATCTTTCCGCAATGCCACCATGTCGCGCTTCAGCCGGGTGCGCTGGCGGGCGGGACTGTCGAGCAGCTTGAGCAATTCCTCCTGCTCGGCCAACAGGGTATCTCGCTCGCGGCGGAGTTCCATTTCCTCCAGCTTGCGCAAGGATCGCAGCCGCATGTTGAGGATCGCCTCGGCCTGCCGGTCGTTCAGCGCGAATTCGGCCATCATGATCGGCTTGGGCTCGTCCTCGCCGCGAATGATGGCGATGATCCGGTCGAGATTGAGGAAGGCGATGATGTAGCCGTCGAGCAATTCCAGCCGCGCCGCGATCTTGTCCAGCCGATGCCGGCTACGGCGCAGCAGGATGTCGATCTGGCTGAGCACCCATTCCTGCAGCAGCAGTTTCAGTCCCAGCACGCCGGGGGTCCGCCGCGCGTCCAGCACATTGAGGTTGAGGCTGAAGCGGCTTTCAAGCTCGGTCAGCCGATAGACGCTTTCCTTGAGCAGGTCGGGATCGACATTGCGGCTCTTGGGCACCAGCACGATGCGGATCAGTTCATCCGATTCGTCGCGCACATCTTCCAGGATCGGCAGCTTCTTGTCGGCGATCAGCCCGGCGAGCTGTTCGATCAGCTTGCCCTTCTGCACGATGTAGGGAATTTCGGAGATGACCAGCTGCCACTGCCCGGCAGCCAGGCGCTCGATCCCGGTTTCCTCCCATGTGCCGGTTGCATCACGACCGGTCGAAAACCTCGCCCGCAGGCGGATCGCGCCTTTCCCGGTGGCATAGGCGGCAGAGATCGCGGCGGGGCTATCCACCACCACGCCGCCGGTGGCAAAGTCGGGGCCGTGAAACACCTGCATCAGTTCGGCATGTTCGACGTGGGGATTGTCGATCAGCAACAGCGTCGCGTCGATGATCTCGGCGACATTGTGGCTGGGGATCGATGTCGCCATGCCTACCGCGATGCCGGAGGCGCCATTGGCCAGCAGATTGGGGAACAGCCCCGGAAAGATCTCCGGCTCTTCATCCTCGCCGTTGTAGGTAGGCTGGTAATCGACGGTGCCGTCGTCCAGCCCGGCCATCAGATACATCGCGGTCTTGGTCAGTCGCGCTTCGGTATAGCGGTAGGCGGCGGCATTATCGCCATCGATGTTGCCGAAATTGCCCTGCCCGTCGACCAGCGGATAGCGCAGCGAAAAATCCTGCGCGAGCCGCACCATCGCATCATAGACCGACTGGTCGCCATGCGGATGATATTTGCCGATGACATCGCCGACCACTCGCGCCGATTTCTTGTAGCCGTTAGTCGGTTCCAGCTTGAGCAGCCGCATCGCCCACAGCAACCGGCGATGCACCGGCTTCAACCCGTCGCGCAGGTCGGGCAGCGAGCGCGCGGTGATCGTCGACAGCGCGTAGACCAGATAGCGCTGCGACAACGCGGAATCGAACGGCGCATCGACGATGGCGTCGAATGGATCGGGCTCTGTAGTAGTGGTGACCATTTCCGCCCGGCCCTAGCAGCGAGGCAAGGCAAGCACCAAGCTCACTCGCGCTGCATGTCGCGACTTTCCCCCGGAATTCGCACCTCGATCCCGTCCAGCACGTCGGTCAAGGTGATCTGGCACGACAGCCGGCTGGTACGCGCGACATCGGCGGCCAGGTCGAGCATGTCCTCTTCATCGGCCGAGGCGGCAGGGAGCAGATCGAACCATTCGGGCACCACCACGACATGGCAGGTGGAACAGGCCATCTGGCCCTCGCAAGTTCCTTCCAGCGCCATTCCGGCGGCTTGCCCAACTTCGAGCAATCGGGCACCGGGTGGGCCCTCGGCGGCGATGCACTGGCCAGCGGCAGTAATGAAATTGACCTTGACCACGCGTTTAATTCTCCTGCGCCGCTGCTGCTGCCATTATTTCCCCGCATGCATCGGCAATGTCGATAATTTTCGTATAGCGCCCGAACCCGATCCGGATAGAGGATTTCACCTGGCGCGGGGACAGTCCCATGGCCGCCAGGACATGACTTGGGCGACCGGACCCGCTGGCACAGGCGGACCCCGCCGAAAAAGCCAGGTCGCGACAATCCGACATCAGTCGCGCCACATCCAGCCCGTCGCGGCGAATATTAAGGTTGCCGCGCCAGCGCTGCGTCGCGCTGCCATTCAGCCCCCAGCCCGATAGCGCCGCCAGCGCCGTTTCCCACAACCGCTGAACATGTTCCGCATCAGTTTTCCACAGACTTGTGCACAGGTTGGCCGCAGCCCCGAAACCTGCGCACAAGGCCGGGCTGAGCGTGCCCGAACGCAACCCGCCTTGCTGGCCACCGCCGTGAATGGCCGGGTCCAGGGCAATTCCGTCACGCAGCCATAATGCGCCGATACCCTTGGGCCCGTAAAGCTTGTGCGCCGAAATGGCGATCAGGTCGGCGCCATCGGGCGCGGCCAGCTTACCGGCACCTTGCACCGCATCGCACAACAGCAGCGCGCCGACGGCATGCGCGCGCGCGGCGATGGCGGTGACCGGCTGGATCGTGCCCACCTCGTTATTGACCTGCATCAGCGCTACCAGGTCGGTACCAGGCGAGATCGCGGTTTCGGGATCGACCATTCCATCGGCAGCGACGGGCAAGAGCTGCGTTGCCGCGCCGATCGCACGGACGGTGTCGAGCACCGCGGCATGCTCTATCGCCGAGATGGCTATTCGGCGCGCATTGCTGCCGACGATGGCGAGGTTAAGCGCCTCGGTCGCGCCGCTGGTGAAAATCACCCGCCCGCCCGGCGGCAGCAACGCGGCCACTTGCTCGCGGGCAAGTTCGACCGCCGCCGCGGCCATCCGTCCGGCCCGATGCGCACTGTGCGGATTGCCGAATCCCGCCGTGTCCGGGCCGCCCAGCCACGGCAACATCGCCTCGCGCGCTTCCGGGGCCAGCGGCGTCGTCGCCTGGTAATCGAGATAGATCACGCCGCCCGGCTGCGCCCCGCCACCATCGCCCGCACCACCGCCAGCAGCGCTGCCAGATCGGCGCGGGTCGTATCGCGACCGATCGACACGCGAAACACCTCGCGCGCGGCGGCGTCGCTCAGCCCCATCGCGGTCATGACGTGGCTGGGCTTGATGCTACCCGACGAACAGGCGCTGCCTGCCGAAATGGCGATGCCACCGGCGTCGGCCCGGATCAGCAGGACCGGCGCATTGACCCCCGGCAGCTGATAGGCGCCGATCGTCGGCACACGCGGTGCGCTCGCACCGATCACCTCGCCGCCGAGTTCGCGCCACTCCTGCTCCCACCATTGGCGCAGCGCCGCCGCCTCGGCCAGCCAACCCCGATCGAGCTTTAGCGCCGCCGCCAGTCCCAGGATGTACGGCAGGTTTTCGGTGCCGGGCCGATAGCCACGCTCCTGCCCGCCCGTGGGCACCAACATGCTTAAATCTGCAACCAGCAGCGCGCCAATCCCCGGCGGCGCACCGATCTTGTGCCCGGTGATCGCGATCAGGTCGGCATCGGGCAAGGCCAGCTTGCCCACCGCCTGCGCACAATCGGACAGCAGCAACCCACCCTGTTCGTGAACCCGTGCCGCGATTGCCGCCAGCGGCTGGATCACGCCGGTTTCATTGTTGACGTGTTGCACGGCGACCAGATCCGCCCTGGGCAGCCGATCGGGATCGACCCGCCCGGCCGCATCGACCGGGATCACGCCGGCCCCGGCATGGCGGAGCACCGCGGTATGTTCCACCGCCGCCGCCAATTTGGTCGATCCGGCGCTGTTTTGCCAGGCAATCGCCAGCGCTTCTGTGGCGCAACCGGTGAAGATGATGTCTTTCTGCCAGCCTAGCGCATCGCCGATATCGCCCCGCGCCTGTTCCAGCGCCGCGCGCGCCAAGCGTCCGGCGGCGTGCGCGCTGGACGGGTTCGCCCAACGCGCCAGCGCCTCGGCAATCACTGCCCGCACCTCGGGGTGGATCGGGCTGGTCGCGGCGAAATCGAGATAAATCGGCTGTATCGTCATCGCTCGGTCATGGTTCCGCCCGGCTATCGCAAAATATTGCTTTTGGGCGCCGGCTTTCTATATAGCAAAGCACTTCCATTCACAGTCCCCACGGTTGGCATGCGCCACGCTGCGCGGAGTATCATTCTCCGCCCGATCCATCCGGCCAGGGGGAGCACGCCAAAGGTTTTGACTTTCATGCCCGCAGTCATCTTTCCCGGCCCGGAAGGCCGTCTCGAAGGCCGTTTCCAGCCGAGTGGTCGCCCGCGTGCGCCGGTGGCGATGATTCTTCACCCGCATCCCCAGGCCGGCGGAACGATGAACGACCGGATCACGCAGGCGATGTACAAGACATTCGTCGCGCGCGGTTTTGCGACGTTGCGGTTCAATTTTCGCGGCGTCGGGCGCAGCCAGGGCAGTTTCGATAACGCCATCGGCGAATTGTCCGATGCCGCTGCCGCGCTCGATTGGGTACAGTCGATCCATCCCGAAGCTTCGACCACGTGGATCGCCGGCTACAGCTTCGGCGCGCTGATCGGCATGCAATTGCTGATGCGACGGCCCGAAATCCGGGGCTTCATCTCGGTGTCGCCGCCAGCCAACATGTATGATTTCAGCTTTCTGGCGCCGTGTCCGGCATCGGGCATCGTCGTGCAGGGAGCCGGCGATACCGTGGTTACCCCCGGTGCGGTCCAAAAGCTGGTCGACAAGCTGCGCACGCAGAAACATATCACCATCCACCACGACGAAATTCCCCGCGCCAACCACTTCTACGAGGCTGAACTGGAAGAGATGATGCGGGCGGTGGATAATTATCTCGACATGCGGCTCTCGCCGGATTGCCTGATAAAGTAGCGAACAGTCGCTCTGCACCCCTCCCCGGACGGGGAGGGGCTTGAGCTTATCTCTTCACGTCAGCTTTTGCCGAAGAATCCCTTGGCCAGGCCCATGATCCCGCCGCCGGAATTATCGCCGCCGCCGGTGAACGCGCTCAGCAGGGCGGCAGCCTGGGGATGATCCTGCATGACCTGATTGAGCTGCCCCAACCCCTCGCCGCCGCCCAGTTCCTGCGCGATCTGCGACAAGGTTCCGGTGTCGATGCCGGTCTGTCCGGCAGCGGTATCGACGGTATCGCCGGGTTGCGAATGAGCAGCGCCCAATGCGGCAACGGCTTGAGCGGCCAGCGCCGGATCGATGCCGAACTTTTCCGCAATCCCGGCCACATCGATGTTCTGGCCCTCCATGCCGAGCAGTGAATCAAGCAAACTCATCAAAACCTCCGGTCAGGCGGCAACGGGTTGCGCATGGGGAGCAGCATGCCGGACGCCGTCATCCACATGATCGGCAAATTGCGCGAAATTGTCGATGAACTGGTTGACCAGGACCTGCGCGGTCTGGTCATAGCCCACCGGATCGCCCCACGCCTGGCGCGGATCGAGCAACTTGCTGTCCACCCCGGCCACCGTTACCGGCACTTCGAAGCCGAAGAACGGATCGGTGCGGAATTCGCCGGCGTTCAGCGTACCGTCCAGTGCGGCGTTCAACAAGGCTCGGGTCGCCTTGATCGGCATGCGCTTGATCCCGGGCATCGTCGCCTTGCCACCGGACCAGCCGGTATTGACGAGCCAGCACTTTACTCCGCCCTTGGCGATGCGCTCCTTGAGCAGATTGCCGTAGATCGAGGGATGACGGGGCATGAACGGCGCACCGAAACACGTCGAAAAAGTCGCTTCCGGCTCGGTTACGCCCATTTCCGTACCGGCAACGCGAGCGGTGTAGCCCGACAGGAAGTGATACATCGCCTGGTCCGGCGTCAGGCGCGCAATCGGCGGCAGCACGCCATAGGCATCGGCGGTGAGGAAGATGATATTTGCCGGCACCGGCCCCAGGTTTTCTTCCGAAGCGTTGGGGATGAAATCGATCGGGTAGGAACCCCGGCTGTTTTCAGCAAGACTGGCGTCGTCGAAATCGAGCAGCCGGGTGACGGGATCGATCACCACGTTTTCCAGTACGGTACCGAAGCGCTTGGATGTCGCATAAATCTCAGGCTCCGCCTCGGCGGACAGGCGAATCATCTTGGCATAGCATCCGCCCTCGAAGTTGAAGACCGCGCTATCCGACCAGCCATGTTCGTCATCGCCGATCAGCGTGCGGCTGGCATCGGCCGACAATGTCGTCTTGCCGGTCCCCGACAGGCCGAAGAATACCGCCGTCTTGCCGTCCAAGCCGACGTTGGCGGAGCAGTGCATCGGCATCACGCCCTTGACCGGCAGCAGGTAATTAAGAATGCCGAACACGCTTTTCTTCATCTCGCCGGCATAGGCGGTGCCACCGATCAAGATCAGTTTTTCGGTGAAGTTGACCGCGATGACGGTTTCCGACCGGCAGCCATGGCGCGCCGGATCGGCACGGAAGCTGGGCAGGTCGATAATGGTATATTCCGGCGCGAAGCTTTCCAGCTCGGTCGGCGTCGGGCGCACCAGCAGCGTGCGGATAAACAGGTTGTGCCACGCCAGCTCATTGATAACACGTACATTCACGCGGTTTTCAGCCTGCGACCCGCCGAACAGGTCGGCGACATAGAGCGTCTCACGCTTGGCCAGTTCGACCAGGAAATCAGCCTTGAGCACCGCGAAGTGGTCGGGCGTCATCGCGACGTTGGTCTTGCCCCACCAAACCGTATCCTCGGTTTCGGCATCCCGGACGATGAACTTGTCCTTGGCCGAACGACCGGTATGCTTGCCGGTAGCTACTACCAGCGGCCCTTCGGCAGCCAGCAACCCCTCACCATTGCGAACCGCGTGTTCGACCAGCGGCGCAGTGCCCAGATTGGCGAAAATTTCGGCTGAGGTCGAAATGCCCTGGCGGTCGAGCGGATAGCGAAGCGAAGCGGTCAAAATCGTCTCCCGTAAGTGAACAGCAGCGGAATCGCTGTGATATGTTCCTATGAAAATTAAGAAGTCGTCTTTGGCATAATGCAGCAGCAGAGCCGCGTCAAATTAGCTTTCATTGAGATACCGACGAGTCGGGCCGCGCCATCGCAAACTCCGGAATTTGCACCCGATCACGCTGACGAAGCCATCGGCGCCTGAGTGGAGCGGTGAATGTGCCGGCGAATATTGTCAGTGCCACCGCTTGCGTCTAACATCGCCGGGATGGGTGAAACGCCGGAACTGCCTACCCCAAACGCCGCCGCCGATACGGCACCGCACTATACCATCGCGCTGGTCGACGATGATCGCAACATCTTGACCAGCGTCGCGATCGGGTTGCAGGCCGAAGGCTATGCCACCCGCGTTTATGCCGATGGCGCGGCAGGGTTGAAGGCGCTGCTCGAAAATCCGCCCGACCTGGCAGTATGCGATATCAAGATGCCGCGCATGGATGGTTTGGAACTGCTGCGCCGCCTGCGCGAAAAGTCGGCGCTGCCGGTGATATTCCTGACATCGTTCGACGACGAACCGGACGAGGCGCTGGGGCTGGCGCTGGGCGCCGACGACTATATCACCAAACCGTTCAGCCAGCGGTTGCTGGTCGCGCGCATCCGGGCAATCCTGCGCCGCGTCGAACTGGCGCGCGGTGATCCGGTTCTGCCTGACGGGCCCCTGCCCGAACCGGTCCGGCGCGGACGCCTGGCGATGGACCCGGCGCGCCATGAAGTGTCATGGGAAGGCCGGGCGGTTTCGCTGACGGTGACCGAATTCCTGATCCTGGAGGCATTGGCCAGCCGCCCCGGCGTGATCAAGACCCGCAACCAGTTGATGGACGCGGCCTATAGCGACGACGTTTACGTCGATGATCGCACTATCGACAGCCATATCAAGCGGTTGCGGCGCAAATTCCGCAGTGTCGATGCGCGATTTGCCGCAATCGAAACGCTGTACGGTGCCGGCTATTCCTTTGCCGAGGGATAATCCGCGCGAATGGGCGCCAAGCCGCGTCCTGTTTCCCGGCGGCCTGTTTTCAAGCGGCGTGTTTTCGGCGCGGAATTTTTCGCTCACCGCCCGCATCCTGGTATTCAATGTCATCGCGCTGGGCCTGCTCGGGGCGAGCCTGTTCTATATCGACAATTACCGGCGCCAGCTGCTCGGCGAGCGTTTCGAGCGGGCGCGGAGCGAAACCGAAATTGCCGCTGTCGTCCTGACCCAGGTCGCACCGGACGAACGCCTGGCATTGCTCGGCGCGATCGGTGCCAGCCAACATCTGCGGCTGCGCGTCTATGATCGTCTCGGCAAGCTTGTCGCCGATAGCTATACCGTAGCGCCCGGCACGGTTTCGTTCATGGATCCGGCGCGGGAACCCATGCTGCCGCGCGCGGCGCGGATGATCGACCGGACCATGGACGTGCTGGTCGGCGCGCCGCGGGTGCCGGTCTATCGCGAGCCCGGCAGCGATACCGCCGCCGCGTGGCCCGAAATCACCGATGCCCGCCTGACCGGGCGCACCGATGTCCGCCAGCGTTATGCCGCCGATCGTACTCCGGTCATCACCGCCGCCAGCCGGCTGGGCCAGCGCGGCACCATGCTGCTCAGCCTGCGCCACGCGCCCGATATCACCCAAAGCGTCCGCGATGCGCGGCAGACGCTGGCGATCGTGGTCGGGGCGGCGCTGACGGTATCGGTGCTGCTGTCGCTATTCCTGGCGCGCACCATCGTCCAGCCATTGCGGTTGCTGGTGCGCGCGGCGGTTCGGGTCCGGCTGGGCCGCGACAGATCTGTGGTGGTGCCGCGCCTGCCCGAGCGGCGCGACGAGATCGGGCTGCTGGCGCGCGCCTTTTCCGACATGACCGCCGCGTTGCGGTTGCGTATCGATGCCGTGGAAAGTTTTGCCGCAGATGTCGCGCACGAACTTAAAAACCCTTTGGCATCGTTGCGTAGTGCTTTGGAATCACTGGACAAGGTTGAGGACAAGGGACTGCGGCAGCAATTGGCGGACATTGCCGCGCATGATGTCAAGCGCATCGATCGGCTGATCACCGAGATCGCCGATGCCAGCCGGATCGACGCCCAACTCAGCCGCGCGACGTTCGAGCCGGTCGATATCGCCGCCCTGGCCGATGCGCTGGTCGGCGCGCGCGCGGCACGGGCAACCGATCACGCGTGCACCATTCGTCACAGCGGCATTCCCGCCGGCGCCTCCCGGGTGCTGGTGATGGGCGATCCGGCGCGGCTGGAACGGGTTTTGCAAAACCTGATCGACAACGCGGTGTCGTTCTCGCCGGTTGGCGGCGAGATCACCATCGCCGTGGCGGAGCATGACGGGCGGGTAGTGACGGAGGTCATCGACGATGGTCCGGGCATTGCCGAGAACGCGCGCGAGCGGGTGTTCGAACGGTTTCATTCGTTGCGGCCGGCGGATGAGGATTTTGGCGGCCATAGCGGACTGGGACTGGCTATCGCCCGCACCATCGTCGAAGCTCACGACGGTCGGCTGAGCGCGCATGACCGCGCCGATGGCCGGCCCGGCGCGCGCATGGTGATCGAATTGCCGGCGCTCCGGCATGAAGAACCCGCATGATCCGGCAAGCCGGATGTGTCGCCATCGCCGGACGGGGTATTTTGATCGAGGGACCACCGGGCGTTGGCAAATCCAGCTTGGCGCTCGCCCTGATCGACCGCGGCGCGGATTTCGTGGGCGACGACGGGGTCGTACTGGCCTTGCGCGAAAACCGGTTATGGGCCGCGCCGCACCCCGCCACACGCGGGCTGTTGGAGGTGCGCAATCTCGGCATCCTGAACTATCCGGCGCTGGCCGGCGCCCGGATCTGCCTCAAGCTCCAACTCGATGCCGCCGCGCCCCGGTATATCGACCGGGCAGAATGGGAAAATGTCGCTGGCGCGGACATTCCGGTCGTGCGGCTATGGCCGGGATCGCCGGTGCTGGCGCTGCGGGCGGAACTGGCGCTGCGCCATCATGGGCTGGAATGACCCCGGCGTTTCGCGCCGTCCCCTTTCCTTTTAGGTGGCCGGGGGCCACATGAATCATTGATGGCCATCGAATCCCCTCCCCCAACTGCCGTCCCGAGCCGCCAGCGGGTGCTGCTGCTGACCGGCGTGCTGGGCGCCGGCAAGACCACGGCGCTGCGGGTGCTGGAAGATCTGGGCTGGGAGGTCATCGACAATTTCCCGCTGCGCATGCTGGAGCGGCTGATCGACGCACCCGATCTCGATGAGCACGAACCTGCACCGCTCGCGATCGGTTTCGATTCGCGCACGCGCGGCTTCAACCCGGACCGGACCGTCGAGCTGGTGACCCGGCTCAGCCTGCGCGACGATATCGAGTTGACGACGCTGTATCTCGACTGCTCGGGCGAGGAATTGCAGCGCCGCTATAACGAAACGCGCCGACGTCACCCGCTGGCTTCGGACATGCCCGCATTGTCGGGTATCATGGCCGAGCGCGAGGTGATGGAATCGCTGCGTCGCTGGGCGGATATGGTCATCAATACCACCGCTTTTTCCGTAAACGAACTGCAGCAGGCCATGCGCGAACAGTTTGCGCCGCGATCGGGACCGGTGATGACGGTGACCGTGACCAGCTTCGGGTTCTCACGCGGGATGCCTCCGGTAGCCGACTTCGTATTCGATATGCGGTTCCTGCAAAATCCCTATTGGGACCCGCAACTGCGCGGGCAGACCGGGCAGGATGAGGCGGTCGCGGCATTCATCCGCGACGATCCCGCGTTCGAAGAAGCATTCGCGCGGATAAGCGACCTGTTGCTGACCGTGTTGCCTCGCTTCAAATTGACCGGAAAAGGCTATGTTCACGTCGCTTTCGGTTGCACCGGGGGGCGCCATCGATCGGTTTTCATGGTGGAACGAATCGGCGCGGCCTTGCGCGATGCCGGTTTTTCTCCCACATTGCTGCACCGCAACCTGAATTCGCGTGCTGCCGACTTGGTCGAGGGCCAGCCGCCGCGATGAAATTGCACCAGGAATTCATTCGCGTGGCCCGATCCTGTCACGCAGACCGATCTTTAATAACAGCAGGGACCGCGCAACGATAATGGATGACCGGAGCGCATTTTCCGCATGATCGGCATGATCCTGGTGACTCATGGCAAGCTGGCCGAGGAATTCGTGCTGGCCATGGAGCATGTCGTCGGGCGGCAGGAAGCCGTGGCCACGGTCTGTATCGGGCCTAACGATGACATGGAACGCCGCCGCCGCGACATCGCCGATGCCATCAGGACGGTGGACAGCGGCGAAGGTGCGATCATCCTGACCGACCTGTTCGGCGGAACCCCGTCGAACCTGGCGATATCGCTGATGCGGGCCGGCAAGGTCGAGGTAATTGCGGGAATCAACCTGCCGATGCTGATCCGGCTTGCCGGGGCGCGCAAGATCGGCGATGTTCGCGCGGCGGTTACGGCCGCTCGCGATGCCGGGCGCAGCTACATAACGATAGCGTCTGAATTTTTGGGACAGGAAAATTGAACTTACCCGTGCTGGAACTCCGCGAGACCGTGTGTATCGTGAACATCAAGGGCTTGCATGCGCGGGCCAGCGCGAAATTCGTGAACATGGTGGCGATGCTGCCCGAGGGTCTCGACGTCAAGGTGATCAAGGACAGCATGGAGGCTGGTGGCGGTTCGATCCTGGGCCTGATGATGCTGGGGGCCGCCAAGGGTGATGTCATCGACATCACCGTCGCTGGCGGCGACGGCGCCGAGTCCGCGCTGGCCAAGCTGGTGGGGCTCATCGTCGACGGGTTCGGCGAAGACTAGGGCGTGAGTGCAAACCGCCGGCTCATTACCGGATTCTCCAATTCCACGGTTAAATTCCTGCGCAGCCTGCGCGATAAAAAACATCGCCGGCTCGAACAGCGCTTTCTGGCCGAGGGATTGCGGCTGTTGACCGACGCGCGGGCGACCGGCCGCCTGCCCGAAATGTTGGTGATGGCGACCACGCGCGAGCCCCATCCGTTGCTGGCCAAGCTGGAAGCGGAGGTGGCCGCAGCAGGTGGCGAAATCGTGGAAATGGGCGCGGAGTTGCTGGCCAAGGTGACCGGCAAGGATAATCCCCAAGCCGTGTGCGGGGTTTTCGTCGAGTTCGATACTTCGCTTGGGGCCATCGATCGCCATGCGGCGCCGATCTGGCTGGTGGCGCAGGCGTTGCGCGATCCCGGCAATCTCGGCACGATGCTACGCACGGGCGATGCCATCGGCGCGGGGGGGCTGATCCTGATCGACGACTGTGCCGACCCTTTTTCCGCAGAAGCCGTGCGCGCCAGCATGGGCGCCATTTTTACTCAGCGATTGGTCCAGGCGCGATGGGAGGAATTCCTGCCATGGCTGCGCGGCGATACGGGGCAACTGGTAGCCGCATCGCTGCGTGATGCCCTGCCCTATCGCGGCGCGGCTTACACAGCCCCCTGCTTCGTCTTGGTCGGCAACGAATCGCGCGGTTTGCCTGACGATTACGAAATCGCCTGCGACCTGCGCGTGACGATGCCGATGAAGGGCCGTGCCGACAGCCTGAACGCTGCGATTGCCAGTGCGGTGTTGGGCTATGAAGTGCTGGCCAGCCTGAACGGCAGATAATTATTCCGGTACCAGAGTAAGCGGGACAACTTCGGCATCGCCATAGCGCGGCGCGCTTTCGATCAGCGGAACGTCTTCGATCTCGCGCTTGCCGATCTCGATGTGCTTCTCGCGCAACCGGCGCCCGGCGGACAGGACGTTGCGTTCGAAACTGCCCACGAATTTATTGTAATGATCGACCGCGCTGCTTAGGCCGGATCCGACCCGTTTCATGTGTTCGGCTGCAACCGCGAGCCGGTCGTATAGCTCGCCGCCCAACCGACCGATCTCGCGCGCCTCGGTCGCCAGTCCGTCTTGTCGCCAGACTTGCGCGATGGTGCGGGCGATCGCGACGAGGTTGGTCGGGCTGGCGAGCAATACGCGATTGCGGAAAGCGTAATCCCACAATTCCGGGTCCTGTTCGAGCGCGGCAGCAATGAAATGTTCGCCCGGCACGAACATCAGCACATAATCCGGCGCCTCGGGGAACTGGCTTTGGTAGCCCTTGGTCGCCAACGTCTGGATGTGATTTTTCATCGAGACCACGTGCATCTTGAGCGCGGCAATACGAATGAGTTCGTCGTCTGCCTCGAATGCCTCCTGATAGGCATTCAGCGAAACCTTGGCATCGATCACCAGCAACTTGTTGCCCGGCACCCGGACGATGGCATCGGGACGCAAGCGGCCCTCGTCGGTATCGATCGAATGTTCGGTGATGAAATCGGTATGTTCGGTCAGCCCGCATTGCTCCAGCACATTACGCAACGCCTGTTCGCCCCAGCGACCGCGCGCCTTGGGCGCATTGCGCAATGAATTGCCAAGCCGCGCGGCTTCGCTGCGCACCTGATCTTGACTGACGCGCATCGCCTCGATCAAACCGGTCAACTGCCCGAACGAATCGACCCGCTTGGCTTCCAGCGCGGTCACCTGGTCCTCGTAACTCTTGAGACGCTGGCCGACGGGTTCCAGAAGGCTGCTCAACCGCGCGGCGCTTGTTTTTTCACTTTCCGAAAAACGATCCTGCGCGCGCTTCAAAAAGGCTTCCTGCGCACTTTCCAGCACTTTCGCGCCTGCCGCCTCGAATTCCTTGCGCAATGTTTCCTGCGCGGCGAGCAACAGCCGTTTCTGCTCTTCAAAGTGCCCGGCATTGGCAGTCAATGTCGCCAGTTGCGCCTGCAACGCGTCGCGGTCACCCCGCACCCCCGCCAGCTCCACGACCAAGCTTGCTGCGTGGCTCGCGCGTTCGCGATGCGTGGCCAGTTCGGTATCGGCCTGGCGACACCGCCCATCCAGTTCACGCGCTTCGCGATCGCGCTCGGCGAAACGCCGGCGCCATTCGGTTTCCCCGCGCCAACCGAAAAACCAGCCTAGCGCGGCCCCCGCGATAACACCCGCAATCAGAAGAAGGACGGAAACAATCTGCAATCGCGGCGCCTAATAACGGAACATACCACGAACTTAGACGCATATCCGAGCCGGTCAAGCCGCTTTACGCGCCTTTTCCAGCTTTTTCAGCGCCATGTTGCGTTTCAGGCGAGACAAATGGTCGATGAACAGGATCCCTTCCAGGTGATCCATCTCGTGCTGGATGCAAGTCGCCATCATTCCGGTCATGGCTTCTTCCTGCCATTGGCCATCCATATCCTGCCAGCGCAGCCGCACCCCGGCCGGACGCTCGACATCTGCATAAATGTCCGGGACCGACAGGCAGCCTTCCGAATAAACCGAGTATTCCGGCGATGGATCGATCAATTCGGGATTGATGAAGACCCGCGGATTCGGCACCCGCTCCGGCTGCTCTTCCGCGTCTTCAAGCTCGTCGACCGGGTCGCCGCCATCCTGCAAATCGACCACGACCACGCGCAACGGCACATCGACCTGGATCGCGGCGAGCCCGATGCCGGGGGCGTCGTACATCGTCTCGAACATGTCGGCGACCAGCGCCTTCAATTCGTCGTCGAAGGTTTCGACCGGGGCCGAAATCCGCTTGAGCAGCGGATCGGGGACTTCAAGGATCGTGCGAATAGCCATGACGCCCAGATAGTGACCTTGCGCGAAACGATCAAGCCGCGCGGTCAGGTCATGGGCCGACGTGCGCGTAACGCCTGCGCCAAGGTGCCCTCGTCGAGATAATCGAGCTCTCCCCCCACCGGCAAGCCATGCGCCAGTTGGGTAACCCGCAGCGGCAGGCCTTCGAGCCGCTCGGCGATGTAATGCGCCGTTGTCTGCCCCTCCAGCGTTGCGTTCATCGCCAGCACCACTTCATCGATGCCGCCGGCTGAAACCCGGGCGATCAGCGCGCCGATGGCCAGGTCTTCGGGCCGCACGCCGTCGAGCGCGGACAGCCTGCCGCCCAGCACATGATAGCGCCCCGGAAACAGCCGCGCCCGATCCAGCGCCCACAGGTCGGCGACATCCTCGACCACGCACAACGCCCGCGGGTCGCGGCGCGGATCGACGCAGATCGCGCAAGGATCGCTGGTATCGACGTTGCCGCACAGGTGGCATTCGCTCAGCCCCTCGCGCAGCCCGTCCAGTGCTTCGAGCAGCGCCACCAAAGAGGTCTCGCGCCGCTTGATCAGCCACAGCACAACCCGCCGTGCCGAACGCGGCCCCAGGCCCGGCAACCGTGCCAGTTGCGCCGTCAGCGTCTCGATCTCTTGCGATGCCATAAGCTGCCAGATAGAGCGTGATGACAAAAAGTGGGAACCGGTTTTTTTCGAAAAATCGCGCGACGGCAATTTGCTGGACCGAAAACGGAAGGCTCTTCGATAGATGCGGGTGATTGTGATGGGAACACCCGAGTTCGCGGTGCCGGCGCTGGTTGCCCTGGCGGACGCGCATGAAGTGGTCGCGGTGTATACCCAGCCGCCGCGTGCCGGGGGGCGGCGTGGGCGCGAACTGACCCCCTCGCCCATGCAGCGCGAGGCCGAGAAACTGGGCATTGCGGTGCATTCGCCGGTTTCCCTGAAGGGCGCGGCGGAACAAGCCGAATTCGCCGCGCTGTCGGCGGATATCGCGGTGGTTGCGGCTTACGGCCTGATCCTGCCGCGGGCGATCCTGGATGCGCCACGACTGGGTTGCCTCAACCTGCACGGCTCGCTGTTGCCGCGCTGGCGCGGGGCGGCGCCGATCCAGCGGGCGATCCTGGCGGGTGATGCGGAAACCGGGGTGGATATCATGCGGATGGAGGCCGGGCTGGATACGGGGCCGGTGCTGGCCGAAGCCTGCACGCCGATCGAGCGCAAGAACGCCGGGCAATTGATCGGCGAACTGGCGCAACTGGGTGCCGCGCTGGTCGTCCGGGTGCTGGCTGATCCGGCGCAATATCCCGAGGTGCCGCAACCACTCGCTGGCGTCACCTATGCCCATAAGATCGACAAAGCCGAGGCACGGCTGGATTTCACTGCCGGCGCCGAGGCAGTCGAGCGCCAGGTTCGCGCCTTCGCGCCCCTGCCCGGCGCGTTTTTCGAACTGGCAGGCGAACGGTATCGCATCCTGGCAAGCGACACGACGGATGGCAGTGGCGAACCGGGAGTCGTGATCGATGATCGCCTGACCATCGCCTGCGGATCGGGTGCGATCCGGCCCACGCTGGTCCAGCGCGCCGGGCGCCCCGCCATGGCCCCCACCGCGCTGTTGCGCGGGCGCGCCATACCGGTCGGGACAAAGCTGGCTTGACCCGTTTTGCCCTGACTCTGGAATACGATGGCGGCCCGTTCATGGGGCTGCAGCGGCAATTGCGCGATCCGACGGTGCAACTGGCGGTGGAGGAGGCGGTGCACGCGATCACTGGCGAGGCCGTGGTCATGGCAGCGGCCGGGCGCACCGATTCCGGGGTCCACGCGCTGGCCATGCGCGTCCATATCGACATCGCCAAGGACATCGCGCCGTTCCGCCTGATGGAAGGGCTGAATGCGCTATTGCGCCCGGCGCCGATTGCCGTGCTGGCCTGCGAAATCGTTCCGGATGACTGGCATGCGCGTTTTTCCTGCACTTTGCGCAGCTATACCTACCGCATCGTCAACCGCCGCGCCCCGCTGGCCATCGAGGCGGGCAAGGCTTGGCAGGTAAAGCACCCGCTCGACGTCGGCGCCATGCACCGCGCCGCGCAGTCGTTGGTCGGTACGCATGATTTTACGACGTTTCGCTCGGTCCATTGCCAGTCGCAGTCGCCGGTGAAGACGCTGGAATTGCTGTGCGTACGGCGCGAAGGCGAGCAGGTGCTGATCGATGCCTCGGCGCGCAGTTTCCTGCACCATCAGGTACGCTCGATGGTGGGATGCCTGGTGTTGGTGGGGTTGGGTCGCTGGCCAGAGCAGCAGATCGACGAAGCGCTGGCGGCGCGCGATCGCACGGCGCTGGGGCTGAATGCGCCGGCGCAGGGGTTGTATTTTGTCGAGGCTCTTTACAAAACGCAGTGACCGCCAATTAGCCGCCTCAAACCTTGCCCACCACGCTCTCCGGCAGTTCCTTGCCGAACACCCGCTGGTAATACTCCGCCACCAGCATCCGCTCGGTCTCGTCGCATTTGTTCAGGAACGACAGCCGGAACGCAAAGCCGACGTCCTTGAAAATCGCGGTATTCTGCGCCC
The DNA here is from genome assembly GCA_964658485.1 of uncultured Acetobacteraceae bacterium. GTDB lineage: Bacteria > Pseudomonadota > Alphaproteobacteria > Sphingomonadales > Sphingomonadaceae > Novosphingobium. The sequence goes on along the minus strand of CAZZYX010000028.1, from coordinate 11,564 downwards.
AGGTGATGACGGTGCGCGGGCTCATCACTGTGGAAATATCGCCGTTGATGAAGCCCTGCCGGGTGAAGTCGGCCACCTTGACCATGTCCGAAATGGTCTTCTCCGCCACGTCGGCGACCTTCTTGTGGACGATCGAGGTTTCCACCGCACCGGCAAGGTAGTTCAATCCGACGACGATGTTCCAGCGGTCCATCTGGCCCTGGTTGATCGCCTGGGTGCCGTGATAAAGCCCGCTGGTATCGCCCAATCCAACTGTGTTGGCGGTAGCGAACAGGCGGAACCACGGGTTCGGGCGGATCACCCGGTTCTGGTCGAGCAGGGTCAATTTACCTTCGCTCTCCAGCACGCGCTGGATCACGAACATCACGTCGGGGCGCCCTGCGTCATATTCATCGAACACCAGCGCGGTTGGCGTCTGCAGCGCCCACGGCAACAAGCCTTCGCGAAATTCGGTAACCTGCAGACCGTCGCGTAATACGATGGCATCACGGCCGATCAAGTCGATGCGGCTGATATGCGCATCGAGGTTGATGCGGATGCATGGCCAGTTGAGCCGCGCCGCGACCTGCTCGATGTGGGTCGATTTGCCGGTACCGTGATAACCCTGCACCATGACCCGGCGATTGAATGCAAAGCCCGCCAGGATCGCCAGCGTGGTGTCGGGATCGAACACATAGGTATCGTCGAAATCGGGCACGCGCTCATCCGCGACCGAAAAGGCCGGTACCTTCATGTCGATGTCGATGCCAAAGGTCTCGCGCACCGAAATTTCGCGGTCGGGGACGGCTGGGGCTGCGGCGTTACGGCTGTCGATCTTGAGTTCGGTCATGGCGAACGGGCCTATACGCGGGCGCGCGACGCTGCAATAAGCTTTGTATGTGAAGTGGAAATCTTGGTTGGGAAGGAGCTGGAATGCTGATCTATGGCGCATTGCTGTCGCCTTTCGTGCGCAAGGTCTGCATCATCGCAGCAGAAAAAGGCATCGCTTGGCAGGTGAAGCCGACGAATCCCGGCGGTGCCGATCCTGAATTTATTGCCGCCAGTCCCTTCCGCAAGATCCCGGCCATCCGCGACGGCGATTTCACGCTCTCCGATTCCAGCGCGATCTTTGCTTATATCGAAGCCAGGCACCCTACGCCTGCACTCCTGCCTACCGACCCGCAGGCGCGCGGCAAAGCGGTGTGGTTCGACGAATTCGCCGATACGATTCTCGCGGAATCGGGGCTGAAGATCCTGTTCAACCGGTTCGTCGGTCCAAAGCTCATGAAAATCGCGGGCGACGAAACGATCGCGAAGCAGGGGGAAGCGCAATTGCCGCGGCTTTATGGCTATCTCGAAGGGGTTTGTCCGCATAACGCCTGGCTCGCCGGCGGGGAATTTGGGCTGGCCGATATTGCGGTGGCGTCGGTGCTGCGGACCATGCGCTATGTCGACCTGCTCCCGCAGCCGGAGAGTTACCCGGCCATAACCTCATGGTACGGCCGCGTCTGCGAGCGGCCGGCGTGGCAGCAGGTCGCCGCGCAGGAAGATGCGCCAAGGCGGCATTGACGACGCTCAGGCAAAAGCGGCGGCCCGGCGCAGCACCTGCCACGCGCTCACGACCGCCTGCAATTGCGTTTCGTGACTGCGGTCGCCACCGTTGCGGTCGGGATGAAAGCGGTGGACCATTTCCGAATAGCGCGTCCGCAGTGCCCGGCGGTCTGCATCCAGCGGCAGGCCCAGTACATCGAGCGCGCGCCGTTCCTCGACGCTGACGATCCGCCCGTCCTGCCGCAACCCGGCTGCCGCCGAACCGACGCCGGCGCGGCTGCGCATATGCGCTCCGATGGCGTCCAGCGGGTCGATAAAATTGGCCCAGCGTGGTCCCTGCCCTGCTCCGCCATCGGGCCGGAAGCTGCGGCTTTCGCGGTCCCAGCCGTATAGTGGAGTATGCGCGGCCAGGATTTCGTCGGAACTCATGCCGTCGAAGAAGTCGTAGCCGGCGTTGAATTCCCGGATATGGTCGAGGCAGAACCAGCGAAAGTCGCCCGGCCCATCGAAACCCGACGCGCGTACCCCCGGCGCGCGGAACTCGCCCTTCTCGGCGCATCCGGGCCAATCGCACGCACGGCCAGAGCCATTGACCCGGCCATGAAAACGGTCATGTTTCATCGGCGAGGTCCGGACAAAAAACGGTAATCATCAAATCTCGCATCATCTGGATAGTGGCCTCTTGTCGAACATGATGCGCCTTGGATTTAGCGCAAGATGGCTTACATCAAAACGGTCAGGAGAGCAGATGGTCATTCCGATCCAGCAGGAAATCGAAAATTTATTGAGTCGCGCGTTCGCGCCCAGCCGGCTTGAGGTGATCAACGACAGCGCCAGCCATCATGGCCATGCCGGGCATGACGGCTCGGGCGAATCGCATTTTACGATCGTGATCGAGAGCGCGACGTTCGCCGGGATTTCGCGGCTTGAACGTCAGCGCCGGGTCAATCGCGAGTTGGGAGACATTCCCGGACAACGCGTGCACGCGCTGGCGATCAGGGCCAGCGCGCCAGGAGAATAGGGCAGGAACGGATCATGCTGGGAGCGATGGGGGGAGTTACGACCCTCTTCTTAATCATATTGATCGTGCTGGCGCTGAAAAGCTTCGGCATCAATCAGGAATATCAACGCGGCGTGGTCTTTCGCCTGGGGCGGCTGATCGAAACCAAGGGGCCCGGCTGGTTCTGGCTGATCCCGATCATCGACCGTGTGGTCAAGGTCGACCTGCGTACCGTTACTTACCCGCTGGCTACGCAGGAAACGGTTACGCGTGACGGCGTCGCGGTGAAGGTCAACGCGGTGCTGTGGTATCGCGCGGTCGAACCCAAGCTGGTGGTGACCTCGGTTGTCAACTGGCAATCGGCGGTAGTGCAGGCGGCCGAGACCGGTATGCGCGACGCCATCGGCCAGAGCGAACTCGACCAGATCCTGAAGGACCGGACGACGATCAACGCCCGCCTGCTCGATCTGCTGCGGGTGACCTGTGCACAATGGGGCGTGGCGGTCGATGCGGTGGAGATCAAGGATCTCGACATCCCCGAACAGATGCAGCGCGCCATCGCCCGCGAGGCGGAAGCTATCCGCGAGAAACGCGCCCGGATCATCAAGGCCGAAGGCGAGCGGGATGCCTCGCGCACGCTGGCCGACGCCGCGCGGATTATCGGCGAAGTGCCCGGCGCGCTAGAACTGCGCCGCTTGCAGACGCTGAGCGAGATCGGCGTGGAGCATAATTCGACGATTGTCGCGATGTTTCCTACCGAGTTGCTGGAAGCAGCGCGGCGGTTGGGGCAGCCCTGAATCCTTTCCGGAACGGGGCTCTAGACTCCCAGCCAGCTCACCCACGCGCCATGCGCGTGCGCCTCGCCCAGCAACGTCCAGTCATCCGGTCCGGGCCAATATTTCACCCGCAATTCATGGCGAAACGTCTGGCGGTTGGTTTCCAGCATGACCCAGGCGAGTGGCCGTTCCGGCGTCGCCTCATTGCCCGCTGCCGCCATCGCTGCCTCGATCCGGGCGCGGTTGGCGGGCGGAATATACTGCCAGACGATGGAATGGTAGAACACCCGCGTCACCCCGTCCGCTTGCGGTTCACCCAGCCGCCGCTCCACCCAATCGGCCGCATCGGCGCGGGTCAGCACGGGGGGCTTTTGCCCGGCCAGCGCGATGATGCGATCGAGCCGCTCCAGCCGGTACTGGTTGTCGGGCCAGACATAGCTTTTCAGCCGCAACGCCTGCTCCGGATCGGTGAGGTCGATCGGCGCCTGGTCGCAACCGGATATCGCCACGATCTCGACCGGAGCCGCCGGCGGCGACGGTCCGCGCCACTCGGGCCGGATCAGCACCGGCGAGTCCGCAGGCCCCAGCCGTACTCCGGCCAGATCATAGGCATAGCGGTCGATCATGGTGTTGCAGCCGGCGCTGGCGCCCAGTTCGTTCATTTCGAAACGCGCATTTGTTTCGCGGCCGGGGCCCACCCGCGACGATAGCCACGCCAACGCCGCCACAATGGACGCGGACCGCCCTGCCTCGTTGGTCTGCGGCGGCCCATCCAGCCACGGCAGCAGCCAGGCATCGTGGTCGCTCGTCACCGCCAGCACGATGGCATCGACCTCGGCCTGATCGGTGACCATGCCCGCATAGATCGGCTCCAGCCGCGCGTCGGCGCGAGTCAGATGCAGGTAATGATAACCCGCCGCCAACCGCAACGGCATGGCATCCTCGACTGGCGCACTCGGCCAGGCGGCGATGCGTCGGCCCGTCGCGGTGTCCTGCTGCATCAGTGCGAGCATCGCCAGGCAGATACGCCCGGTGATCGGCGCGTCATTGCGCAGGCTGTGTTCGCCTTGCCAGCGGATGCCCTGCTCCAGCGTGGCGGTACCCATGATATCGCCCTCTTGCATTTGCCCTGCCATAAACTTGCCCTTTCAATGGCGCGGCCCTAAGTGCGCCGGGCCATGCCCGTTCCCGTCGATCTTCTTGCCCCGCTGCCCGCGTTGACCTTTGCCGTGCCGAAGGGGCGCATCCTCGATGATGCATTGCCGCTGATGGCGCGTGCCGGCGTCGTGCCCGAAGCGGAGTTCCACGACAAGAACTCTCGGGCGCTGTCTTTTTCCTGCACCGATAGCAACATGCGGATCATTCGCGTGCGCGCCTTCGATGTCGCGACTTTCGTGGCGCATGGCGCAGCGCAGGCGGGGATCGTCGGCTCGGATGTCGTAGAGGAATTCGATTATTCCGAGCTTTACGCGCCGGTCGACCTCAACGTCGGTCATTGCCGCCTGTCGGTCGCCGAACCCGCCGACCGGATTGGCACAGGCGATGCAGGCGTCAGCCACCTGCGCGTCGCCAGCAAATATCCCCACCTCACCCGACGCCATTTCGAGGCGCAGGGCATCCAGGCCGAAGTGGTCAAGCTGAACGGTGCGATGGAACTGGCGCCCGGACTGGGATTGGCCGGGCGGATCGTCGACCTGGTTTCCACCGGGCGGACGCTCAAGGATAACGGCTTGGTGGAAACCAGCGTCATCATGCAGATTTCGGCGCGGCTGATCGTCAACCGCGCCGCGCTGAAGACCGACCCGCGCGTCGGCGCGCTGGTCGAGGCGTTCCGCGCGCTGGTCAGCGAAGCGGTGCCGGCCTGATGCTGCGGCTCGACTCGCGCGATCCCGGTTTTGCTTCGGCCTTTGCCGCGCTGGTCCGCGACCGGCGCGAAAGCGATCCCGGCGTGGCCCGCGACGTCGCCGCGATATTGCAGCAGGTGCGGGACCATGGTGACGAAGCCGTGGCGGAACTGACGCAGCGCTTCGACGGCCATACCCTTGCCAGCGACGCCGACTGGCGGATCGAAGCCCCGGCCTGCGCTGCGGCTTTTGCGGAACTCGAACCATCGCTGCGGGCGGCACTGGAACTCGCGGCATCGCGGATTCACGCGTATCACGCGGCGCAGCGACCCGAAGATCGCGACTATACCGATGCCGCCGGAGTCCGGCTGGGCGCGCATTGGCGCCCGGTCGATGCGGCGGGCCTGTATATTCCGGGCGGTCGCGCCGCTTATCCCTCTTCGTTGCTGATGAACGCCATTCCCGCCAAGGCCGCCGGGGTCCAGCGGCTGGTGGTGGTCACGCCGACGCCCGGCGGGCATGTCAATCCGCTGGTGCTGGCTGCTGCGCATCTGGCCGGGGTCGATGAGGTCTGGCGCATCGGCGGCGCGCAGGCGGTGGCGGCACTGGCCTATGGCACGCAGCGGATTGGGCCGGTCGATGTCATCACCGGACCCGGCAACGCCTGGGTGGCAGAAGCCAAGCGCCAGTTGTTCGGCGTCGTCGGCATCGACATGGTCGCCGGGCCGAGCGAAATCCTGGTGATCGCCGATGGCGCGAACGATCCGCTGTGGATCGCCGCCGATCTGCTCAGCCAGGCCGAGCATGATCCGGTCTCGCAATCGATCCTGATCACCGACGATGCCGCCTTTGCCGACCGCGTGGCCGAAGCGGTGGCCGCAGAGCTTGTCACGTTGAAAACCGGCCAGACGGCGGCCGAAAGCTGGGAACGCCATGGCGTCATCATCACCATCTCCAGCCTGGACGAAGCCCCGGCGCTGGCCAACGCGCTGGCCGCCGAACACGTCGAGATTGCGGTCGCCGACCCCCAGCCGCTATTCGCGCGCATCCGCCATGCCGGCTCGATCTTCCTGGGCCGCCACAGCCCCGAGGCGGTTGGCGATTATGTCGCGGGGCCGAACCATGTGCTGCCCACCGGCCGCAGGGCGCGGTTCGCATCGGGGCTTTCGGTGCTCGATTTCATGAAACGCACCAGCTTCATCGAGCTGGACGACACCGCCTTGCGCGCCATCGGTCCCGCTGCCGTCGCCCTCGCCCATGCCGAGGGGCTGCCCGCGCATGCGCGTTCCATAGAATTGAGATTAGCCCGATGAATGCCAAATCGAGTTTTGTGCGATGAACGCGAAGGCGCAGGCGCGCTCCGCCGCGCGGCTTGCCGCCGTTCAGGCCTTGTACCAGAACGCCATGGAAGCGACCCCGGTCGCCAGCCTGCTCGATGAATTCCATCGCCATCGGCTGGGCGCGACCATCGAGGACATGCAGTTCGCCGAGGCGGAAACCGCGTTTTTCGACGATATCGTCAGCGGCGTGATCGCGCGTGGTGATGAAATCGATGTACAATTGTCGGCGAAACTGGCCGAGGGCTGGCGGTTGGAGCGGCTCGACAAGACCATGCTGCAGGTGTTGCGCGCGGGCGTCTATGAACTGATGGCACGCCCCGATGTCGCCACCGGAACCGTCATCAACGAATATATCGATGTCGCGCATGCCTTTTTCGATGCGCGCGAGGCCAAATTCGTCAACGGTTTGCTCGACGCCGTGGCCAGGGCTGTGCGGTAATTGCCCAGCGGCGAACTGGATTTTATTCAAGCGCTACGGGCGCTCGCCACCCATCCCGCCGCGCGTGGCTTTGCTGACGATTGCGCGGTGCTGGAACTGGGTGGCGAAACGCTGATCCTGACGCATGACATGATGGCGGAGGGCGTGCATTTCCTGGAGCGCCAGGACCCCGCCGATGTCGCCTGGAAACTGGTCACGACCAGTCTCTCCGATCTCGCCAGCAAGGGTGCCGCGCCTTTGGGGGTGCTGCTGGGCTATATGCTGGGCGACAACGACGCACGTTTCGTCGAGGGACTGAAGGAAGCGCTGGCCGCTTATGATACGCCGCTGCTGGGCGGGGACACCATTGCCGGTTCAGGGCCACGCACCTTCGGGCTGACCGCGCTGGGCCGGGCGACGCACCGCCCCGTGCCCACCCGTAGCGGAGCACAAATCGGCGACGGCCTGTGGCTGACCGGCGCGGTCGGCGGCGCCATGCTGGGGCTGGAGGCACTGCTCGCCAATGACCCTGATCCGGAACACAGCCGCGCCTATCGCCGGCCGATCCCTTTGCTGGCGCAGGGTCGGGCGCTGGCGCCGCAGGTCACAGCGATGATGGATTTGTCGGACGGGCTGTTGCTGGACGCGGCCCGCATGGCGCGCGCCTCCGGGATTACCCTGGCGATCAAGGGCGCAGAGGTACCGATCGCCACCCCCGATGCTCGGCGCGGCGAAGCGCTGCGCTGGGGCGACGATTACCAATTGCTGTTCACCCTGCCGCCCGGTGTCGAGCCTTGCTGCCGGGCCTATCGCATCGGCCTGGCGCTGGCCGCTGATGCCGATCCGGTCCTGCTGGATGGTGCGGCGCTGAACGAGGCAGACGGCCTGGGTTATCAGCACGGCTAGATAAATCTGCACCACGGGGCGCGGTCATTTGCGCTTGCACGCTCCTGCACGCCGCTATACCCCCGCAATATAAGGACTGCACCGGAACAGGGTGGCCTTTTGGGAAAATCTTCAAACAGGGGATGCTTGCGTGAACGCAATTACGATCGCGATCGGATTAGGCCTGGTGGCCGTCATCTATGGCTTCATCACCAGTCGACAGGTGCTGGGCGCACCGGCGGGCAATGCCAGGATGCAGGAGATCGCCGCCGCCATCCAGGAGATC
>CAZZYX010000028.1:0-3475 GCA_964658485.1 uncultured Acetobacteraceae bacterium | reverse complement strand
AGGCGCGCAGGCTTATCTCAAGCGGCAATACACCACCATCGCCATCGTCGGCATCGTCGTCGCCGCAATCATCCTGTATTTCCTCGGGGCGGTTTCCGCGGTCGGGTTCCTGATCGGTTCGATCCTGTCGGGCGCGGCGGGTTTCATCGGCATGAACGTGTCGGTGCGCGCCAACGTGCGCACCGCAGCCGCCGCGCAAACCGGCTTGCAACAGGGGCTGACGCTGGCGTTTCGAGCGGGCGCGATCACCGGCATGCTGGTTGCGGGACTGGCGCTGCTCGCGATCGCCGGTTTCTTCTGGTACCTGACCGGTCCCGCCGGCCATAGTCCGGAAGATCGCGTTGTCGTCAACGCGCTGATGGCGTTGGCGCTGGGCGCATCGCTGGTGTCGATCTTCGCGCGGCTCGGCGGGGGAATATTCACCAAGGCCGCCGATGTCGGCGCCGATCTCGTCGGCAAGGTCGAGGCCGGTATTCCCGAGGACGACCCACGCAATCCGGCAGTGATCGCCGACAACGTTGGTGACAATGTCGGTGACTGCGCCGGCATGGCGGCCGATCTGTTCGAAACCTACGTCGTCACCGTCGGCGCCACCATGGTGCTGATCGCGCTGCTGCTGAAAGGCGCGACCAACCTGCTGGAGATGATGAGCCTGCCGCTGCTGATCGGCGGCGTCTGCATCGTGACCTCGATCATCGGCACCTATTTCGTCCGGCTCGGCGCTACCGGTACTGGGGCAAAGAACATCATGGGCGCCATGTACAAGGGCTTCCTGGTGACGGCGGTGCTGTCGGTTCCGGCGATCTGGTGGGCAATCAGATATACGCTGGGCGACCTGAATGCGACCATGAGCTACACAATGCTGGGTACGACCTTCTCGTTCGACGGCTGGTCGCTATTCTATTGTTCGCTCGTCGGGCTGATCCTGACCGGCCTCATCATCTGGATTACCGAATACTACACTGGCACCAATTTCCGCCCGGTCCGCTCGATCGCCAAGGCTTCGGAAACCGGCCATGGTACCAATGTCATCCAGGGGCTGGCGATCAGTATGGAAGCGACTGCATTGCCGGCTCTGGCAATCTGCGCAAGCATCATCATCGCCTACAAGCTGGCCGGTTTGATGGGCATTGCTTTTGGCGTCACCGCAATGCTGGCGCTGGCTGGCATGGTCGTGGCGCTGGACGCTTACGGTCCGGTTACCGACAACGCTGGCGGCATTGCCGAGATGGCCGGGCTGGACGATACTGTCCGTGAAAAGACCGATGCACTCGATGCCGTGGGCAACACCACCAAAGCGGTGACCAAGGGCTATGCTATCGGTTCGGCAGGCCTCGCTGCGCTGGTGCTGTTCGCCACCTACACCGCCGATCTGCGGGCGTTTTTCCCGGCGTTGCAGGTCGATTTCAGTCTTGAAAATCCTTATGTCATCGTCGGGCTGCTGCTCGGTGCGCTGTTGCCCTACCTGTTCGGGGCGATGGGAATGACCGCGGTCGGCTCGGCAGCGGGCGCAGTGGTGCAGGACGTGCGCGACCAGTTTCGCGAGAATCCCGGCATCATGCTGGGCACCTCGCGGCCCGATTACGCCCGCACCGTCGACCTGGTGACCAAGGCGGCGATCCAGAAGATGATCGTGCCATCGCTGCTGCCGGTGCTAACCCCGATCGTGATCTATTACGTGATCACGGCGATCGACGGGCAAGCCAGTGGCTTCGCCGCGCTCGGGGCCTTGCTGCTGGGGGTGATCGTCGGCGGCCTGTTCCTGGCGATCTCGATGACCTCGGGCGGCGGTGCCTGGGACAACGCCAAGAAATACATCGAGGACGGCCATCACGGCGGCAAAGGCTCGGAAGCGCACAAGGCGGCGGTAACCGGCGACACCGTCGGCGATCCGTACAAGGACACTGCCGGCCCGGCGGTGAACCCGATGATCAAGATCACCAACATCGTGGCGTTGCTGTTGCTGGCGGCGCTGGCCGCCCACGCGGGAAGCTGAAGGACTATCTGTCCGTCATGCGCAACGCCCGGTCGATGGCGGCGTCGGCGACCGGGCGCATCGCCTGGTAGCCCAGCGTACCTGGATGGAGTCCGTCGGCGCTGTAGCGATCCTTGATCCGACCGTCCGGCTCCGCCAGCACCGCATGATAGTCGGCATATACCGCCCCGGAAGCTGCCGCGTAATCTTTCAGCCAAATGTTCAGCTCCGCAATCCACGGCGCCGGCTTGATCAAAGGATGGAAACCGAATCGCACCGATGGTGGAATACTCGCCAGCACGACCCGGATGTGGTTGGCATGGGCCAGCGTGACCATGGCGATAACATTGTTGCGGAACTGATCCGGGCTGGTCGGGCCGGTGTTGCCGGCGATATCGTTCGTTCCCGCCATGATATGGACCACCAGCGGATGCAGCGCGATCACGTCCTGAGAGAAACGGAGCAGCATTTGCGGACTGGTCTGCCCACTGATCCCCCGGTCGACGACGCCATGCGTAAACAGGCCGGGGTCATGCAAGCTCCAGAACTCGGTGATCGAATCGCCCATGAACACCACCCTGGGTCTTGGCCCTTGCGCAATCCGCGCATTATCGGCGCGATACCGGCACAACCATGCCCAGTCCAAGTTCTTCTGGTAGGTCGGCTTGGCGCCGGTGGCCATCTGGTCCGGCGGGCATGGTTCGGGCACCATGCCCTCGCCCGGCGGGGGGGGCGGAACGGCTTTTGCAGCAGCCCCATGCGGCCACAGCAGGACGATGGCTACCCCGGCGATGATGCCCAATATCAGGTCGGATAGCACCATCGGTTGGTCTTACCCTGCCACCATGCCCGCTGCCACCGTCTTTTGTAGCACTCGATTACAACTCACAGGTTGAGAAGCAGCCAGCTAGTCTATACGCGCTTCGCCGATGCATTCGGCCCTGCCCCAGCAGCAAACCTATTTGAGCCGTCCGACCTGGCGCAGTCGGCTGGTGTCGTTCCTGCTGGCAGCAGCGACGACCGTGCTGATCGCCTTGCTGATGCTGGCGATGGGCGCGCTGGTGCCCGGTGACAAAGCCATAGTGCCGTCGAGCGTGGTCGCCATTCAGATTCCGCCGGAGCAATCCGGATCGAAATCCGTTCGTCCCCGCACTACCACCCGGCATGCCGCTGCTGCGGCGCCGCATCCCCAGCCACCGGTCCCGCAGCCGCATGTGGTCAAGCAGCCGGTGCCGGTAACGCCCCTGCTGACCATGTCCAAGCAGGAGTATGCGGCCTCCGACATCTCCAAGCTGCCGAGCCATGCCGATGAAGGCAACGGCAGCAGCAGCAGCGGCGATAGCTCGACCTATGGGCCGGGCGAAGGGCCGGGCGGGGAGCATCTCTACAACGCCGAGTGGTATCGCGAACCCAGCCGCGCCGAATTGGCGACGTACCTGTCGCAAACCAATGGCGAGGGCCAATGGGCGATGATCGCCTGCCAGACGATCGAACATTACC
>CAZZYX010000027.1:0-34686 GCA_964658485.1 uncultured Acetobacteraceae bacterium | reverse complement strand
AAACGTCATGTTCTTATGCACTTTCAAATGTTTGTTCCGCGAAAGGATGGGGGTCGACGCCTATCCACAGCGATTGGCCCTTCCTCTGAATCGACGTCACCTATGTCAAAGCCAGGCAGAGCGGACGCGCGTGTGGGTGGCGGCGCACCGGCGGTGAGCGCATCACGCGACACCAGATCAGCGCACCGGTCCGGCGCTAACGATCGGCGCTGCGCTTCCGGCGGCTGTGCTTACCCGGATTGGCCCAAGAGCGTGCTAACAAAAATCGAGTGCCGGATTTTGTTCCTAAATCTCGAGAAAAAAAGACTTATAGGCCAGGAGGCGATTCTATCTTATCGCATCCTGATCTAGGATCGCGCGGGGCCTAGTTGCGCCGGAATATGGCTTTCGTGGTTGGCCAGATACCAGTCGGCGATCTCCTCGCGCGTTGCCCACCATATTCCGGGCAGCGACTTGGCGTGGGTTATGAATTCGCGCAGGGCGCGTATCCGGTGGGCGCGACCCGAAACATGCGGATGCAATCCGACATTCATGATCCGCCCGGTCTTGGCGCCTTCCGCGTACAGCACGTCGAGTTCCTCGATCAGCGCTTGGGAAAATTGGTCGGTAGTGAAATTCTTGCGCGTGATGAAGGTGAAGTCATTGATCTCGTTCGAATAGGGTACCGAGACGATCGGGCCGTTCGGCGTTCGCAGCAGATAGGGTTGATCGTCGTTCATGATGTCGCAGTAAAAGGTGCAGCCTTCGCCAGCGAGAATATCGGCGGTCTGCAGCGTGCCGCGCAATGATGAAGACAGCCATCCCTTGGACCGGCGGCCGGTGAACTTTTCGAACTGCGCTAGCGACCGCAGGATGATGTCGCGTTCCTTGTCTGGATCCTTGGCGAAATCGGTCAGCAATTCGCCCTGCTCCCAATTGTGCGTCAGCAATTCCCAGCCCCGCTCCAATACCGCATCGGTCATGGCCTTCCGGCGATCGAAGGTGACGGCGTTGGTTGTGCAGCTCGCCGCGACGCTCAGTTCGTCGAACAGCTCGAACAACCGCCAGATGCCGACCCGCTGGCCATACTCGCGCCAGGTGAAGTTGGGGAAATCGGGCGTATCTCCGGGCAGGCTGTCGGGCAGGATCGCCGGGCCGCCGGCATAATATGGCTTCGTGGTATCCTTCGTCAGATCCCAGGTTTCGAGATTGAATGTCAGGATGAGAGCGACTCGCGCACCGTTCGGCCAGACCAGCGGTCGGCGCTGCGGAAGCGGAATATAATCATAGTCCATCGTGCTTCCCCTTGGGTCAATGCCGCGCCATTAGGGCGCCGTAGCCGTCGATTTGGTCCATGATGCCCATGCTGCGCAAGGAATGCCAATAGGTCGCGGTGTTGATCGCGATCACCGGCTTTTCGAGCCAGAATTCAGCCATCGCCGCGACCTTGGCAAAGGCGAGGTTGGTACCCGCCTGGATGATCGCATCGACGCCCGCGGACGCCTCGATCGCAGCGCGTTTGAGCTTCTGCGGGCTTTCGTGGGCGATCAGCATCGGCGACGGCGATTGAAGGCCGACCAGGTTGACGACCTCATAGCCCTGGTCTTCGAAGAACTTGCGCACATTGGCATCGCCGACCGGCATGTAGGGGGTGATGATCCCGATCCGGCGGATCGCTTGCCCCTCCGACGCATAGGCCCGGATCGCGGCATCCACCGCGGTCGACCCCATGATGACTGGAACCCCGCCGGTGCGTTGGACCAGACGGTGGTGCAGGCGTTCGGCACCATCGGCGCCATCCCAGAAGGTTTCCGCCGACATTCCCATGACGACGCAGCCCGGCTGCATCGTCATGGCGACAGCGACCGCCTCGAACGTCGCGTCGCGGATCGATTGCAGCATGACCATGAAGCTCTCGTCGTCGCGCACCCTGGTGTCGGGGATCGCAATTCGGGCGAAATGATTGGTCACGCCGCGCGGGCGCAGATCATCATACTCCGGCTGCACGCTGGTGTTCGTCGAGGGCGCGACTACCGCGAACTTCATTCTTGATCCCAGTGAATCCACCATGTCCGGCTCCGAATTGCGGTGCGGTACGGATTGACCCTGTCGGGCGGTCGGCCAAGGCAATCGACCGGTTTTATCGACTGGCGGACATTCGTGCTGCAACGGGAAGCGGCGATACCATCGGTCGAATAGGTCTGGGCGAAATTGACGAAGAGGATGACCATGGCAGCCTATATCGTGGCGACGGTGCGGATTACGGACCCGCTTCGCTTTGCCGACTATGCCAAGGGAATTGCCGGACTGAGCGAACGGTTCGGCGGCGAGGCGCTGGTTCGGGGCGCGGTGACCGAGGTGCTGGAGGGCGACAGTCCAGTCGGCGAGCGCGTGATCGTCAGCCGGTATCCCGATGCAGCAGCCGCGCGGTCCTATCTGGCATCGCCCGAATATATAGCAGCCGCAGCGCTCCGCGTCGGCGCAGCGGAGGTCGAGATGCGCCTGCTTGACGATATCGCGTGACGGAGTCCCCTGTCATCCGGGCATCCGTGCTGGTGGTCGGTGCGGGGCCGGTCGGTGCGGTTGCCGCCTATCGCCTGGCCTTGATGGGCATCGACGTGATCCTGCTCGAGGCGCGCGCCGATTGTGCCGAAGACATGCGCGCCTCGACCTTTCACCCGCCGACGCTCGCCATGATGGCCGAACTCGGTTTACTCGACGCTCTGATCGCCGACGGGTTGAAGGCGCCCGTCTATCAGTATCGCAATCGAAGCACCGGCAATGTCATCGAGCTCGATCTCGGCGAACTGGCGGACTTGACGCCCTATCCGTACCGTCTGCAATGCGAACAGTACAAGCTGGCGCGGCTGGCCAGCAGCAAGCTGTCTGTGCATCCGCATGGGCAGGTGAAGTTCGACCGCAAGGTGCTGCATTACCAACAGGACGCCGCCGGGATCACCGTGCATGTCGAAGCACCGATGGAGATCGAAACCTATCGCTGCGATTATATGATCGGCGCCGATGGAGCCAATTCCACGATCCGCAAATGGATGGGGATTGGCTTCGACGGGTTCACCTACCCGGAGCGCTTCCTGACGCTTTCGACCGCCTATCCGATCGAGACGCATTTTGATCGCCTGGCCAGCGTCAACTATATGGCCGATGCACAGGAATGGTGCGTGTTGCTGCGGGTGCCCACCTTATGGCGGGTGCTGGTGCCCGCCCGTTCCGAGGAGAGCGACGGCGTGCTGCTGTCGGAGGCCAAGAAGAACGCGGTGTTCGATGGGCTGGCCGGCGATGGCCGCGCTGTCGAGACCTATCACCGCACACTGTACCGCGTGCACCAGCGCGTGGCCGCCCGCTTTCGGGACGGCCGCGTGTTGCTGATCGGCGACAGCGCGCACCTCAACAATCCGCTCGGTGGGTTCGGAATGAACAGCGGCATCCACGATGCCTGGAACCTGACCGACAAGCTGCGGAGCATCCTTCGGGACAAGGCCGCGGCCGACCCGTTGCTCGACCGCTACGAGCGCCAGCGCGCCACCGTGGCGCGCGAATTCGTCCAGGCGCAGACGATCCAGAACAAGGCGACGTTGGAGGCGACCGATGGCGCTGTGGCAGATGGCATGGAGCGCCGGATGGAGGGATTGCTGCAGGACGGCGACAAGCGCCGTGCCTATCTGCTGCAACAGGCGATGTTCACGAGCCTCGAACGCGAAGCGGCGATCAGGTGACACGCGCAGGTGATACAGGCAGGTCTGAGCGGGCTACTGCGCCAGATCATGCGTGATCGCGCTGGCGCAGTCCTGTAGCGGCCCGACGAACTTGGCGACCGCATCCTGCATCCTGGTCGCGATCGAAAAGTACGCCAGCGTCAGCGCACCGGTAACGGTACCTTTATCATGGACCGGCACTGCGATCGAGGATGTCTTGCCGGGGTTGCGCGTGAACAGGTTGTTCCCGCGACTGGCATAGCCCTCACGAAGGATATCCCCGACCATGGTTTCGTTTTCGAGCAACTGGATGATGTGATAGCTGTGGCTATCATTGATGCCGACCAGCTTCATCGGCCCCAGGATGCCCATGCGTTCATCGTGAGGTAGATGCGCGAGATAGGCAAGGCCGGCCGCGCATTCCAGGATTGGCATCGCATAGCCGGGATAATAGGTGTTGAACGTCAGCGCGGTGAGCGAATGCGTCGAGTCCCTGATCACCATCGAATGCCCGACATGCGTCGATAGCGTTATCGGCCAGCCGACCCGCCGCGTCAGGTCGACGATATGCGGACGCGCAGCTTGGACTAACGCCGCATGACCCTGGAAGCCATGGGCCAGCGTCTGGACCAGGGCAGTCGGACGGTAACGCTTTCGCGACGGCTCGCGTTCGATCAATCCTTCATGAACAAGTGTCTGCACGATCCGGCACGCCGTGGGATAGGGGACCTGTGATGTCCGAGCGATCTCCATCATCGACAGCGATCCGCCGCGATTGATCTCCTGCAAAATCGCTATGCCACGGCTCAGCGACCTTATCGGAACGCCTTTTTCCATGCTCGATACATCTCCGATGCGACACCGTGACGCAGCGATACATATCACTCCATCAGACTGGCGATCAATCGCCGTCGATGGGCGGCGCTTAATCTACCGACTAGGCTCGTGCGGCGGACCGCCGATCGTCAGGCTTCATCGATCCGGGTGTAGGCATTCTGAAAATCGACATTCACGATCGCGAGCTTCTCGCCAAATCCGAATTTCGACCGGGTCGGATTGGCCATGATTTCTTCGAAGATCGCCCGCGCGGAGCGTCCATCAACAACCATCCTGGTTCCAACGATGTCCATGGTGCGATATCTCTCCTGGCCTGGCCGCTATACCCATCGTGAGTCGGTGACCGGGCTTTTTTTCGCCATCGGGTTCATGGGACTGATCGACAGGTGGATAGCCGCGCCGCTCGTTCAGCCGGCGAAGATCGACCTCTCGCTCGATGCGGGCGATTACCAGCGCGGGCGCGCTGCGCAACCTCTGCTGGTCCGACGGTAACTCATTTGAGGATTCGGTCGCTATGTGGATAAACCGGCATTGTTGATAGGAGCGCAGGCCATACCCGACCATTCCTCTCATAGGCCCCGCCGTCCGCTCCGCCCTGTCGCTAGGAAAATCAAGCCATGACCGACTCGTCGCCAACTGCTCTTGCCGACCGCGTCGCGCTCGTCACCGGAGGGTCTGGCGGCATCGGCGCGGAAATCGCGCGGCGTCTGGCGGCGCAAGGCGTTCGGGTGGCGATCGCTTGTCATGTCGGGGTCGATGCCGCCCAAGCTGTATGTGAAGCGATCGTTGCTGCGGGTGGTTCTGGATTGGTCGTGCAGGGCGATGCATCGCGCGCCGCGGATGCCGATCGGATGGTCGCGGAAACGATCGCGCGGTTCGGCGGCCTTCACATCCTGGTCAATTGTGCCGGCATTTCCACCCCGGCGGCTTTCGGCACCATGACCGAGGCCCAGGTCGATCACGAACTGGCCGTCAACGTAAGAAGTGTGGTGATGATGACGCAAGCGGCGGCATTGCAACTGAACGGCGGCGGTCGCGTCATCAACGTCGGATCGAACCTGGCTTTCGCACCGATCACTGGGCTGACGCTCTATTGCGCCGCCAAAGCGGCGGTCGGTACGCTGACCCAGGGCTTCGCGCGTGAACTCGGGTCGCACGGCATCTCGGTCAACGCGGTCGCGCCCGGTGCGACAGACACGGCGATGACGGCATGGCTGCCCGAAGACATCCGTGCCGACATCATTGCGCAAACGCCGCTCGGGCGTTTCGGGGAACCCGGCGACATCGCCGATGTCGTCTGCTTCCTCGCCTCGCCGTCCGCGCGTTGGATCAACGGGCGGACGATCATCGTCGATGGCGGGCTGGTCTGAGGGGCCACTCGGCTTGCGCCCGATCGATGCCTCGGGCGACCTGCCAACTGGGCGAGAGTTCGACTTGCGGACCGGTATTCAGGCCAAAGCCGATGCAGCTTGGTATGAGATCCGCCCGCTACTCAGAGGTCGAGCGGTTGAGCGGGCTGGTACCGGCTCGACGGTAGTCGCAAAACCCGAGAGGGGCGTGACTAGGGCAATGGAGAATGGCGATGCGCTGGCGCGCGGCATGGCAGGTTTTGTTTCCCTGGCGTTTCGGTCATCGAGTCTAAGCCATCATCCTTTTTTTCAAGGACAGCACCATGCCACTCCTCGCCGCCGCCCAGACTCGCCGTGAAGCGCTCTTGTCAGCGACGGGCCTCGCCCTCACCGCGCCGATCGCATCGTCCGCGATCGCGAATGTTTCCTGCGACGACCTGCGCGGTCCCTGGACAGGCCGGGGCGATATTGCCACGGTCGGTGGCAAACTTCACTATGCGACGCTCGGACCCGAAGGCGGTGAGCCGCTGGTGCTATTGCCCAAATTGGGTGGCTGGATCGCCGATTGGCGCTTTGCCGCCGCGGATCCATCGTCTCGAACAGACGCTTCTGTTCGGGACGATGGATCCGCGCGTGATCCGCGAACAGGGACTCAGTCGCGCCAAAGCCGGACTATGGCTGCGCAGTTGCGAGCGCGGCGTCGGCCGGGTCGGCGTCACCGATTATCTCCCGCTCGTGAAGGCGCCGACGCTCCTGATCAACGCCGACCGCGGCCGCTACGCGAAATATGCCGAGGTCGGCAAGCGGCTCATTCCGAACACGCAGCGGTCGTCATCCCGAAGGCGGGCTCATTCGTCCATCAGGAGAAGCCTGCTGAAGTCGCGCGCGCGATAAACGCGTTTCTTGCTGCATGAGCTCTACCCGGTAAGCGCCGCCCTACGAGCTTTTCGCTCGATCAACGGTGTTCAATTACGATCTTCCCGATAACCTCGTTGGCGGCGAACGCGGCCAACGCGGCCGAGGCCTCGCCGAATTCGAATCTTGCGCCGATGACCGGCATGATTACCGACATCGCGTTGCATATAGGCCGGATTGAACGGACCATCCTGCCAGCGTTCGAGGTTGGCGGAAACGACGATGTCACCGACCGCAACTTCGCTGACGCCCGCACCGATGGCGATCACTTCCCCCGCACCATCTGACAGCGGTATGCGATCAGTCGATTGCGCGCCGCCATAGAGACCCCGCGGCAGCGCGAGATCGCGCCGGTTCAGCGCGCATCCCGACAACCCGCCGCGTCTCCTGCTGCTCAGTTGCATCACCTCTAGACCAAACACTCGCATCGATCGTGAAGCTTCATGCCTCTTTCGGCGGCGCAAAGGCGATCAGGTCGAGCAGCGCATTGGCTCCGGGGACCACCAGCGGGCCGCCAATCTGCATCGTCGTGGAAGCGGGCTTTATCCCTGGAAAATGCGCCGCCCATTCGTCGATGGAATCGGCAAAGTGCGTGCCCTCGTCATGGAAACAGGCGCGGCGGACGACATTGTCGAGTCGCGTGCCGCCAGCTTCGCAGATAGCGCTGACGTTTTTCAGCATGTACCGCATCTGGTTCTTGCCGGGTAGGCCGTACCACGGGAATTCCGCGTGGCGCAGCATGCCGTCTGCCAGCCTTCCGCGGCTGTCGCACGCCATCTGCTGGCTCAGAAACAGGAACTCGCCGACCCTGACCGCCTGCGGCTCATGGCTGAAGGGTTCCGGGGCGTCCGACGTCTCGACACGATCGATTGTCAGCTTTGAATCGTTGGTAAGCAAGGTCAAGGCGATTTCTATCCGACTGCCCATCGTTCCCAAGCCCATATAGGGAATGACGCAGCGCGCGGGCGGATTGTTCGGGAACCAGCGTTTCCAGACCCGGTCCATACCGGCAAAATCAGTGGGATCGCCGATATAGACGTCCGCCTTCACGGCGCGATCGAGCGACGACCCGGCGGCCTGCGCGATCGCCGCCAGCTTGGACAACGTGTAATCGGTCTGCGCCTCGATCGGCGAGCCGTACCAGACATAGGGATTGACGCGAGCCTCGCGCGCCAGCGCGCTAGCCGCGCCCATGTGCCGCGCTTCGCCATAATCGCCCTGCCAATCGGTCGGAACCTCGCCGGCCAGGAACACCCAGTCGCCACGGCGCAGCGCTGGCGAATAGCCCGCGAGCGGCATCGGCACGCCGTCGGGGGCGTCGATTCCTTCCGGAATGCTGCCGGGATCGTCAATCGCGATCATATCGACTTCGATCCGCGCGCCGCGCACCGGCAACGCGCGAATGCTGACCGCCGTCGAGGCCGGGCGCGGCACCGCGATATAGTCGTTGCGGGCATCGAGATACGGCGTAATCGACAGGCCCGGCCAGCAATCGCCGCGTTTGAACTGTTCCGGCGTCGGCGAATCCCACGGGAACCATTGCCAGATGCGGGCGACGTCGCGGGCGATGTCACAGCCCGCCGCGGCCAAGGTCCGCTTGAGCGTTTCCATGACGAAGCGCGATTGCAGCGCTTGTTCATCCTCCAGATTGGGGTTGGCGGCCCGCGCCTCCGGCGCGATGCCGGTCTTGAAATCCGAGGCCAGTTGACCGGAGACGAATACCCAGCCGCCTGCCTTGACCGCCGGGCTATACGGCATCAGCGGCTGTGGAATCTCCGGCCAGATGGCGACGGGAACGCGCGGGTCGCTGGTCAAGCTAGAAATCTCCTGCGGCATCGTTGCGTCCACCGTACCGGCGATGAATCGGATCGCGCGCGGTGTGTTCATTCTGTCCGCAGGGCGGATTTTTTGATTTCCGCAGCGCTGCGCTATAGCCGCTCGGCGTAGCGATGTCTTCACCGACTATCCGCCTTGCGATAAACCGGCCGTAGCCCGATCGTGTCGGGTTACAGCGATCTGGACCAAGGTGGCGAGGCCGCCACAAGCGATGCCCAGTACCGTGACGGCGGCCCACCCTCCCAGCGTCCACGCCTGCATCGCCACCGCCGATCCGATCGCCCCGCCCGCGAACATCACGGCCATGAAGGCGGTATTCAGCCGCGCCCGGGCATCGGGACGTAGCGCATAGATGATCGACTGGTTCGAGACCAAGGCGCTTTGCACGCCGAAATCGAGAAGCATGACGCCCACCACCAGCCCCGCGATCGACGTCCAACACGCCATAAGCACCCATGCGGCGAACGTCACCGCCGCTCCGATCAGGACCACCAGCCGCGGCCCGCGGCGATCGGCGATCGCGCCCGACAGCGGCGCCGCGACGATGCCCACCGCCCCGGCGACGCCGAACAGGCCCGCCACATCGGCGCCCAGATCGTAGTGCGGCTCCTGCAGGTGGAGTGCAAGCAGCGACCAGAAGGCGGAAAAGGCGGCAAATAACAGTGCTTGTGTTATCGCGGCGACCCGCAACGCGCTTTGGTCGCACCAAAGCTGCCCGATCGAACCGAGCAATCGACCATAATGCAGGCGTTCGGACTGCCGACTGCGCGGTAGCCGGAGCGCCAGCCACACACCCACGGCCAGAACCAGCGGTACGGCGAGCCAGAACATCGCTCTCCAGCCGAGATACGTCGCAACCACACCGGCCAGGGTTCGGCTGAGCAGGATGCCCAGAAAAAGCCCCGACATGACCATGCCCACACTCGCACCTCGGCGGGACGGCGATGCGAGGGTGGCTGCGAACGGCACGATCTGCTGCGCAGCCGTCGCCGCCACGCCGAGCAAGACCGCTGCCAACACCGCGAAGCCGGCAGTCGGCGCCACGGCGCTGGCGATCAACGCCAAAGCGAGAAAGGCGAATTGCGTCACGATCAGTCGCTTGCGCTCGATCAGATCGCCCAGCGGCACGAGCAAAAGGAGGCCGAATGAGAAACCTGCCTGCGTGGCCGTCGGGATTAGCGCGGTCGCGGCGCCTGGCAGATCACGGCGCATCAAACCCAGCATCGGCTGGTTGTAATAGATGCTGGCAGCCGCCACGCCAGCGGCGATCGCCATCAAAACCGTCAGGCCTCGCGTGAGGCCACGCGGGGCGGGGGTGTCCTCGGACGGCTCTTTGATGTTTGTCATCCGAAATTGCGACCGGTCGAGTGTGGGAAGCCACCGCTTTGCCCGACCAACCCCGCCGTCGCCGCCCATCCCGGACAAGCGGGTAGCGCGATGAACACCGCCTGATCGTCGGGCGTCGGTGCATCGTGCGAAACGGCCGGATGCGGTGTCGTCGGCATCAGAGGCACCTCATAATTCGCCAGCGCTGCCCGCAAGGTCGCGGCTTCTTCGGCGCGTGTCGCGATGTGCTCTTGATAGCGCCAGGCGCCGTGGCCGTAACCCCGGCCATGGATCCGTCTGAGCCGCGGACCGCACGTGCCAAGCGCCATGATCCCCATCGGATCGAGAGTGCCATCGGCATAGCCGCATGAAAGATCGGCAAGCCCGGGCGGCGGCGAGGGGATGGGGGTGATCAACGCCGATATCCTACTTCCTATTGTCGACGGATGGGACCGCGTCGCACGGGGCGACCGCGTGTCGGATAACCGCAACACCTCGCGTTGCACGTGCCTGCGCGCTGCTCGAACATGGGCTTGAGATCGCGGCGGCCACGGCGTCCTTGTCCGCTTCGACGCCAGCTGCGAAAGCTGCGAGCTTGCTGCTGGCGGCCGTGGCAATCCACAGATCGAGGCGCGCCTCCTCTTTGGAGCGCATCATCGCATGGAAGCGGTCCAGGACGTCGCGGGCTGCGACCAGTGCGGGCACAGCTCTTTCGATCACCGCGTTGATCATCGCCGTCTGCGGCGAGCCCGTTTCCCGTTCAGTCGTCATGTTGCGGGCGATTTTACGCGCGCTCATCGAGGCGCCAGCGTTATGGCCGAGTTTTTCGTCACGGCATCGGCGGGTGGTCCATTCGCTGACCACGCGCAACGAACCGACAAAGCCCGATGCCTTTAGTCGCCGCCGTAGCTCAGCGCCGACCCGGCAGCCCGCGCTCCACTCGGCTTCAAGCGTGAGCGACCAGTCATCGAGCGAGCTTTGGCGATTGCGGAATGTGTCGTGACGTTGACCACGCAGGATCTTGCGGATGGTCTGGCGCGAGACGCCGGTGGTGCGCGCCATGACCCTGATCGGCACGCCCTGGCCGGCCAGATCGATTATCTGCTGGTTGAGCGTTTCCCGGATCTCGGCGCCATCCCACTCAAGGCGTTCGGCGCGGGTCAGGGTGGCGGGATCGACTGGTCCCGAGGGGCGCCAGCGCCCTGCGCAGGCAGGGCATCTCGGAACGCTGCGCGGCCAGGAATGCCGCAGACGCATTCTCGAACAGGTGCCAGCGATCCGCCACTTGCCGGGCCTGGGGCGCCGCTTCGGTGGCCGCAGCGACATAGCCCGGTCCGCGATCTCGGCAGACGATCTCGCATGTTGCGCTTCCCGCTCTAGCAGCCACGCGCGCAGCGCATGCGAGCGACGGGATGGCGGGGCAGGACATCACATGCCGCATTCAGAACGACTTCGGCAGGTTGAGCGCATGCGTTGCGACATGGCTGAGGATGAGGTTGGTGCTGATCGGGGCGGTTTGGTACAGCCGGGTTTCGCGGAACTTGCGTTCGATATTGTACTCCTCGGCAAAGCCGAAGCCGCCATGCGTCTGCAGGCACTGGTCGCCGGCATACCAACTGGCTTCCGAAGCCAGCATCTTGGCCATGTTGGCCTCGATCCCGCACGGTTCGCCGGCGTCGAACAGCGCCGCCGCCTTGTCGACCATCAGCGCTGCCGCTGTCACCTGCACATAGGCCCGGGCGATCGGGAACTGCACGCCCTGGTTCTCGCCGATGGGCCGCCCGAACACCTGACGCTCGCTGGCATAGGCCGCCGCCCGGTCGACGAAGTAACGCCCATCGCCGATGCATTCCGCCGCGATCAGGATACGTTCGGCGTTCATGCCCGACAGGATGTAGCGGAAGCCCTTGCCTTCCTCACCGATCAGATTGGCGGCGGGCACGCGCAGATCGTCGAAAAACAGTTCGGTGGTCGCATGGTTGAGCATCGTGCGGATCGGGCGGATGGTCAGGCCGTTGCCGACCGCCTCGCGCATGTCCACCAGCAGCACGCTCATCCCGTCGAAGGGCCTCGCGCAGGCATCGCGTGGGGTCGTCCGCACAAGCAGAACCATCAGGTCGGAGTGTTCGGCCCGGCTGATCCAGATTTTTTGCCCCGAAACGAGGTAGTCGTCGCCATCGCGCCGGGCAAAGGTGCGGATGCGGGTGGTGTCGGTGCCGCTGGTCGGCTCGGTCACCCCGAACGCTTGCAGGCGAAGCTCGCCATTCGCCACTGCGGGCAGGTATTGCGCCTTCTGCGCATCGCTGCCGTGCGTGAGAATGGTGCCCATGACATACATCTGTGCGTGACACGCCCCGCCGTTGCAGCCCGAGCGATGGATTTCCTCCAGGATTGCGGTGGCCGCACCCAGCCCCAGTCCCGATCCGCCGTATGCCTCGGGAATGAGGACCGACAAAAACCCCTCGCGCGTCAGCGTATCGACGAATTCGGTCGGATAGGCGCGCTCGCGGTCCTTCGCCTGCCAATAGGCACCCGGAAATTCAGAGCACAGCCGCCGCACGGATTCGCGAATGTCGTCGTAATGCTCAGTCATGGAAGGTCGCTCGATTGCGGTGCCGGATGCTGGTCGGCGAAACAGGCGGCGATTTCGGCGCGGGACGCGATCCAGACATCCGGCTTGCGCACCACATGCTCCAGAAAAGCCTTCAGCGCCCATATCCGACCCGGGCGCCCGATTATTCGCAGGTGCAGGCCGATCGACATCATTCTTTCGCTTTCGTCGTACAGCCAGTCGAACGTCTTGATCGCATAGTTCAGCCATGCCTCGGGCGAATAGGCCGGCGTCAGCCAGAACTTCATGTCGTTGGTGTCGAGCGCATACGGCAGGATCACGATCGGTTTTGTCACGCCATCAGCCAGCGACACCGCATCCCAAAACGGGGTGTCGCGGCTGAAATCATCCATGTGATAGGTGAAGCCCTCCTCGACGAGCAAGCGACGGGTATTGTCCGTGTGCAGATAGCGCGAAAGCCACCCGACTGGACGCGTCCCGGTACTCCGTTCGATCGAGTCGCGCGCCTGGACGATGAAATCGCGCTCTGCAGCTTCTTCCATCTGAAACTGATGTATCCAGCGATAGCCATGGCAACAGGTTTCATCACCGCGCGCGGCGATCGCGCGGGCGAGCCCAGGCGCGCGTTCGAGTGCCAGCCCCGCTGCCGTCCACGTCGCGCGCATGTCGTAAGCATCGAGCAGCCTCAGAATGCGGGGCGCGCCCTCGTTGATGCCGTATTGGTAATTGCTTTCGTTGCCGTGGGCCCGGATCGGCTTGTGCGGCACTGCCTGCAATTCATCGACCGGTTCGGGGCCCTTGTCGCCATCGAGGATCGATTGTTCCGCCCCTTCTTCGATATTGACGACGATCGACAGCGCCAGCCGCGCTCGGTTCGGCCATTTCATGTCATGATCAGTTTCTGCGCGGTGGCGATCACCGCTGCGGCCTTACGCGGCGGGGCGGGCACCTGCATGCCTGCGATCACCGCCGGACGATCGCCGATGCCCGCGAACCAGCGCGTCAAATTCGGGAAGGGGTCGAGCGGCACGCCCGACCAGTCGGCCTGCGCCACCCACGGGTAGCAGGCGATGTCGGCGATCGAATAGTCGTCGGCCAGCCATTCAGCCTCGCCGAGCCGCGCGTCCATCACGCCGAACAGGCGGCGCACTTCGTTCTGGTAGCGATCGATGGCGGGCTGCAATTTCTCCGGAAAATAGCGGAAAAACACATTTGCCTGGCCTTGCATCGGTCCCAGCCCGCCCATCTGCCACATCAGCCATTGGATCACGCGGCTCCGGCCGTGGTGATCGGATGGCAGCAACATGCCGGTCTTTTCCGCCAGATACAGCAGGATCGCACCGCTTTCGAACACTGCGAACCCATCATCGACGATCGCAGGAATGCGTCCATTAGGATTGATTTTCAGGAATTCCGGTGTCTTCTGATCCATCGCCCGCAAGTTGAAGGCATGGACCTCATAGGTCAGCCCCATCTCTTCCAGCGCGATCGAAACCTTGCGACCGTTCGGCGTTGTTGCGGTGTAAAGCGCGATCATGGCGCGATCACGATGCTGTGGCCGAACCGGCGCTCAATCCTGATCTTGTCGAGATCGCCGCCCCGGGCCTCGCCATTTTCGTCCTGGCCTTCGAGGTTGTCGTTGGTTTCATTGGTGCAGATGCAGACGAAATGCGTGCTGCCTTCGATCGGAAAGGGAACCTCGTGCCAGGTGCCGACGTGCATGACGATGCCGGCCGAACCGTCGAAGTGAAAACAGCGGATGTTTTCGAGATCGGGTTCTTCCGGCTGGCTCTCGTCGAAGGTGCCGTCGGGACGGCGGCAGGTGGGCTTGCCCAGCACCATGTAGAAGGGCTTGCCATCGAGCGGAATAAAGGTCTGCGTGTGTTTGGTGTGATATTCCATCCAGCGTACCTTCAGCGGTCGTTCCGTGAAGCTCACCAGATTCAGACACGTATCCGCGTTGGAATGGAATTCCGCCGGATGAGTCACACGGACCTCTCGTCCATAGAAGTCGATCTTGTCGCGCTCCACGCCCGCCGGCGTCCCGATCGTCCAGCCGTAGCCGGCAAGGTTTTCCGGAGTCGCGGGCAGCGGCTTGAGAATCAGATCGGGTGTGGTGATCGCGCCTGACGCCATTGTCAGTCTCCTAGTGAAAAGTCTTGAGATCTAATGCATCGCGCACTTCGGCGGGCGTCATGATGCCGAAGCCAAGTTCGCCCAGGATCACCCCCGCTTTCCGGACCAGCTGCGCATTGGTCGCCAATTGCCCGTGGGTGAGATAGAGATTGTCCTCAAGCCCCACCCGAACATTGCCGCCGAGCAGCGCAGCCTGCGCGACCATCGGAAATTCGTGGCGCGATATGCCGAAAGCCGCCCAGAAGGCATCCCTTGGCAACATGTTGCGCAAGGCCAGCATGCTCTCGGTCGAGGCGGGGGCGCCACCCGCTACGCCCAGTACGAACTGAAACAGCGGTCGACCGTCGATCAGCCCGGCGTCGATCAGATCGAGCGCATGCTGAACCTGGCCCATGTCGAAACACTCGAGCTCCGGCTTCACCCCAAGTTCCTGGGCACGCGCAGCCATCCAGGCGAGATCGCGCGGTCGGTTGACCACCACGTCTTCCTTGCCGAAGTTCATCGAACCACAGTCGATGGTGCAGATTTCCGGCAGCAACTCCACCACGTGTCGAAACCGTTCGGCCGAGGTGACGAGATCGGTCTTGGGTCCGTCCTGCATCGGATCGTCGTATGGCCGATGCAGGATTCCACCCATTCCTGCGGTGAGGTTGAGCACCACATCGGTGCCGGAATTGCGCACAATCTCGACGGTTTTTCGGAACAGTTCCGGCTCGCGGGCGCCGACGCCAGTCTGCGGATCGCGCACATGGATATGGACGATTGCCGCACCGGCTCGCGCGGCCGCGATCGCATCGTCGGCAATCTCTGCCGGCGAGACGGGGACATGCGGACTGCGGTTGACGGTGTCTCCGGCGCCAGTCAGCGCGCAGGTGATAGCAATTTTGCGCATGCTCATGCCGTAGCACCGGCTAACTGGCGGTCACCCGTCACGAGCGGATTCTTTGCGATGCGGATAAAGCCCTGGCGCTGCTCGGGGACGATTCTCGGGAATGGTCGAAACATGCTGCGTACACTCCACTTATTCGGCCGCCTGCAGATTGAGGCAGCGACACGATTCGCTGATTGCGTCAGCCGTCTCCTTGAGCGGACCGGCAAACCTTTCGATCGCCGCGCTCATCTTCATCGCGACCGAGAAGAAGGCCATGGTGATTGCCCCCGTGACGACAGAATCCTCGAAGACTGGCGCTGCGATCGACGATGTCTTGCCGGGGTTGCGCGTGAACTGGTTGTTGCTGCGGTGGGTAATACCCGCTTGCCGGATTTCAGCGACGAGATCGGTGGTTTCCAGCAGCGCGATCGTGTGCATGTTGTCGCGCCGTGGCAGCAATTTGAGCGAGTCGAGCAGGTCAGCTCGCTCGTCGTCGGGCAGGTGGGCAAGGAAGGCCAGGCCCGCGGCCGATTCCAGCATTGGGAAAGCATGGCCGGGATAGTAATTGTTAAAGGTAAGTGCGGATAATTCGTGAGTCGAATCGCGCAGCACCATCGAATGCCCGATGGGTGTCGAGAGCGAGATCGGCCAGCCGATCCGCCGCGTCAGATCGACAATATGCGGCCGCGCCGCCGTGGCCAGTGTGGCATATCCCTGGAAACCGTGCGCCAGCGTCTGCACCAACGCCGCCGGGCGATAGCGCTTGCGGGCATCTTCCTTCTCGATCAATCCTTCGAACAGCAGCGTCTGTACGATGCGGCAGGCGGTGGGATAGGGCACGTCCGACGTCCGTGAAATTTCCATCATGGAAAGCGAACCGCCGCGGTTGATCGCTTGCAGCACGGCAACGCCGCGGCTGAGCGATCGGATGGGAACACCTTTTTCCATGGCTGGCCTCCGTGGCAGCCCACCACCCAAGCATGGCGGGCTGCGTTGAATACAGGAACCCAAGTCGCGACGCGTCCGATCAGATGGATTAGCGCGCCTGCAACCAGTCGATGACAATTTGCACTGGCTCGACATCGGCATATTTCAGCTGAAGATCGGTCAGGTTGGCGTAATGATAGCTTTCGTGCTTGTCGGCGCAGGTCTCGATCGGAACGATTGTGCGATAGCCGCGGCTCAGCGCATCGACCGCAGTGGCGCGAACACAGCCAGAGGTCGATCCGCCGGTTACGACAACGGTATCGACCTTGTGCCAGACGAGCAGGCTTTGCAGCGGCGTCTCGAAGAATGCCGACGGCATGCGCTTGTCATAGATCACGTCCACGCTCGGATCGATTTCACAGCGATCGTCAAAATCGTGGCGGCGCGATCCGTATTTGATGTTCTGCAACGAATCCGGCGTGTTCGTGCGCGTGCCCCACACCCCGGCATCGGCGGCGTTGCCCACATACGCGACATGGGTCCAGATCACCGGCATGCCTCTGGCACGGGCGAGGCGGGAAATGGTGTTCACATACTCGATCTGGCGCGGATCGGTTTCGTAAGCGGTTTTGAACTCGTCGATCTTGGTATAGGCGTTCTGGAAATCGACATTCACGATGGCCAGGCGATCGCCGAAGCCGAATTTGCTGCGCGCCGGATCGGCTATGAGCTCTTCGAACAGCTGGCGTGCGGTCTTGCCGTCGGACACCATCTTCGTGCCGATCGGGCTGGGCGCCGGCGGCAATGTTGCGCGGTCGTCCGTCATGCTTGCCTCATTGCGCGTGTGGCTGTCCGGGCGAAACGCGGTGCGCCATTCCCGCTCGGAAACCATGGTGGCAGTCCGGCAGCGGGGGTGAAGCCGTATAATGGCACGGTCGGCAGGGCATCGGCCAGGATCCGGCGCACTTCCAGTAGAGCATAGACATCTATCCCGGTATGCAGGCCCATCGCTTCAAGCATGAAGACCAGATCCTCGGTAACGATGTTGCCACTGGCGCCGGGCGCAAACGGACAGCCGCCCAGCCCGCCAAGCGAGGCATCGAAAGTGGTGAGCCCGGCTTCGAGCCCGGCCAGCACGTTGGCAAGGCCCAGCCCGCGCGTGTTGTGGAGGTGAATGCCGGTCACCGCAGCGTCGCCTGCCACCGCCCGCATCAGTGCGACCAGCCGCCTGACCGCTGTGGGGTCGGCATAGCCGCTGGTATCGGCCAGGCCCAATTCATCGCACCCGGCCGCCATCAGGGCCTCGCCAAGTCGGGCGATCTGCGCATCGGCAATCGCC
Organism: uncultured Acetobacteraceae bacterium; assembly: GCA_964658485.1. Classification (GTDB taxonomy): domain Bacteria; phylum Pseudomonadota; class Alphaproteobacteria; order Sphingomonadales; family Sphingomonadaceae; genus Novosphingobium. The sequence continues at coordinate 16,886 of CAZZYX010000027.1, read as the reverse complement.
CCTTCCAGTGTGCAGCCGAACGCGGTGGACAAACTACCCTCGAAATGCGGCCGCTCAGTTTCTGGCAGCGCCGCGATCATCTCACCGATCGCCCGCGCTTCGGCAACGACCTGCGCATGGGTCCGGCGCAAATTCGCCATGCTGTGCGATTCGGAAACCGATAGCGGCAGCGTGATCTTATGCGCTCCTGCGGCGATTGCGGCGGCAGCGCCTTTCGCATTTGGCACGAGCACGGCCACGGTCAGGCCAGGGACCGTCCGGGCAAAGCGCACCAGTTCCGCCGTGTCGGCAAGTTGCGGCAGCAGGCTGGCCGGCACGAAACTGCCCACCTCGATTTCGGTGACGCCGGTGGCGGCTTCAGCGGCGATCCAGGCCTGCTTGACGGCGAGCGGCAGGATCGGCGCGATCGACTGGAGGCCGTCGCGCGGACCGACTTCGCTGACCAGGATGTCAACGTGTTTTCGAGACTTGAAACGGTCGGCATCGGGGTGCATCGGAGCGGCCTTGGCTTTAATGTCCTAATCATATAACAAAACTTTGCAGCGTGTCGAGAGCGCATCGCTACCTTTCGTCCCATCCCGAATAAGAGGCATTGATGAACCTGAACGAATTACCCTTGGCCGGCATTCGCGTGATCGAGTTCACCCACATGGTCATGGGTCCGTCGATCGGGCTGGTGCTGGCCGATCTCGGCGCAGACGTGGTGAAGATCGAACCGAAAGGGGGTGATCCGACTCGTCGCCTGCTTGGTTCGGGCGCTGGCTATTTCCCGATGTTCAACCGCAACAAGCGAAGCCTTTGCCTGGATCTCAAGGCCCCGGCCGGCCTGGCCGCCGCGCAGGTCCTGGTGGCTGGCGCGGATATCGTGATCGAGAATTTCCGACCGGGCACACTGAAGCGGCTCGGCCTTGGTGCGGAGGCCTCGCTGAGCGCCAATCCGCGTTTGATCTATTGTGCCGGCAAGGGGTTTCTGGCGGGCCCTTACGAGCATCGCGCGGCGCTCGACGAAGTGACCCAGATGATGGGCGGCCTGGCCTATATGACCGGCCCGCCGGGGCAGCCACTCCGCGCCGGCGCCTCGGTGATCGACATTGCCGGGGGGATGTTCGGCGTGATCGGTATTCTCGCCGCGCTGGAGCGTCGCCATCGCACCGGTACGGGTGGGATCATCACCTGCGCGCTGTTCGAGACGACCGCGTTCCTGATGGGCCAGCACATGGCGCAACAGGCGGTCACCGGTATAGCGGCACGCCCGATGCCCGAGCGGCTGTCGGCCTGGGCGATTTACGACGTTTTCGAAACCGCGCACGAGAATGAGCAACTTTTTGTCGGCGTCGTCAGCGACAGCCAATGGGTCGCCTTCTGTGCCGCATTCGGCCTGGCCGAACTGGCGTCGGATGCGACGCTCGCCACTAACAATCAGCGGGTCGAGCGGCGCGAATCGCTTCTGCCAACCGTTCGCAGGCTGTTTGCCAGCCATGACCGCGCTTCGCTGATGACCAAGCTGGACGCCATCGGCTTGCCGTTCGCGCCGATCGCGCGTCCCGACGACCTTTTCGACGATCCGCAGCTGGTCAAGGAGGGCCTGGTCGAAATCACGCTCGAGGACGGCTCACAAACCCGCCTGCCGGGGCTGCCGATCGAACTCGACGGTGCCCGCATGCCGCGACGGCATGATTTGCCGATATCGGGTGCGGACGGTGCTGCGGTATTGCGCGAGGCGGGAATGGACGACGCGATGATCGCGGCTGCGCTCGGGTGATTACCTACTGTGCGAAAGGTCGACTTGCAGGCCGGTGTTAAGGCCGAGACTGATCCGGTAGCGATCGGCGCGATAGTCGGCAATCGTCACCAGCACGGGACGCTCGCGCGTGTCGGCGACGACCCGTTCGATTCGCAGCATGGCGGCACGCGGCTCGATCGTCAGAGTGGCGGCCAATGCCGGACTGGCATGGAAGGCGGAGATCGTTTGGCGGCCACCGCCGAAATTCAGCCCGGCGTTGCGGAGCAGGTCGAGCATCGGCGTGCGAGTCAGGTTGGCGCTGGTCAGTTCGATCCCGAGATCGCAGGGCAGCCAGCTGGTCACCAGACCGAGCGGCTCGCGATCGAGATGGCGAATGCGACGCGCACGGATCATCGGCGCCTTTTCCGGACGGTCGAGCAGCGCTGCAATATGGGCGTCTGCCGGCTCTTCGATTACGTCCAGCACGTCAACGCGCGTTACCCTGCCAAAGGCGATCAGCGATTCGAATGCCTGATCGACACTTGTTTCCAGCGGCGATGATCGCGGTCGAAAGGTAACCCGGGTGCCGGTGCGGCGCCTGCGTTCAACCAGATCGTTGCACGACAATTCGTGCAGCGCGCGGCGCGCCGTGATGCGGGACACGCCGTGCAGCGCCGCCAGCTCGAGTTCGGTCGGTACCGACGCGCCGAACGGCAATTTGCCGCCGAGAATCTCGTCGCGCAGTTCCAAATAGATCTGGTGATAGAGCGGAACCGCATGTTCCCGCCGAATCCGCGACGGCGCGGCGTCGCTCGTTTCGTCCAAGATGGTGGCCATGCGCCCCTCTAGCCGATCGCCCCGCGCACCGCACGGCAAATTTTAATTGTTCTAGTTGTATATCAAAATAACCCTGCTACGCTTATGTGACAAGCTACGGGGTCAAAGTGGGCATCACACTGTTCGACAAGTTATGGGATACGCACTGCATCGCCGATCTCGGCGGTGGGACGGCGCTCATCGCGGTCGATCGGATACTCCTGCACGAACGCACCGGTAGCGTTGCCCTGCAAAGCCTGGCCGCGGCAAAGCGCGGGGTGCTGGCGCCAGAGCGGGCCTTTGCGACGATGGACCATATCGTCGATACCCTTCCCGGCCGCGGCGACTCCACCCTGATGCCCACCGGTTCCGCCTTCATCGCCGCCACTCGCGCGGCGACGCGGGCTGCCGGCATCACGCTGTTCGACCTGGGCGATCCGCGCCAGGGCATCGTTCATGTCATTTCCCCCGAGCAGGGTATCGTTCTGCCCGGCCTGACCCTGGTCTGCCCGGACAGCCACACCGGCAGCCAGGGCGCAATTGGCGCGCTGGCCTGGGGTATCGGCTCGAGCGAGGCCGAACATGCCCTGGCGACCGGAACGCTCCGTGTCAAAAAACCGGGTACGATGCGCATCACCATCGCCGGACGATTGGCCGCCGGCGTGACCGCGAAGGACCTCGCCCTGCACTTGTTGCAAGGATTGGGATCTGCCGGGGCGCGCGGCATGATCGTGGAATATGCCGGGGCGGCGGTAAATCTGCTCAGCATCGATGAGCGGCTGACGCTGTGCAACATGGCCACGGAGCTTGGCGCGTTCACCGCGATCATCGCGCCTGACGATACGGTGTTCGATTATGTGCGCGACCGGCCGATGGCGCCGCGGGGCGCCTTGTGGGACCAGGCCGTTGCGGACTGGCAGAGGCTGTGCAGCGATGCTGATGCCGCATTCGACCGCGAGGTGAAAATCCATGCCGGTGATGTGAAGGCGATGGTAAGCTGGGGCACGAACCCGCAACAATCGGTGCCTCTGGATTCGGTCGTGCCCGGGCCGGGCCGGGCGTCGGGCCCGCAGGAAAACGCAGCGGCGCTGGACTATATGGCGCTGGTCGCCGGCGAACGCGTTCATGGATTGCCGATCGACGCGGCGTTTATCGGATCGTGCACCAACGGCCGTCTTTCCGACCTGCGCCGGGCGGCTGCGGTACTCGACGGCCGCCGGGTGGCGCCGGGCGTTCGGGCGATCTGCGTGCCCGGATCGGGCGAGGTGAAGCGCGCCGCCGAAGCCGAAGGCATTGATCGGATCTTTCGCGATGCGGGTTTCGAATGGCGCGAACCCGGATGCTCCATGTGCTTCTTTGCCGGTGGCGAGAGCTTCGGCGCCGGACAGCGCGTGATCAGCTCCACCAACCGCAACTTCGAGAGCCGGCAAGGGCTTCGGGTCCGGACCCATCTGGCATCGCCTGAAACGGTTGCCGCATCGGCGGTGACAGGCCGGATTGCCGGTGTCGTTGATCTTGCGCCGTTGCCTGCATGACGCCGTTTTCCACCCTGGTCTCCGTCGCCGCGCCGCTGATCCGCGACAATATCGACACCGATGCGATCATTCCATCGCGCGAAATGACCAGTGTCGGCAAGACGGGGCTGAAGGACGGGCTGTTCGCGGGCTGGCGCTACACCCGCAACGGCGCGCGCCAGCCGGCGCCGGATTTCGTGCTCAACGACCCGGCTTTCGCCGACGCCACAATTCTTCTGTCAGGGGCGAATTTCGGCTGCGGATCGAGCCGCGAACACGCCGCATGGGCTCTGGCCGAATATGGCTTTCGCGCGATCGTGGCCGTGTCGTTCAATCCGATTTTCCGTGCCAATTGCGTGCTCAACGGCATCGTTCCGGTCGCGCTTTCGCGCGATGCGATCGGGGACGTTGCAGCCGGTGGCGCCGTGCCGCTCACCATCGACCTGTCCGCGCAGACGGTAACGACCGCAGCGGGTACGCGGTACGACTTCGTTATCGAGGCCGAGGCGAGGCAGATGCTGCTCCATGGGTTGGATGCGATCGCACTGACTCAGCAGCGCAGTGAAGAAATCCAGGCGTTCCTCGCCCGGGACCGGCAACACCGGCCCTGGGCCTATCCAGCGATGAGCCAGGCATGACCGCCGCGCAGACCGTTGCGCCGCTTCGGGCGGATGGTTGGCAGGTCACGCATAGCGTTGGCGACACAAAGAAATCTCCGAGCGGTGGTCAGTCTGCAGCAAGGCCTTCGCTTTGCTCTTCACCTGCCAGACAACGGAGATCGCGGGAGGGTCCCAGCCAGCAAGGCTGGGGCCAGTGGTACTGCCGGACAGCAGCGACGCCCACGTCGATCGGAAGCAAAACTTGCCCATCGGCGCCGTCGTATTCGAATCGTACACTTTATCGCTTTTTATCAGTCAAATAGGGGATTGTTGATGAGAAACAGTTTGGAAAAGCGTGCCTTCCTTTCGGCAAGCCTGGCGTCCACAGCACTGGCAATGATGTTGCCCGCGCTAGCGCACGCGCAGGAAAAGGTCGCGGCGGCGGATGCCCCCACGGCGGCAGATTCGCCGGCTGTGCCCGGCGATATCGTCGTCACGGCCCGACATTCAAGCGAGCGCCTGCAGGATGTGCCGCTCTCCATTACCGCGATCAGCGGCGCCACGCTGGCGACCAAGCAGATCGTCGATCTGAAAGACATTGCCGCCTATACGCCGGGGTTGCAGTTCCGTGACTTCGTGACCGTATTTAACGGCAACGTCACGATCCGCGGCCTGGCCCAGGCAAACGTCCAGAACGCTGTGGCCAATACCGGGGTGTTTCTCGACGGCATCTACCTCCAGCGCGGCTACATGGCCAATTTCACGCTGGCTGATATCGAGCGCATCGAAGTCGTCAAAGGCCCGCAAAGTGCACTTTACGGACAGAATACCTTTTCCGGCGCGATCAATGTCGTCTCCAAAAAGCCGACCAACGAATGGCATGGCGATGGTTCCGCGACGATTGGCGATGGCGGCCGGGGCGAATACCGCGCCGGTATCGGTGGCCCGATCATCAAGGATCTGCTGTCATTCCGCGCGTTTTATGGCCGCAGCAAATATGACGGTACGATCCGCAACAACTTTCCCGGCATCACTGGGCCGTTCCACTATTTCGGCGGTTATGATCGCGAATCATATTCGGGCGCGTTGCGCCTGACTCCCTCCTCCCGCCTGACGATCGACGGATCCTATTCGCATTTGAACCGATCGGAAGAACAGAAGGCCTATTACACCGTCGACGGCACGTTCGTCGAAGACAAGCTCAATTGCGGTCCGATCAATCCGACCTCGCATGGCCCGTCATTGTTGTGCGGAGTTCTGCCGACCAATCCGGCCGGTTTGCGTTCCGGCGTCGGCAACCCGCCAACCGCGCCGTCTTCGGTCCAGCAACCGCCCACCACCTCGAAGACGACGGTATACCGCGCTGCGGCGCAGTGGAATTTCGTTGATCCGCTGACGCTGTATTATACTTTCGGCAAGACCACGAGCGCAGCCCAGGAAAACCTGTCGTTCCCGTCCAACAGCTACAATCCCACCGGCAAGGCCACGATTTCGCAACAGAAAGAAGGTGGTACGGTTGATTTCCAAAGCCACGAGGCTCGGCTGGCGTTCGACAACAAAGGCCCGTTGAAAGCAGAAATCGGCTATTATCACTCCAATTCGACTGACAACTTCCTGTTCGGATTGTTCTTCGTTCCACCGAACACGCCGCTTAAGCAACTGTCCAGCGATCCGTTGTCTACAGCTGGACTGACCGCCCCATTTACAATTCAGGAGCAAAAGTTTCAGACAGACGCGGTTTTCGGACGAACCTCATATAATTTCCTCGACAGCAAGGCGAATATTTCCGCAGAGGGCCGTTATCAGATCAACAAGGTCCAGTTGAACGATATCCTAGCGCATCGCTCAAATCCCGCGCTGCCCTTGCTGCAGAACACGTTCAAGGACTTCACCCCTCGCGTCACCCTCAGCTACAAGCTGGCGCCCCAAAACCTGCTTTACGTTTCTGCAGCGCGCGGCGTCAAAGCCGGTGGCTTCAATGGTTATGTCACTGGTACTACCGTGTTGCTGCCATCGGAGCAGTCGTTCGGTCAGGAACGAAACTGGACCTACGAAGTCGGGACGAAGAACAGCTTCTTCGACAATCGGGTAGTCTTGGACCTTACACTCTTCTACATCGACTGGACCAACCAGCAGATCCGCGTGATCCCGGCGAATTTTCCGATCGGCAATCTGTCACAGGGCTCGGTGCCTCCGGCAATCTATGCTGCCGCCGGCAATGCCACTGACTACGGCGTCGAACTCCAGGGCCAGGTCCGGGCTAACCGCGAGTTCACCCTGAACTATTCGTTCGCTTACAGTAACCCGACCTATAGCAAGGGCGCCGTCGATCCTGCCTATATCAATATCTGTGACAATATCGTTTGCGCCAAGAACGGGGCGATCGGGGGCAATCACATCCCTGGAACTCCGCGCTATTCCGGCTCTGCCGGGCTGGACTGGCGGCATGACGCGGGTCAAGGGTGGACGCTGTTCGGTGGCGCGGACGTCAACTACCGTGGTGAGCAATACGTAGAATCGGTGAACATCAGCAAGATTGCCGCAGTAACGCTGGTAAACGGACAGATCGGCGTGTCGCATGGTCCGATGACTGCAAGCTTCTTCGTGAAGAACCTGACCAACCGATATTACCTGGACAGCGCATTCACGATCCCAAGCCTGCGCCAGGTGGTTCCTTCATTCGCTGAGCGTCGTACGGTTGGCGCGACGCTCGCGTTCAACTTCTAGTCGGGTGGGCGGCGCGGTTCCGAGCGGTCCGCGCCGCCACTTTCTGCTTCCGTTGATCGTGATGGAGAACTGCCCGATCCATCGGACGTTGTGCTCCATGGCAAGGCCGGTTTGGCAATGGTAGATATCAATCCCGCATCGATCACCGCTCGCCGTGGCCTGGCCCAATTGCCCGATGGGCAATTGCATTACCGGACGGCAGGGCAGGGCTCGCCCGTCTTGTTGCTCGGCGACCTGCCGACCTGCGTTCGCGCGGATGATCCGCTGTTCGTGGAACTCGCTGCGGATCGTTTCGTCATCGCCATCGATCCGCCCGGCCACGGGCTTTCGGATCTACCGCGACCCGGCGCCGGCCTCAGCCCCTTCGTCGATCCGCTCGTCGCCTTCATCTCCGCCCTGTTGTGCGGCCCTGTCCCGGTGGTCGGCGAAGGGCACGGCGGTGCCTTGGCGCTGGCGTTGCTGGATGCACGACCGGACCTGGTCTCGCGCGTCGTGCTGCGCGACCTTCCCAATGGCAATCCCGACGCATACGCAGCCGAACCCGACAGGCTGAAGCCGACCCTCGACGGCACGCACCTGATCGCCCAATGGGACAGGATCGCGCGCTCCGCCTTGTTCCGCGCGCCAGCGAGCAGCCGCTATGCCGATCGTGTGCTGATCGACATGCCATCGCCCGAGGAGCATCACGCCCGGCTGATCGATGCCTTGCGCGCCAGCACCGAGGGGGATCGGCTGCGCAGTGCGCTGTGGGCCTTGGATCTGGATCGACTGCGGGCGCGACATGGCGATCGTATCGTGTATCTCGAGGCGGGCATGCGCACTGCCGCAGTGCTGCTGCCATCCCCGGGCCCGCGCGCCATGCTGCCGAACTCTGGTCCGGGCGATAATGGCGGCTTCGGCAAATATCTGATCGACGTACCGGGCGGTCAGTTGATGTCGCGCGGGCAATTGCACGGTTACGGAATGCCATTGCTCGGGCTGCACGATCAGGCCGGATCGACTCACCGGCTCGACGCCTTCCTGTCCCCCTTTCTGGGATCGCGCCCGATCCTGTCGATCGATATGCCGGGCAATGGCGGTTCGGATGCGATCCTGGCACCGGCCGAGATCTCGATCGAAAACTATGCCACGACGGTCGAGGCCGCGCTGCAGGCGCTAGGTATCGATGCCGTGGACCTGATCGGCCGCTATTCCGGCGGCCAGACGGCGGTGGAACTCGCGCTGCGACGACCGGATGCGGTGCGGCATATCGTCAACGCCGGGGTCATGATTTTCGAGCCTGAAGATGCCGCCGACCATATCGCGCATTATGCGCCGTCCTTCGCGCCGGTATGGGACGGCAGCCATCTGGTTTCGGCCTGGATGGCTTTCCGCAGCCAGAATTTGTGGTGGCCGTGGTACGACCGACGCGCGGCGGCGATCGTCCGCCGCGACGCGATGCTCGACCCCCAGCTCCTGCACGATCGCATCGTCGGCGCGTTGGCGGCAGGCCCGTATTATCGCGCGGCCTACCTTGCGTCTTTTTGCTACCCGATGGCGGAACGACTGCGGGCGCTCCGCGTGCCGTGCCTGTTATGCGACATAGCCGGTACCGCATCCTTTGCGCGGGTGTCGCAGGCCAAAGCAGCAGCGCCGGCGTGCCGTAGCGCCGACCTCGGCGAAGACCCTGCGGCGTGGCCTGTGCTCTTCCAGGACTTCTTCGCTATGGTGTGTTGATATTTGGCCCATGCCGGGCTGCGAACGGCCGCTTTTTGGGCTTACGGTGCTCACGGCCCCAACGGACGCTCCGCTCAGGTTCTCAAAATCAGCCATTCTCGCTCCGGCCTGAGCCAAATCTCAACGCACCCTACAGCGGTGTGCCATCCGGCCAGATCGGGCGGAGCACGTCTGGATCGTGGCCGGTGCGGGCGATGAAATCGGGGTCCGCCTGAAGTGCGTTACGTTGCTGAAGTTGCAGCGAAAAGGACAAGGGCGCCTCGACATAATGAATGAATCGCCAGCCCAGTGGGGTGTTGCGGATCACCGCGCTCACCCGCGCTTCCACCCCGACCGGGCGCACGAGGCCACGGATCGCGCCATTCCAGTGCATCACGTACATAATTAGTGCGAGATCGGCGGCGATCGGGTGAACGATGAGGTCGCGCGTCCGCATGGATGCTGCCTCCAGCCGGACCGCCGCCTTCGCCCAATACAGCCGCAATTCGTCCCAGCCGACCAGCGGGCGTTCCAATTCCTGCGGCAGCATGGTGGGCAGCACTTCGCCAGGATCCCACAGCGCCTCGATATCCGTCAATGTCAGCGTGGACCAGGCGGCGCAGAGTTGTCCGAGCAGCTGTGCGGCGGGAGCGGTGAGATCGCTGCTCATCGTTGCGGGGTCGCACGGGCCATCCCGCCCATGACCTTCCACGTGCCATCCTGCAGCACCCAGCTATGGGTAACTTCAAAGTGTTCGTCGGCCTTCGCACCATTCGGCAACCTGGTCCGGTGGGTGCGATAATAGATCACCGCAGCATCGCCGTTCATCACAAAGCCGACGAGGTCCATCGTCAGCAGTTCCTGGTTGTCTGTGCGCAAGGTCTGCTGCAGCGTGTCCAGGTTTTGCGGGCCCGCTGGGGTATCGCGAAACGGCGGCCACGCGGCATAGTCGCGGGCTATGCTGGCCTTGTATGGTTGCATGTCGCCGCGGCCACGCGCGGCGTAGATCGCCTGTTCCTTCGCCCAGATCGCCGCCTGAGCATCCGCCTTGGACATGGCGGGTGCCACGAGCGCCGCGGCAAAAGTCAGCATGTCGAGGGGCAGGGGAATCATGGCGCATCTCCCGATCGGGTCACTGCTTCCTAGCGTCGTCAGCGCCAACAATACCGTTCTAAATGGCCGGTTGGCTGACAGGCGGCCATAATCCCCATTGGTACAGGCGCATGCGCTGCTTGTTGCTATCGCCTGCGAGTCAGGAGAATGGCGATGCGGCTGCGTGCGATATGGCTGGCAATGCTGATCTGTGCCGCAGGGCTGGGGCGCGCCGCCGTCCCCGATTCCCACCCGGTTCGGTTTGCCGACGAGACGCCGCCCCCGGCGCCTGATTACGCCCTGCCGGAAAGCTGGGCTGCTCGCCCTGACCGGGAACAGGCGGCGATCGCGCATCCCGCCAACACCTCGCCGGTGGCAAGCGATGCCAAGGTGGATGTTTTCTACGTTCACCCCACCACTTTTCGCAGCACGGTGCGCTGGAACCAGCAGATCGACGATGCGGCGACCAACGAGTGGACCGATAGCAGCGTGATCGCGCGCCAGGCGAGCGCCTTCAACGGGTGCTGCCGTATCTTCGCGCCGCGCTACCGGCAGGCGTCGCTGCGGGCATTTTCCAGCATGCAGGGCGACGGCGGGCTGGCTTATGCGCTGGCCTATGGCGACGTCACCCGCGCGTTCGACTGGTACATGGCGCATGAAAACCACGGGAGGCCATTCATCCTGGTCGGCCATAGCCAGGGCGCGCTCCATGTTTTCGGGCTGTTGCGCGACAGGATTGACGGCAAGCCCGCCGCTCGTCGCATGGTGGCGGCTTATGCATTCGGTTACGGCATCTTCGCCGACGATTTCGGTACGACTTTCAGGACGATCAAGTCCTGCACGGCGCCGCGACAAACATACTGCGTGATCGGCTGGAACAGCTTCCTGGCCGGGGCGGATGCGACCGCTTACGTGACGCGAATGCGGCAACGTCTGGTCGACGCCCACCAGAATGGCACTGGTGCACGGTTGCTGTGCAGCGATCCCCTGGCGCTGGGCGGACGACGGCGTGCAAGCACGCTCGGTGCCTTGCCGGCGGGAGGCGGATCCTCGCTACCGCTGCTGGTTCCGGGCGCGGTAACCGCAACCTGTGATGCCGATGGCATTCTCAAGGTCACCGCTGCCCCGACGCTTAATCTCGCGCCGCTGCCCGGCGGCAACATGCACTACCACGATATCGCATTATTCTATGGTGATCTGCGCGCGGATGCGGCCCGCCGGGTCGCCGCATTTCGCTGACCACGCAATATTCCGGTTTCGCATCGAGGGAGATACCGATGGCGCTGCAAATATCTAGCCCGACCCGCCGTGAGGCGTTGGCCGTCGCGGCGGGCATCGCGCTGGCCGCGCCGCTGGTGCCCGCCGCAGTGGCAGTAGCTGCTGACGATGACCTGCGCGGCCCCTGGACCGGCGGCGGCGACATTTCCACCGTCGGGGGCAGGTTGCATTATGCGACGCTTGGTCCGGCAGGCGGTGAACCGCTGGTGCTGTTGCCCAAGCTGGGCGGGTGGATCGCCGACTGGCGGTTCGCTGCCGCGGACCTGGCAAAGACCCGACGCATCATCGCTTTCGATCTTCCCGGTCACGGAGGATCGACGATGGCTGCGCCGCCGCCCTATATCGTCACGGTACCAGAGATTACCGCGATGCTGCTCGCCGCGTTGGATGAGCTGGGGATCGATCGCTGCGCCTTTTCGGGCAATTCGCTGGGTGGTATTATCGGCGTCGTCGCGGCAGCATGCTGGCCGGAGCGGGTGAGCAAGCTGGTGATCGTCAGCTCCAGCCTGATCGGCGCGATGACTCGCGAAGCGATCGTCGCGCAGGATCGCCTGGCGGCCGATCCGAACGCGCCGAGTTCCTATACCAAGGCAGGCGATCCACTACCGCCGACCGACCAGCAGAACCGGCTGTTCGGGACGATGGACCCGCGGGTTATCCACGAGCAGGGGTTGAGCCGGGCCAAGGCGGGATTGTGGCTGCGCAGTTGCGAGCGCGGCGTCGGGCGCGTCGGCGTCACCGACTATCTGCCTCGCATCAAGGCACCGACGCTGCTGATCAACGCCGATCGTGGCCGCTATACCAAATATGCAGAAGTCGGAAAACGGCTCATCCCGAATGCGCAGGCGGTCGTCATTTGCAAGGCGGGATCATTCGTTCACCAGGAGAAGCCAGCCGAGGTAGCGCGCGCAATGAACGCATTTCTCGATGGATGATGGCGCCCCGCCGACTTTTCCCACTCGACAGGAGATGGAATTGACTGACTTCACCGTGTTCCCTGCCAGCGCCCCTCCCGGGCTCGTGCTGGCCCCTGGGCCCGCCGGGCGCTGCGATGATTTCCGGGTTGGCGGCGCGGTAGTTCATCATGATCCGGCCACCGGGCAGTGGTGGATGTGGTATTATTGCCGCGACCGCGCTTATGACCGGCCGGCACCGCAGACGCTGGGCAGTGGCCGTATCGCATTGGCGACTTCGGCGGACGGTATCGCATGGCAGCGCTGCGACGGCCCGCTCGAACGGGGATCGGTGATGGTCCCGGCGGCGGCGTCCGATCGCTTCGATTGCGGTCATATCGGCTTGACCGATATGACACGCGACGCATCGGGCTGGCGGATGTGGTATTTCGGCGGCGCGCTGGATGTCGTGCAAACCGGCAAGCCGTTGCTGGGCGAGATGCCGGGATTGGCAATGCGGATAGGTCTCGCGCACAGCGCCGACGGCGTCGCATGGCAGCGCATACCGGGGCGCGAAACAAATGGCGCGTTGTTCGATATCCTGCCCGACGAACTGTATGCTGCGTGGCCCAACGCGATTCCCCAGGCCGACCGGACCTTGCTGCAATATACTGCGCCGACCCATGCGATGGATGCGTACCGGTCGCGCGTGGTTGCCATTGCATCCGACGGTGCGGTCACGCGGCTTGGCGATCTACAGTGGCTGGACGGAACACGCGCCTATGATGTCGGCGGGATCATCACGCGCCATGTCATGGCGTCGCCGATCCGTGGCACGGAGGGCTGGGTGATGATCTATACCGCGCTCGATGCGGACCACCGCCGTTCCATCGGCATAGCCAGTTCCGAAGACGGCATCGGTTGGCGCCACCTGGCCGATCAGCCGATCCTGTTGCCGGGCGCAGCTGGCAATTGGGACGATTTCGGTGTGGCGGCCAACCGGCTGGTCGTCGCGGAAAACCGGCTGCACCTCTATTATTACGGCTTTCGATCGCTGACGGCGACCGATTCACCGCGCGGCATTGGCCTGGCGGTCGCCGACCTTGCTAACCCTTTTCAATTCCGCCGAATTGGCACGGCATGAGCGCTGGTGGCTCATCGTTCAACGATGCTCGATCACGACCTTGCCAACCACTTCGTTGGCGGCGAGCGCGGCGAAGGCGGCCGGTGCGTCGGAAAAGCCGAAGCGGGCATTGATCACCGGCTTCACGCCGTTTGCAGCATAAGCACGCAGCAGCTCGACCAACATCGCCCGGCTGGCGCTGGCAATACCCTTCAGCAGCAGGTTCTTGCCCATCAGGGCGAACAGGTTGGGCGCCTTGTCCGTCGGCCCGGCAAGGCTGCCGATGAACCCGATCCGCCCGTTGATGGCCGCGGCGGCGAACGACTGGTCGAGCGAGGCGGGGCCGCCCGTTTCAATGATGACATTGGCACCGCCGCCGGACAGGCGCGCGATTTCGGCGCCCCAGGCAGGCGTATCGACATAATTCACGCAAATGCCCGCACCGATCGCGCGCATTGCCTCCAGTTTGGCCGCGCTGGATGAGGTGATAGCGGCAGTCGCGCCGAACATCCGCGCGATCTGTACGGCAAATGCCGAAACCCCGCCGGTGCCCTGCGACAGCACGGTATCGCCGGCTTTCAGCCCGCCGAATGCGACCAGGATCTGCCACGCCGTGCCGCCCGCAACAGTCATCGCCGCCGCATCGACCGGGTCGATTCCGGCGGGCACCTTCACCAGCGCAGCGGCGGGGCGCACGATCGTTTCAGCCAGCCAGCCATCGATCGAGATGCCCACGTCGTGCTGCATGTAGGCGGGATCGAACGGGCCATCCCGCCAGCGCTCCAGGCTGGCCGAAATGACGATGTCGCCAACCGCGACCTCGCTGACGCCGGCCCCGATCGCGATCACTTCGCCGGCGCCGTCAGACAGGGGGATGCGATCGATCGGCTGCGCGCCGCCGTAAAACCCGCGCAACAACGCAAGATCGCGCCGGTTCAGCGCGCTGGCGATCACGCGGATCGATGCCTCGCCCGGGCCGGGCGTGGGCTCGTCCCGCTCGCCCTGGTGCAGGCCGTCGATCCCGGTGCGTTTCCCGATCGCATAATATTTCATCGTGCCGCTCTCGTCCTGCCGTTTCACGTACCCGCAGCATAGTCGGCAAGCCGGGTTGTGTAAGCCTCCGGCTGACCGATCCCCGCACAGCGGCGATTACTCAGGGTCTTTCCGGTAAGACGGAGCTAGCCCTCTCCCCCGCCCGGCTACCCAAGTCATTGTATTATATGGGTGGCCGGGCGGGGGAGAGGGCTAGCTCCGTCTCGACGTAAGTCGGAAAGACTCTAGCGGCAATCGAGCTTGCTGACCCGGTCGGAGCGCGCGAGTTGTGCGCGCACTGCGCTCCACCTGGGGCCGCCCGCCGCGCCGACGATTCGACGCGCCCATGCCAGTGTCGCTACCTGGACCAGCGCGATCGAGGCAGAATCATGCGGATCATTGGCGGTCGTCGGTCCGTCATGCCCGATGCCACCCAGGAAATGGCCGGCGTGGCTCAGGGCGACCAGGCAGTTCGCTCCGATCGGTGCGCGCAGATGGGGATCTTCGTGCCAGACCAGCCCGCGGCTGGATATCGGCGAATCGTCGAGATCGCCGATCATCACCAGCGTCGGCTTGCGCATCGTCGACCAGTCCATATCCAGATACGGGGCCTTGCGCCGCCAGTCGTCGGTAACGCCATCCCAGCCGCCGGGTGCGGACAGCAGCACGCCCCCCAGGATGCGCGGATCGCCCAGTGCTGCGCGGGCGCCGGAAGCCGGGTCGCGCGTGGTCGCGCCAAGCAACAGCGCAGTGGTGTGGCCGCCATAGCTATGGCCGATTGCCACCACCCGGTGCGAATCGATGCGCCCGGCCAGGCCAGGCGCCTGTGCCGCGATATCGCCAAGATGATCGAGGATCGCCACCATGTCGTCGCGCCGCAACCGCCAGAGCCGCGGCAATCGCGGATCGTCGGTCGCCAGCTTCAGGATTCGCGCGTCGAGGTGGGTCGGCTGGATCACCACGAAGCCGTGCGCCGCCCAATAGTCAGCCAGCACGCGATAATCGTCCCCGGAATAACCGGCGCCGTGCGAGAACAGGATGACCGGCAAGCGCCGGTGACCGGTCGGTAGGGTGACTCGAATGCGGATCGTGCCGCCCCGATCCGCATTGGCAGGGACCGACAGCGACGGCAGGCTCCACACGGCTGGCGCGGCTGAACTGGCGGTGCTGCACACCAGCAGCACCGCCGCCAGCAGCCCGCGTCCGATCGCGCGCGGCATCACCGTCGCCCCGGCCAGGCCAGCGTGGCACAATCGTCAGGCGGGGTCTCACCGGCGAACACTGCCCGGACAAACAGGCTGGAATCGCGTTGCGAGGGCAATACCGTCTCGGCATGGCCAAGCCCGGGATAGAAGCGCACCTGGATCCTGCTGCCGCGCAGGCAAGCCGACCGGGCGACATTGAAGGCCAGTTCCGGAGCGGTGTAGCTGTCGGCCAGCCCGATCCCGAAAAATACCGGCATGGCGAAGGCGGGATCGGGATAGCGGCGCGCCCCCGCATGGCGCCATTCCAGCACCGTCGGATTTTTGCGGAACACTGCCGAGAGCGGCGGCTTTTCCGCCAGGAACGCGTGAGTCACCGGACCCTGGCGCCCGGCCTTGAGTTCGTCGAACAGGGCCATGCCGCGTGGGGTGAGCCAGGCGGCTGGTCTAAACCCGGGCTCTACCGCACCGTAGCTGGCAAAATATTCGAAGTAGACCAGCGCCCACCCGTCGAAACGATCCAGGCGCAAGCCGCGCACCCGCGAGCGCGGGGTGTCGGGATCGATCGGTACGGCCTTGGCGATTCGGTCCGAGGGCAGGGCATCGGCGGCAGCTTCGAAGCCTTTTTCGCCGGGCACCCCGGTTGCGACCACCCCGCGAATGTCCAGTTCCGGCGCGTACTGCGGCGCCACCAGTCCAGCCGCGAGCGCGGCGTGCGCGCCCTGCGACTGCCCGACCACCACAATCGCCGAGCCAAGTTCGGGAAAGGCGCGCCGTGCCGCGCGGACCGCATCCAGCACGCTATAGGCGGCGGACTTCATCCCCATGTACGGATGCGGCCCGGGGGTGCCCAACCCTTCGTAGTCAGTCGCCACAATCGCATAGCCCTGGGCCAGCCAGGCGTTCAGATACGTCGCGTCGCGCGGTGATGGCGCCGTCCATGATGGCGCACATATATCGGCGATGCCGGTGGTGCCGTGCGCCCAGGCGATGATCGGCCAGCCCCCCTTGGGGGCGGTGCCTTTGGGCAGGAATATTTCGCCGGACGTGGCAATCGGCGCGCGCCGGCCCCAGCCCCGGGTTGAGGCGTACAATATGCGCTCGGCCTTGCCGGCGCCCGCGAGGCCGAGCGCGACCGGCAACGGCTCGTGCCGCAACAACAGTCCTGGCCGGGCCGGCACGGCGTCGTTCC
>CAZZYX010000026.1:0-35004 GCA_964658485.1 uncultured Acetobacteraceae bacterium | reverse complement strand
TCAACCATCGCTGGCTGGGCGGCATGCTCACCAACTGGAAGACGATCTCGGGCTCAATCAAGCGGCTCAAGACGCTTGAGGAACAGCTTTCGGGCGACACTGCCGGCCTGACCAAGAAGGAAGTCCTGCAACTGACCCGCGAGCGGGACAAGCTGGATATGTCGCTGGGCGGTATTCGCGACATGGGCGGCATTCCCGATGTCATGTTCGTGATCGACGCCAACAAGGAAGAACTGGCGATCAAGGAAGCCAATGTGCTGGGTATCCCGGTCGTGGCGATCCTGGATTCCAACGTCAATCCGGCGGGCATTTCGTTCCCGATCCCGGCCAACGACGACGCCAGCCGCGCCTTGCGGCTATATTGCGACTCGATCGCCACTGCCGCCAAGAAGGGCGGTCGTGAAGCGGTCGTCAATTCGGGCGCGGACTTTGGCGCGATGATCGAGCCGCTGGCCGAAGAAGCCGTGAGCGAGACCGCCAGCGCGGCCTGAGGCGGAGCCGACTCTCGCGGGGGTCGGCTCACCGTCATCACATTGCAATGCGCCGGCTCCACGGGGCCGGCGCAAGCATCAATATGCTTATTGGAAGGACTTGCGGACATGGCCTATACCGCCACCGACGTGAAAAACCTGCGCGAACGCACCGGCGCGGGCATGATGGATTGCAAGAAGGCGCTGGATGACACCAGCGGCGACATGGAAGCAGCGGTCGACGCGCTGCGCGCCAGGGGCCTGGCCGCCGCCGCCAAGAAGTCGAGCCGCACCGCCGCCGAAGGGCTGGTCGGGGTGGCCGTGGCCGGCACCACCGGGGTCGCCGTCGAGGTCAATTCCGAGACCGATTTCGTCGCCAAGAACGACCAGTTTCAGGATTTCGTGCGCAAGACCACCGAAGTCGCACTCGGTCTGGCTGACAACGACGTGGCCGCGCTGAAGGCTGCGCCTTATCCCGGCGGCGGTACCGTCGGCGACACGCTGACGAACAATGTCGCCACGATCGGCGAAAACCAGCAGATCCGCCGCATCAAGCGGGTGTCGGTAACCAAGGGCCTGATCGTACCCTACATGCATAACGCCGCGGCGCCGCTGCTCGGCAAGATCGGCGTGCTGGTCGCGCTCGAAAGCGAAGCCGGTGCCGATGTGCTCGAGCCGCTGGGCAAGCAGATCGCCATGCATATCGCCGCAACCTTCCCGCTGGCGCTGGACGCCGCTGGCCTCGATCCCGAACTATTGGCCCGCGAACGCAAGATCGCTGCCGAAAAGGCTGCCGAAAGCGGCAAGCCCGCAGAAGTCCAGGCCAAGATGGTGGATGGTGCGGTCGCTAAATACGGCAAGGAAAACGCGCTGCTGTCGCAATTGTTCGTGATGGATAACAAGACTCCGGTGGCGCAGGTCGTGGAGCAGGCCGGCAAGGCCGCAGGCGCCAAAATCACCCTGGTCGATTATGTCCGTTTCCAGCTTGGTGAAGGCATCGAAAAGGCCGAGACCGATTTTGCCGCCGAAGTCGCCGCGACGCTCGGCCTCAACTAAGCCGACGCTCTGAATTATGCATGCTGTCCGACCGCCTCTCGGGTCGGACAGCATGCATGGGTTGAACCCGTCGCCGCCCTTGGCAGGACTTAGGTTCCGCGTATAAGGACGGCGAATCTCACCAGGTGTACACGATTTACATGGCGCTTCCCCGGCTCAAGCGGATATTGCTCAAGCTCTCCGGCGAGGTGCTGATGGGCAACCAGTCCTTCGGTATCGACCCCGAATTCGTCGCTGAAATGGCGCGGGAAATCAAGGAGGCCAAGGAAACCGGCCTTGAAATCTGTCTGGTCATCGGCGGCGGCAATATTTTTCGCGGCATGGCCGGCGCAGCCAAGGGCATGGACCGTGCGCAGGCGGACTACATGGGCATGCTGGCCACGGTGATGAACGCGCTGGCGATGCAGAACGCGCTCGAACAACTTGGTGTCCATACCCGCGTGCAATCGGCGATCCAGATGGATGCGGTGTGCGAGCCGGTGATCCGGCGCCGGGCGGAACGGCATCTGGAAAAGGACCGGGTGGTGATCTTTGCCGCCGGGGTAGGCAGTCCCTATTTCACGACCGACAGCGGGGCCGCCTTGCGCGCCGCGGAAATGAAATGCGACGCCTTGTTCAAGGGGACCAGCGTCGACGGGGTCTACAGTTCGGATCCCAAGACCAATCCCGACGCAAAACGATACGATACAATAGATTATGACACCGTCCTGGCAGAAAACTTGAAGGTAATGGACGCGTCTGCGGTAGCGCTGTGCCGCGACAATGCCATCCCCATCGTAGTCTTTTCGATCCGGGAAAGAGGCAATCTTGCTCGCGTCCTGGCAGGATCAGGGATCCGAACGCTCGTCGAAAAGAACGAGAGCGCTAACTTGAGGATTGTTCATGGCGAAGTTTGACAAAAGCGACCTGGAGCGGCGGATGAAAGGCGCGGTCGATTCGCTTAAGAGCGATCTGTCCGGGTTGCGTACCGGACGGGCCAATACCGCGCTGCTGGATCCGATCATGGTCCAGGCCTATGGTGTCAATACCCCGCTAAGCCAGGTCGCCACGGTATCCGCGCCAGAGCCGCGCCTGCTTTCGGTCCAGGTGTGGGACAAGATGAACGTGGGCCCGGTGGAAAAGGCGATCCGCTCGGCCGGCCTGGGACTGAACCCGATCAACGACGGTAACAATCTGCGCCTGCCGATCCCCGATTTGACCGAGGACCGCCGCAAGGAGCTGGCCAAGCTGGCTAGCAAATATGCCGAAAACGCCCGGATCGCGATCCGCAATGTTCGGCGGGACGGGATGGAAGCCCTGAAGTCCGATGAAAACAAGAAGATTATTTCCGAAGACGACCGCAAGCGTTTGGAAAACGAAGTCCAGAAGTTGACCGACGAGATCATCAAGGCGGCGGACGAAGCGGCGGCAGGCAAGGAAAAGGAAATACTCGGCAGGTGAGCGCGGGCGCGGCCTTCAACGATCGTACTGTACAGGCCGAACACGGGCCTGTCGCGGTGCACGAGATCGACCGGGACCAGAACCGGGGCCAGGATGGGGGAACCTGCGCCCGTCACGTTGCGATCATCATGGACGGCAATGGCCGCTGGGCGCGCAAGCGGCTGCTGCCGCGCGTGGTCGGGCATCAGCGCGGGGTGGAGGCGGTGCGCCGGGTCGTCCGCGCGGCTCAGGGCATGGGTCTGGATGCGTTGACCCTGTATGCCTTTTCTACCGAAAATTGGCGCCGGCCCACAGACGAGGTGACGGCACTGATGGGGTTGCTCAAGCGCTTCATCATCAGCGATCTCGACGAATTTTGCGCCAATAATGTCCGCCTGAAAATCATTGGCGATTACCGGGCGTTTCCGGTCGATGTGGTGGCGTTGATCGAGGGTGCCCTGACCCGCACCGCCAAAAATACTGGGGTGAAGCTGGTGATCGCGCTGAATTATGGTTCGCAGGATGAAATCGCTCGCGCCGCCACCAAGGCCGCTGCCAAGGGCCCGATCACGCCGGCCAGCATCGCTGCGGAACTGGACACCGCCGATCTGCCCCCGCTGGACCTGCTGATCCGCACGTCGGGCGAAATTCGCTTGTCCAATTTCCTGTTATGGCAAGCTGCCTATGCGGAAATGTGGTTTACCGACGTCTATTGGCCGGACTTCATGCCCGAGCATCTTGCCGACGCGCTGGCGCAGTTCGGCAAGCGGGAGCGGCGTTTTGGTGGTTGCTGAGATGAGCTCGTACCAGTCAGCATTGAACGGAACGCACGAAGCACCTCCCCCGTTCGGGGTAGGTGGGGTGGAGGTGGGCAAAGGTCAGCGTGGACGCGCGGCTTGCGCCGCGCTCCCCCGCCCCCAACCCATTCCCGGTGGGGAGGGGAGATGAGTCAGGTTCATCGTAGCCCGGTGTTGGCAGCGTCCCGAAAGAAATCCGATCTTGGTGTGCGCACGCTTTCCGCGATCGTGATGGTGGCGTTGGTGAGCGCGGTGCTGTGGCTGGGCGGTCTCGCGTGGAATATCTTCGTGGCCCTGATCGCCGCCGGGGTGTTGTGGGAGTGGGTGAAACTTTCACATCGCATCGTCGGCGGCCCGCTTGCCCGCGCGGTGTGGTTCGTTGCTGGATTGATATACGTGGGCGTGGTGGCGGAGGTCTTGTGGAGCCTGCAATTCTTCGACCTGCTGATCGTCATCCTGTGCGTTATCGCTACCGACATCGGCGCATATTTCTCCGGTCGCCGCTTCGGTGGTCCAAAGATCGCGCCGCGGATCAGCCCCGGCAAGACCTGGGCTGGACTTGGCGGCGGGATGCTGGCCGCAGGCTTGATGTTCTGGGCGGGTCTGGCGTGGGCCAGTTGGCAGCTCTCATTCCATGACCCGGCTGCCATGCCGCCCTTGCATGAAGCGGGCATCGCAATCAAAGCCATGGCGACCGGCGCATTGATCGCGATCATCGCTCAATCGGGCGACTTCCTGGAAAGCTGGATGAAGCGCCGTGCCGGGGTCAAGGATTCCGGCGCGCTCATTCCGGGGCATGGCGGGCTGTTCGATCGTGTCGACGGGTTGCTTGCGGTGCTGTTCGTGGTCGGTATGCTCAAGTACTTTGGCAGGTTTTTGTGACGGTTCGCTCGATTTCCATCCTTGGCGCGACAGGTTCGATCGGCGCCTCCACGCTTGACCTGATCCGGCGTGAGCGCGACAAATGGCGAATCGTGGCGTTGACCGCGCATAGCCAGGCGGGCGAACTTGCCCGTCTGGCGCGCGAATTTTCCGCGGAAATCGCGGTGCTGGCGGACGAAAGCCGCTTGCCCGAACTGCGCGAAGCCCTGTCGGGCTGCTCGACGGAGGCCGCCGGCGGGGTGACGGCGCTGACCCAGGCGGCAGGCCGCCGTGCCGATATTACCGTCGCTGCCATCGTTGGTTGTGCCGGGCTGGAGCCGACCATGGCCGCGATCGAGCAAGGCGGCACGGTAGCGCTGGCGAACAAGGAAGCGCTGGTATCCGCCGGCGAAGTGATGATCGCCGCAGTCCAGCGCAGTGGCGCGACGCTGCTGCCGGTCGATTCCGAGCACAACGCCATTTTCCAATGCCTGCATGGGCATGATGTCGGCGATGTCCGCTGGATCACGTTGACGGCCAGCGGCGGACCGTTTCGCGACTGGACGCTGGCGCAGCTCGCCAGCGCCACGCCAAAGGAAGCGGTCAAACACCCCAATTGGGCCATGGGCGCCAAGATCAGCGTCGATTCGGCGACGATGATGAACAAGGGTCTGGAACTGATCGAGGCGTTTCATCTGTTCCCGGTGGGGCTTGAACGGCTGAGGATCATCGTCCACCCACAATCGGTCGTGCATTCGATGGTGGAATACCGCGACGGTTCGACCCTGGCGCAACTGGGTCCCTCGGATATGCGCGTACCGATCGCATCGGCGCTGGCCTGGCCCGGGCGGATGAATACGCCATGCGCCCCGCTCGACCTGGCGGAGATCGGCCAACTGACGTTTCGGGCTTTGGATGAAACGCGCTTCCCGGCGACCCGCCTGGCCCGGCACGCCGCCCAGGCGGGCGGCGCCATGCCGGCTGTGCTGAACGCTGCGAACGAGGTGGCGGTAGCGGCGTTTCTGGCCGGGCGAATCGGTTTCGTCCGGATCGCGGCGATGGCGGACGAAGTTTTGGGCCGCTATGCACCGGGCGCGCCGACGTCGCTGGCCGATGTCATGGCGATTGACGCCGAAGCGCGGAGCCATGCGCAAGACCTGCTGGAGCTTGCCTGAACCATGCCCCATCCGTCGTTCCTGATGACCGTTCTCGCCTTCCTGCTGATGCTGGGGCCATTGATCGTGCTGCACGAGCTTGGCCATTATCTTGTCGGGCGCTGGTGCGGCGTGCGCGCCGACGCCTTCTCGGTCGGGTTTGGTCGCGAACTGGTCGGTTGGACGGACCGGCGCGGCACACGCTGGAAATTGTCGATACTGCCGCTCGGCGGCTATGTGCAATTTGCCGGCGACGTCAACGCCGTGGGCATGCCGGCCGATGCGGTGGCGCGGTTGAGCCCGTCGGAGCGCGAGGACATATTCTATTTCAAGCCGTTGTGGCAGCGGGCATTGATCGTGCTGGCGGGTCCGGCGACAAACATGCTGGTCGCATTCGCGATATTTTTCGCGTTCAACGTGACCTATGGCCGGATCGTCGCGCCACCGGTGATCGCGGGATTCGCCAGTCCGTCGCCGGCACAGGCGGCGGGTATGCGGATCGGCGACCGGATCACCAGCATCGATGGCGGGCCGATCACCAGCTTCGCGCAGATCAGCGAAAAGGTCACGCCCTTTGCCGGCGATTTCCTGACGATAATTGCAGCCCGCAACGGCCAGCCCTTCACGGTCCGCTTGCAGATCGCCAGCGTCGATCATCGCGATGAATTCGGCAACATATCGAAAATCGGGCGGATCGGGATCGGCTCGGGCAAGCCGCAGATCGTGCGTTCGAATGCGCTCGCCGCGGCACGGCTGTCGTTCGACCAGGGTGTTGCGATATTTCGCCTGATGTTTACCGGCATTCACCAAATTGCCGATGGTCAGCGCTCGGTGAAGGAACTGGGTGGGCCGGTCAAGATTGCGCAATATTCGGGCGAACAACTAACGCTGGGCTGGGCGCAGTTCGTCTATTTCGCCGCCTTCATCTCGATTAATTTGGCGTTCATCAATCTCCTGCCAATTCCCGGACTGGATGGCGGGCATCTGGCATTCTACGCGGCGGAAGCCGCGCTTGGCAGGCCGCTCGACATCCGTAGCCAGGAATGGGCTTTCCGGACCGGGATGGCGCTGGTGCTGGGATTGATGCTGTTTGTGACGTTAAATGACCTGGCGTCGCTGAAATTGTTTGGAAGTTAGCAAAAACAGCCGTGGCTTGCGGTTTCGGCCGATCGGCAAACCTCCGGCGCTTGTGGCATGATGCCTTGATTGGCGTGGCTGCATAGGGCAGGGGGCTGCGACCGCTACGGGGGCAAATCGTGCCGTACACGGGGGTGGGGCCTTCCGAAGATTTCGGAGGCCCGCGAATATACAGGAACTGCCGTGTCGATGATTGGACGGGATATGGGTCAGAGCAACGGCCATGACGGCCCCGATAGCGGAGCATTTCGCATCCCGGGCAACGACGCGGGGTCCAGCGGCATTTTCAAGTTCAGTATGGCGCTATTGGGTAGTTCGATGCTGGCCGGCACGCCATTGGCTGCCGCAGCCGTAAAAACTGTCCAGGCAGCGCCGCAAAGCGCTGCGCCCACCGATGTTCCCGCGCCCGCAGCCGCCCCGGCACCGGTGCAGATCATCCAGAGCGTTTCGGTCGAGGGAGCGCAGCGTCTCGAACCCGACACAGTGCTGTCCTATGTTCATCTGCATGCCGGCGAACCGTATAGCGAGGCCACGGCGGACCAGGCATTGAAAGACCTCTACGCGACCGAATTGTTTGCCGATGTTCAGGTTCGCAATGATTCCGGTCATGTCGTCATCACCGTGAAGGAAAATCCGGTGATCAATCGCATCGTTCTGGAGGGCAACAAGAACCTCAAGGAAGACAAGATCAATCCGGAAATCAAGCTGGCGCCGCGCCAGATCTTTACCCGGTCGAAGGTGCGCGCCGATGTTGCCCGCATCATCGAGTTGTACAAGCGCCAGGGCCGTTTTGGCGCCACGGTCGAGCCGAAGATGGTCATGCTGGACCAGAATCGCGTCGATATCGTCTTTGAAATTACCGAAGGACCCAAGTCCAAGGTTCGCCAGATCAACGTTATCGGCAATTCGCATTTTTCCAACGGCCAACTGGATGCGGTGATGCTGACCCACGCGGCGCGCCCGTTGCACCTGTTTCGCGGCGGCACCAGCTATGATCCCGATCGCATGGCCTACGATCAGCAAAAGCTGCGGCAGTTTTATCTGACCGAGGGCTATGCGGATTTTCGCGTGGTTTCGGCGGAAGCCGAATTGACCCCCGACAAACGCGACTTCATCATCACTTACGTGGTCGAGGAAGGCAAACGCTACAAATTCGGCGATGTCAAAGTCGATAGCCAGTTGCGCGATTTCGATAGCGAGTCATTGACGAAGACGCTGCCGATGAAAAAGGGCGACTGGTACAACGCCAAGATGGTCGAAGACACCATCGACCGCTTGAACGAGACCGCCGGCGCTTTCGGCTATGCCTTCGCCGATGCCCGGCCCGATTACAAACGCGACCCCAAGACGCTGACCATGGGGGTCGATTTCCAGATCGCCGAGGCGCCGCGCGTCTATGTCGAGCGCATCGACGTCAATGGCAACACGTTGACCGAAGACAGGGTCATTCGCCGCGAGTTTCGCCTGGCCGAAGGAGACGCGTTCAATTCGCTGCAAGTGAAGCGCTCGACCAACCGCATCAAGTCGCTTGGTTACTTCCAGGAAAAATTCGAAGTCGCGCAGAAGCCGGGCAGTGCGCGCGACCGCATCATCCTCGAAGCCAATGTCGAGGAAAAGCCGACCGGGCAGCTGCAACTGTCCGCAGGCTATTCGAGCTCGGAAGGTCTGATCTTCCAGGCATCGATCGAACAACGCAACTTCCGCGGAAAAGGCCAGACGGTCGGCCTGAGTGGCAGCGTGTCGCGCTATTCGAGGAGCATCGACCTCAGCTTTACAGAACCTTACCTGTTCGATCATAACATCGCCCTGGGCTTCGATATCTACCGCCGCAGTTATAACAATTATGATACCGGCAGCAGCAACAACACCACCACTTACAGTCAGGCAACCACCGGCTTCTCGGTCAGACTGGGATTGCCTCTGACCGAGTATGTCTCGCTGGTCGGTCGTTACACGCTCAACGCCGACAAGGTGTCGCTGGACAAGGGCAGCTACTACGACACCAACAACACCAACAAGGTCTATCAGTGCGATCCGCTATTGGCGGGGCGTTATCTCTGCGATGAGCAGGGTTCGCGGACCAGTTCGATCGTCGGTGCGTCGCTGGTCTATGACAATGTCGATAATCGGGCGCATCCATCGCGCGGTCGCACGGCGTCGATGGGAGTTGACGTAGCCGGGCTGGGCGGTTCGGTGAAATACGCAAGGTTTCGTGCCAATGCCGCGCAATATTTTCCGCTCGCCAAGGGGTTTATCGTTTCGCTGTCGGTTGAAGGCGGCGTGATCCAGCCGCTGGCCTCGCGTAACCTCGCCGGGGCGGACGATGTTTTCCTGACCGATCGCTTTTACCTCGGTGAACCGCAGATCCGCGGCTTCGACATTCGCGGGGTCGGCCCGCGCGTGGTGCGGAAACCATATTTGACCAATAGTGCCGGGGATGCGACTAGCGCACGTACCATCAATACCGACAAGAGCACATGGCAGGATGACGCGGTCGGCGGTCGTTTCTATTACATGAGCCGGGCGGAGATGGAGATACCGCTGGGTGCCGGCGCCAAGGAATTGGGTATTCGACCCTCTATTTTCCTGGATGCCGGTGCGGTGTTCGGCGTAGTGCATACGCAGACGCAGTCCTCGCTCGTTCACCAGACCATTGCGAAAATCGACACAGCGTCGGGCAAGCCGCTTTACTATAAAATATCCAACGGCTCTATAGTCTATAACTCGAGCGGGGTGGCTGAAACCAGCACCACGGTCTCGTCCAGTCCTGTCCAGACCACCATTTACCCGTTCAAGGAATTCTTTTACGGCGATACCCCGATGCCGAGGATATCGCTCGGTATCGGTTTCAACTGGAACTCGCCCTTTGGTCCCTTCCGGATTGATTTCGCCAAGTCGCTGCTGCATGCGGTCGGCGACGATGTCAAAAGCTTCACATTCAACGTAGGAACGCAATTTTGATGAAAACCCTGCTCAAACCGATCGCTTTTTCTGCGCTGCTACTTGCCAGCCCAGCCACGCTCGTCCACGCCAAGGCAGCACCGGCCGCTGCCGCCACATCCTCGGCCAAGGGCCCGATCGCCGTGGTCAACCTCAATGGCGTGGTCGGCAATTGCGCCGCGCTGAAAACCGCACAAAGCCAGCGCAGCGTGACTTACCAGGCGCAGATCAGCGCTGCCGAGGCTCGCCGCACCGCGATTATCGCTCAGCTGCAGCCCATGGCCGACAAGTTCCAGCGCGACCGTGCCGCGCCGAACGCCAACATCGCCGCGCTGCAGCAGGAACAGGCGACCATCCAGCAGTTGCAGGATGCCGGCACTCAGGAATTGCAGCGCCTGCTGCAGCCGGTGACCTTGTCCGATGCCTATGTGCAGGAACAGATCACCGACAAGCTGGGCGCCGCCATGCAGGCCGCGATGACCCAGAACGGCGTCAGCGTCCTGTTGAAAGCCGAAGCCGTGCAGATGGTCACAAGCCCAACCTACGATCTCACGCCGGAAGTTCTGGCGCAGCTCAACGCGCTGGTGCCGACCGTGCAGATCGTGCCCCCGGCTGGCTGGGAACCTCGCGAGCAGCGCGATCAGCGGGCAGCGCAGGCCGGCGCTCGTGGCACAGAAACGGGTGGACGCTGATCGCGTCGACCGCGATCGCAGCAGGGATGCGATGACGGACGAGGCCATCCCGGAGGTCGCGAAGAAGTCCTATGACATTCGCGACATCCTGGCGGCTTTGCCGCATCGCTACCCGCTGCTGCTGGTCGATCGCGTGGCCGAGCTGGTCGTCGGCGAGAGCATCCACGCGATCAAGGCGGTCAGCTTCAACGAGCAGTTCTTCCAGGGCCATTTCCCCGGCAGGCCGATCATGCCCGGCGTGCTCATCATCGAGGCACTGGCGCAGGCAGCGGCGATCCTGGCGATCGAATCGTTCGAATTGTCCGGCTCGGGCAAGCTGGTCTATTTCATGGCGATCGAGGACGCCAAGTTCCGTGTGCCGGTAGAACCCGGCTGCCTGCTCGACCTGCATGTGGGATTTGTCCAGAAACGTGCGCGGGTCTGCAAGTTCCGGGGCAAGGCCATGCTGGGTGACAAATTGGCCTGCGAAGTCAATTTCACCGCGATGATTGCCGACCCGCCGACGATACGGACATAACTGCCTCCGCTTCGGCGGAGGGAGCCAGGTCCGTCGACAATACTGGACAACGCTCTGCATCGCGGCTATGCGCGCGCCTTCAATTCAGGCCGGTCGGAACCGGTCGCAGCAAGAGTAACATGCCATGAAGGCCGATATCCATCCCGACTATCATATGATCAAGGTGCAGATGACTGACGGCACCGTCTTCGAAACGCGCTCCACCTGGGGCAAGGAAGGCGATACCATGACCCTGGAAATCGATCCGACGTCGCACCCGGCGTGGACCGGTGGTCGTGGTTCCATGCTCGATGCCGGTGGCCGCGTGGCGCAGTTCAACAAGCGTTTTGGCGGCTTGACCCTCAAGAAGGCTTGACGCATTACGGAGTGGCAGGCGGCGAAGTTTAGGCTTCCAACCCTGCCTTACCTGTGCGAAAGGCGCAGCCTTGGCGGGCGCGCCTGAATATGGCGATCGTAGCTCAGTTGGTTAGAGCGCCGGTTTGTGGTACCGGAGGTCGTGGGTTCAAGACCCATCGATCGCCCCATTCATAATTGCGCGTCACATACGCGAACAGCGGCAGGGGCGCGACCGGATATCGTGCGTTGGCCACTTGCCGGGCGCGGTCCGGCCTGCCAAGGCGGACCAAGCCATGCATAGTTTCGCCAACCCCGCAAAATTTCTGCGCCTTGCCCAGTGGTTGACGCCATCGTTGCTGGTCCCGGGTATTGTAATCGGGGCAGTGGCGCTAGGCTGGGGCCTGACCGGCGCGCCTGCCGACCGCCTGCAGGGCGATGCCGTCCGCATTCTCTATATTCATGTTCCTGCCGCGTGGCTGGGGATGGGCGGCTGGATCGCGATTGCCGGGGCCAGCCTGGCCGAAGTGGTCTGGCGCCATCCATTGGCGGGAGTGGCCGCACGTGCCGCCGCCGTGCCCGGCGCCTTCTATACCGCGGTATGCCTGCTCAGCGGATCGCTGTGGGGCCGACCGGCGTGGGGTGCATGGTGGGTTTGGGACGGGCGGCTGACCAGCATGCTGGTGCTGCTGTTCCTGTATATGGGCTATATCGCGCTCGCCGATGCCGCCAGCCGCGAGAGCGGCCAATCGCGGGTAGCGGCGGTGTTCGGGCTGGTCGGTGCGGTCAACATCCCGATCATCCATTATTCGGTGCTATGGTGGAACAGCCTGCACCAGCCGCCCAGTATCACCATTGGCCAGTCAGCCATGGCGCCCGCGTTCCTGTGGCCGTTGCTGGCGGCGACGCTGGGTTTCAGCCTGATCTTCGTTGGCGTCATCCTGATGCGGATGCGCACGATCCTGGCGGAAACGCAGGCAGACGCCCGGCTTCGGCGCCGGGCGCTGGTCGGGGAAACAGCATGACCGAGCTGCTCGATCCGTGGCCGTTCGTGTGGGCGGCTTATGCGCTGGGCGGCGGCGGGACAGTCGCGCTGATCGCGTGGTGCTGGCTGGCGATGCGCCGCGCCGAAACCCGGCGCGACGATTTGCGGCGATGATGGCGATAAAGGCCAAGCATCAGCGGCTGGTGCTGGTGGCGATCGCGCTGGTGGCGTTGCTGGGGGCCGGGCTGCTCGCCGCCTGGGCATTGCGCAACCAGGCCTCTTATTTCTACGTTCCGAGCGATATGATAGCGCATCGTGCGGCCCCCGACCGCGAGGTACGACTGGGCGGGATGGTCCAGCGCGGCTCGATGCATGAGGAAGCCGATGGCGTGACCGTCCATTTCGTCGTCAGCGACGGCAAGGCGCGCATACCGGTGCAATTTGCCGGCATCCGTCCGGCATTGTTCGTCGAAGGGTCGGGCGTGGTCGCGGAAGGCCGGATGGGCGTGGATGGCACCTTCGTCGCGGACAATCTGCTGGCCAAGCACGACGAGCGCTATGTCCCGCGCGAGTTGAAGGACATGACCGCGCAACAGGCCCGCCAGGCCGTGGCCGAGACGAAATGAGGCAAGACTACTCATGTTAGCCGAATTCGGCCTTGCCGCGTTATGGCTGGCGGCTGCGCTGGCGGGGCTGCAACTGGTCGCGGGGGGATTCTCGCTCAGAAATGGTGGCACGGCGATGGCAGGCATCGTCAGGCCGGTGGCAGTGGTGCAGGGGCTGCTGGCCGCCTGTGCGTTCGTGGCGCTGATGAGCCTGTTCGCGCAGACCGACCTGTCGGTGAAGCTGGTCGCGGAAAATTCCCATTCTGCCAAGCCGATGATCTACAAACTCGCCGGCACCTGGGGCAATCATGAAGGCTCGATGCTGCTGTGGGTCACGGTGATGGGCCTGGCCGGTGGCTTTGTCGCACTGGTCGAGCGGCGCTTGCCCGAACCGACGATGCTGGCGACATTGGCGGGCCAAGCGTTCGTCAGCCTGGGTTTTTACGCCTTCCTGCTATTCGCCTCGAACCCGTTCGCGCGGCTGTCGCCGGTGCCCGCGGAAGGGCAGGGGCTCAATCCGCTGCTGCAAGACCCCGGCTTGGCGTTTCACCCGCCGACGCTGTATCTCGGCTATGTCGGGCTGTCGGTGGCATTCAGTTTTGCGATCGGGGCGTTGGTCACGCGTGAAGTCGGGCCGGCGTTCGCTCGCGCAATGCGGCCCTGGGTGCTGGGGGCGTGGGTGTTCCTGACGCTGGGGATCACCGCCGGCAGCTATTGGGCCTATTACGATCTCGGCTGGGGCGGCTGGTGGTTCTGGGATCCGGTGGAGAATGCCTCGCTGATGCCTTGGCTGGCGGCGACTGCATTGCTTCATTCCTGCGGCGTGCTGGCCGCGCGTAATGCGCTGCGCGCGTGGACGGTGATGCTGGGCGTGATCGCTTTTTCGATGTCGATGATCGGGACATTCCTGGTGCGTTCGGGCATCCTGACCAGCGTTCACGCCTTTGCGGTCGATCCCCGGCGGGGCAGCTTCATCCTGGTGTTGCTGGCAGTCAATATCGGCAGCGCGCTGGTGCTGTTCGCGCTGCGCGCGGGCACCGTAACCGAAGGCGAACGCTTTACCGTGACCAGTCGCGAGAGTGCGCTGGTGTTCAACAATGTCATGCTGTCCTCGATACTGGGGATTGTCCTGATCGGCACGCTCTATCCGCTGGTGACCGAGGCGTTCGGGCAAAAAGTCTCGGTGGGCCCACCCTACTTCAATCCCATGACGGCGATCTTCTTCGTGCCGATGGTGCTGGTGCTGACGGTGGGACCGTTGCTGCGCTGGCGACGCGACCGCTTTGTCCGGGTACGCGCGCTGCTGCTGCCGGCGCTGGCGGTGTTGCTGGCAGGCGCCGTGGTCGTGTTCCGGCTTGGCGTCGACGGATTGCCGTATATCGGGCTGGCGCTGGCTCCGGCGATCGCCGTGGCCAGCCTGATGCCGCTGCGGGGGCGGAACTTGCGCCGTTTGCCGTTGCCGGTGTGGGGCATGGTGGTCGCGCATTTCGGGCTGGCGGTGGCGCTGTTCGGGATGGCCTGCGACAGCGCATTTACCGTCGAAAAGTTGCTGGCGGCGCGCATCGGCCAAACCGTGCCGGTCGGGCCGTGGCAAGTGACGCTTACCGGCGTCGAGCCGGTTGCCGGGCAGAACTGGACCGCGCTGGAGGCGCAATTGCAGGTGCGCTATGACCACGGCGAACCGTTCGCCATGGCTCCGCAGGCGCGCAGCTTCTGGGCGCCGCCGCAGAACACCACGGTTTCGGCGCTGCATACCCGCTGGAACGGGCAGCTATATACCGTGCTGGGCGAAGAGGCGGAGGGGAACCGCTGGCAATTGCGCCTGTGGTGGAAGCCGTTCGTGCCGTTGATCTGGCTGGGGGGTGCGTTGATCGGGCTTGGCGGAGCGCTCGCGCTGGTCGGCCGGGTGCTTGCCGATCTCAAGCGCATTTCGGTGCGCGACAGGATGGCCGATCGCAGGATGAGGCAGGGGCGATGACCGTGCCGGAACCCGCGATGCCCTCTCGCCGGGCGGCGCGGTGGGCGCTGTGGCTGCCGCTGGCAATGTTTGCCGGCTTTGTCCTGCTGGTAGTGGCCGGCCTGCTGCGCCCGGCCGATCGCGACGTGCCCAGCCGCATGATCGGCCAGCCCATGCCGCAGTTTGCCCTGCCGCAGGCGGTATCCGACCGCCCCGCGCTGGGGCGAGCCGATCTTGCCAATGGCAAGCCGCATCTGCTCAATATCTTTGCCAGCTGGTGCATTCCCTGCGCCGTCGAAACGCCCCAGATTGCCGCGCTGGCTGCGCAGGGTGCCGAAGTCGATGGCATCGCCATTCGCGATCACCGCACCGAATTGACGGCATTCCTCGCACGCAATGGCAATCCCTACCGCCGCATCGGCGCCGACGATGTCAGCGCGGTGCAATTGGCTATCGGCTCGTCGGGGGTGCCCGAAACCTTCGTCATCGATGGCCGGGGGGTGATCCGGTATCAGCATATCGGCGACATCCGCCCCGAAGAAGTGCCGATGATCCTCGACAAATTGCGCGGCGCATCATGAAGCGAGGCCGCATCGATCCGCAATCTTATACTCCTCCCCCGAAAGGGGGAGATCGGGTGGGCGTGTACGACACCGATGTCGCGTGGACATGGGCCAGCATCGCCGCAAGCTTGGCGGCTTTTGCCCTGCTCATTCAGGCGGGTCAGGGATTTGCCGACGACACCATGCCGCCCGCACCTTATGCCTACCGCCAGCTCGACAATCCGGCGCTGGAGGCCAAGGCGGAGACGCTGATGGAGACGCTGCGCTGCCTGGTCTGCCAGAGCCAGTCGATCGCCGATTCGGACGCCCCAATCGCCGGCGACATGCGTAACCAGGTGCGCCAGCGGATTGCGCGCGGCGAAGACCCGGAGGCGATTCGGGCGTGGCTGGTCCAGCGTTATGGCGATTATGTGACCTACGCGCCGCGCGTCACCGCGCTGACCTGGCCATTGTTCGCCGCGCCGGTGTTTTTGCTGGCGTTGGCGGCGCTGTTGCTGCGCAAGCGGTTTATGCGGGCCGGTCGGGCATGACCTGGCTGCTCGTCATTGCCCTGGCCGCGGTGTGTTTTGCCGCACTGATCCTGGTCTTCCGCCTCCCTCGGGCCGGCTGGGAAGTAACCCTGGCGGCGCTGCTGCTGGGCTTGGCGGGTTATGCCGCGCAGGGCCAGCCGAGCTATCCCGGCGCGCCGCGCCGCGCCGACGAGAAACCGGCGGCCAATCCCGAAGAGCTGGTGGCAATCCGGCAAAAGCTTTCGGGTAGGGACGACCAGGGTGATCAGTGGCTGATGGTCGGGGACGCGCTGTCCCGGCATGGCCAATTTGCCGATGCGGCCAATATCCTGCGCGGGGCCGTCGACAAGAACCCCGCAAATGCCCAGGCTTGGCTGGCCCTGGGTAATGCGTTGGTCAGCCACGGCCAGGGTTCGCTGTCACCCGCCGCGCTGCTGGCGTTTCGCCGCGCCGCCGCCGCCGATCCTGCCGCGCCGGGGCCGCCGTTTTTTCTGGGACTGGCCTTGGCTCGCTCGGGAAAACTGGCGGCGGGTCGGGCGCAATGGGCAAATTTGCTTGCCCGCAGCCCGGCGAATGCTCCGTGGCGCTCCGACCTGTCGCTAAAATTGCGTGAACTTGATATATTCATCGCGCAAGCCCGCGCAGCCGGCATGGAGCCATGAAAACGCGGCGAAATTGTCGTGCGCTGCGGCATCTTTTCCTGTCTGGTGCGTTACCCGTAAAGCGCGCGCCGTGGGATGCCCGACCTTATTCGCAGCCTGATCTTAACCCCCGAAAGGAATGACGATGCCTTTTTTTCTTCCCAATCTCCCCTACGCGACCGATGCTTTCGGAGAGACTATCTCCGAAGAAACCTTCAGCTATCACCACGGCAAGCATCACAAGGCCTACGTCGATAAAACCAACAGCCTGGTCGAAGGCACCGATCTTGCCGGGGCCAGCCTGGTCGAGGTTATCGGCAAGGCGAAGGCCAGCGCGAACAAGCCGCTATTCAATAACGCCGCACAGATATGGAACCACAGCTTTTACTGGGAGTGCCTTTCCCCCGAATCGCGCGCGCCGACCGGCAAGCTGGCAGAACTGATCGACGGCGCTTTTGGATCGCAGGACGCGCTGGTGACCAAGCTCAAGGACGAGGCTGTTGCCCATTTCGGCAGTGGCTGGGCATGGCTGGTGCTGGAAGGCGATACGCTGAAGGTCACCTCGCTGCATGATGCCGACACCCCGGCCGCGCATGACGGGATGGTTCCGCTACTGACCATCGACGTCTGGGAGCACGCCTATTACGTCGATTATCGTAATGAGCGGCCCCGGCATGTCCAGACCTTGCTCGACAAGGCGATCAACTGGGAATTCGTGGCGCAGAACCTGGATGGCAAGGGCGTGGCACGCGCCGACCAGGGTTGAATGCGCAAACGGGCGCGGCTTTCATCGGAAAGCCGCGCCCGTTTATTTGTGAAGATCAAGAAAGCGGAATATTGGCGCTGACCATGCAATACAGCATGGGAAGCGACAACAGCAAATTTGTCCGGCTGGCGAACAGCGCGCGTGGTGCTGCCGCCGCCTTTTCCTCAGCCGTGGCCTCGACGATGCCCAGGATCTTCTTCTGCGCCGGCCAGATGATGAACCATACGTTGAAGGCCATGATCAGCGCCAGCCACATGCCCAGCCCGATCAGCTTTTCCTTGCCGGTGCCGGTAAAGGTAAAAGCCCGATGTGCAAATCCGCCGATGATGGCCATGGCAAGACCGGTCAGGACGGTGAGCAGCGCTCCCCAGCGAAAGAAAAAGAACACCCGCGGGGCGATATAGCCGGTGATGCCGGCTTTTAATTCGGCGGGTATCCTGGGCATCGTCGGTACCTGGACGAAGTTGAGATAATACAGCAGTCCGATCCAGACGATGCCGAAGAATACATGCAACCACAACAACACCAATCCGGAACTGATCGGCGCACCTGCGGTCGGATCGCCGGCGAATTTGAACATGACCAGCAGAGCAAGCGCGAAGCCCACCGCCAATACAAGATGCAGGTTTCCAAAAAATTTAGTCATAAGCTCCCCTCCCGTGCGTCCTTGCCCTGGACGATCTTCATTATATCGCGGACGCGTTATGGTTTGTCACTGTGTTTCTGGCAACGGTTCAAGCGGTCGGGGGCGGCGTGATATCGTCGGCTTCTGCGCCCAGTCCGTGCCGCAACAGCATCGGGATGTGGGCAAAGGTAAACAGAAACGAAGCCGGCAGGAACAGGTAGAGCTTGGCCTGCAGCCACAGCCCGAAATTATGATTCTCGAAATTGAAGAAGTGCCGTAAAATCTCGTTGAGCACCGCCAGGCACAGGAAATACAGGCCCCAGTTTCGCGACAGGATCATCCAGCCGGCATCGTCCAGCCCTTCGAAGGCCGTTTCCAGCAGTACCTTGAGCAGCGCCCTGCCGCGCAGCCAACCACCTAGCAGCGCCACCCCGAAAATGAGATAGATCACCGTCGGCTTCAGCTGGATCCACACCCCATCATGGAGCAATACCGTCAGGCCGCCGAAGAACAGGATCAGCGCGGTCGACAGCCACAGCATCGGCGAGACCCGGCGAAACTTGAACAAGCTGATCGCCACCGCCACCACCGCGCCGATCATGAACGCTACGGTGCCCTTGATTACGGCTGCAACTTCAGCGATCGATTGTTCATGATGGGCAGGCGACGCCCAGCGGTAAACCACGAAGAACGCGACGACCGGACCATAGTCGACCACTACGTTCAGCCATGTCGAATGTTTTTTCGGCGCGCTCATCGCGCCACTCCGGCAATCACCCGTGCCACCAGGTCGGGGTCGAACGGACGCAGATCGTCGATCTTTTCACCGACGCCGATAGCATGGGTCGGCAGGCCGTATTGCTCGGCCGCCGCCACCAGCACGCCGCCACGCGCGGTGCCGTCGAGCTTGGTCATGACCAGGCCGGTAACCCCGGCTACTTCGCGGAAAATCTCGATTTGCGCCAAGGCATTCTGTCCATTCGTGGCATCCAGCACCAACACGACATCGTGCGGCGAGGCAGGGTTGAGACGACCGAGCACGCGCCGGATTTTGGCCAGCTCGTCCATCAGTTCGCGTTTGTTATGCAACCGCCCGGCTGTATCCACGATGAGCGCGTCGGTGCCTCGGTCGGTGGCTGCCTTGACCGCATCGAACACGACGCTGGCCGGATCGCCACCTTCGGCGCCACGTACCAGCGGCACCCCGATCCGCTCGGCCCAGACTGCGAGCTGACCGATCGCGGCGGCGCGAAAGGTGTCGCCGGCGGCCAGCATCACGGTGTAGTCCTGTTCCTGGAACAGATGCGCCAGCTTGGCGATGGTCGTGGTCTTGCCCGAGCCGTTGACCCCGATCACCAGCACGACATGCGGACGGGGAAAGGCGGTGATATCCAGCGGT
This sequence comes from uncultured Acetobacteraceae bacterium, assembly GCA_964658485.1. Taxonomy (GTDB): domain Bacteria; phylum Pseudomonadota; class Alphaproteobacteria; order Sphingomonadales; family Sphingomonadaceae; genus Novosphingobium. Next base: position 15,578 of record CAZZYX010000026.1, on the reverse strand, counting down.
TTGGCCACCGGGCGCAGGATCGCGGCGATTTCTTCGGCAACCGCCTTGCGGATGGCGAGTTCGTCGGCGCCGCGCTCGAACCGGGTCTCGGCCAGCCTGGCGCGGATGCGCGCGGCGGCACGCGGCCCAAGGTCGGACAGGATCAGCGCGTCTTCGAGTTCATCGAGTTGGGCGAGATCGAGCCGGGTTGTACCGACGATTCCAGCGAGGTTTTCCGTCAGCCGTTCGGAGGTCTTGGCCAAGCCTCCGAACACCCGCGCGCTCCAGCTTTCGCCGCTCATGCCAGCAGGCCTTCGTGCACTCGGGTCGGGATAATCACCATCAGGGCGCCTGGGGTTGCGCCAGGGGGCAGTGCCACGCGGGCAAAATTGGCGGCATGGCCGGTGCCATCGCGCTCGGCCAGCACTGCCTGTGGCGTGCCGATCAGGCCATGTTGCCAGCTTGCGTGTTCGCTGGCGACGGCGGCGCGCAATTCGGCAGCGCGGGCGCGAATGACTGGTAAAGGGTTCTGTGGCATGCGCGCGGCGGAAGTCTGGGCGCGGGCGGAATAGGGAAAGACATGACCGTGGACGATGCCCAATTCGGCGATGATCGTCAGATTGGCACGATGCGCGGTTTCGTCCTCGGTCGGAAAGCCGGCGATCAGGTCGGCGCCGATCGCAAGATCCCCGCGCCTGGCGCGCAAGTCCGAAACCAGGGCGAGGGCATCACGGCGCAGATGGCGGCGCTTCATGCGTTTCAGGATGATGTCGTCGCCATGTTGCAGCGACAAGTGGAGATGCGGCATGACGCGGGGTTCGCCGGCCAGCAATTCGAGCAATTCATCGTCGATCTCCACCCCGTCGAGCGAGGACAAGCGGAGCCGGGGCAGGGCCGGGCAAGCGCGCAGGATCGCCGTGACCAGGGCGCCGAGCCGTGGCGTAACGGCCAGGTCCAACCCCCATGCGGTGAGATCGACGCCAGTCAGGATGACTTCACGGACGCCATCATCGAGCTGCCGCGAAATGTCGGCGACCACCTCGGCTATCGAGCGCGATCGGCTTGGACCGCGCCCTTGCGGGATCACGCAAAAGCTGCAGGCGTGATCGCAACCGGTCTGCGCCGCGATGAAAGCGCGGGTATGCCTGCTGGCGACGCGCCCGGTAAACGGGGCAACATTCCATGCGCGCGGGTCCAGCTTGGCAGCGTTGGCGATCAGGCCATCGACTTCGGGCATGGCCGCGATCGCCGGGCGATCGATCTCGGCGGCGCATCCGGTGACCAGCAGCCGGGCGCCGGGACGAGCGCGACGGGCGCGCCGAATGGCCTGGCGGGTCTGGCGCAAAGCCTCGGTCGTAACCGCGCAACTGTTGATGACGACAAGATCGTCTTCGCCCGCCAGCAGGCCGCGCAGGCTTTCGCTTTCCGCCAGGTTCAGGCGACAACCGAGCGAGATCACCTCGACGCTCACGCGATCAGGCCAAATTCCGCAGGGTCGAAGCTGCCGCGAAAGCTTTCCATGGCCGGGCCGGTCATGACGACCTGGCCATCTTCGCGCCATTCGATCGCCAGTCGACCACCGGGCAGGGCGACCACCACCCGTCGATCGACCAATCCGCGCCGCATCGCCCCAACCGCCGTGGCACAGGCGCCGGTGCCGCACGCTCGGGTCAAACCCGCGCCGCGTTCCCACACGCGCAGGCGGATAGCGTCGCGCGCGGTGACTGTCGCGACGTTGACGTTGATCCGCTCTGGAAACAGCGCGTCGTGCTCGATGATCGGGCCAATGTCGGCCAGCGCCACGGCATCGCAATCGGGCACGAAGAACACGACATGCGGATTGCCCACATTCACCGCGGTCGGATTGTCGAGATCGCCCCAACCCACCGGCATGGCCAACGTATCCATGGCAAACGCCAGCGGAATGGCATTCCAGTCGAAGCGGGGCACACCCATTTCAACCGCAATTCCGCCGGGCGAGGGGGTGGCGGTGACGATGCCGCCGTTGGTTTCGATCCGCGCCGCGCCGCCATGCAACAGCCCGACCGCGCGCGTGGCATTGCCGCAAGCCTCGACCTCGGAGCCGTCGGCATTGAAGATACGCATGCGCAGATCGGCGCGGGTGGAGCGCTCGAGCAAAATCAGCTGGTCGCAGCCGATGCCGGTGTGGCGATCGGCCAGCGCCATGGCCAGCGCCGCATCGACGTGCGGCAAGCTCTCCCCGCGCCCATCGAGCACGACGAAATCATTGCCCAGGCCATGCATCTTTACGAAGGGAACCCGCATATCGAGCGCGCTCTATGCGTTGCCGGGGCCTACGTCCAGACCCGCACCAATTCAGCGCATCAGATCTCGACCTGGCTGCCCATTTCCACGACGCGATTGGTCGGCAGATGGAAAAACGACATCGCCGAATCCGACATCCGCATCATCCAGGCGAACAGATGCTCGCGCCAGATCGCCATGCCGGGATGGCGCGACGGCAGCAAGGTCTCGCGGGACATGAAGAAGCTGGTCTTCATCGGATTGAAATCGGTGCCGCAGCCTTGCACCTGCTTGAGCGTTTCCGGAATATCGGTCTGCTGCATGAAGCCGTAACGCAACCGCAACCGGCAAAAGCCCTGGCCCAGATCGGTGACGGAATAACGATCGGCATCCGAGACATAGGGCATGCCGACGGTCTTCACGTTCAACAGAACGGTGTGTTCATGCAGCACATGATTATGTTTCAGATTATGCAACAGGGCTGACGGCACGCCTTCGGTAGCGGCGGTCAGGAACACCGCCGTGCCGGGCGCCCTCATCGCCGAACCCGCCACCGATTTGATGAACACCTCGACCGGCAGCGCGGAGCTTTCCAGCTTGAGCTTCAGCAGCCGGCGCCCCTCGGCCCAGGTCGTCAACAGGGTGAAGATCATCAACCCGACGACTACCGGCAACCAGGCGCCTTCCAGGAATTTCGCGGTCCCGGCGGCCAGGTAAGCCGAATCGATCGTCACGAAGAACACCAGGCCAAAGCCGGCAATCCAGATCGGTGTTTTCCAGATCCGGAAAATCACTTCATACTGCATCAGCGTGGTGATCAGCATCGTCCCGACCACGGCCAGGCCGTAAGCCGGGAGCATCGCCGCCGAACTCCGGAACACGATCACCAGCCCGGCGACCATGATCGCGAGGAACCAGTTGACCCCGGGAATGTAGATCTGTCCGGCCGCCTGCGAACTGGTGTGCTTGATCTTGAAACGCGGAATATAGCCGAGTTGCATGGCTTGCTGGGTAACCGAGAACGCGCCGGAAATAACCGCCTGGCTGGCGATTACCGTGGCCATCGTCGCCAGGATCACCAGCGGCAAGGTAAATTGCGGCGGGGCCATGTGGAAGAACGGATTGTTTGCCGCCTCGGGCCGGGTAATCAACAGCGCCGCCTGGCCCATGTAATTCAAAATCAGGCACGGCAAGGCGATCAGCAGCCAGGCATAAGCGATCGGTCGCCGCCCGAAATGGCCCATGTCGGCGTATAGCGCCTCGACCCCGGTGATGGCATAGACCACCGCGCTGAGCGACAGGAACGAAACCATCGGGTGAGCCTGGAAAAACAGGAAAATATACCAGGGATTCAGCGGTTCCCACAACACCTGCGGGTGAGCCGCGATATTGGTCACGCCCAGGAATGCGATCACCAGGAAATAGATCACCATGATCGGGCCGAACACCTTGCCGACGCGATCGGTACCATGCGCCTGGATCAGGAACAGACCGATCAGGATAACCAGCGCGATGGGCACGACATACGGATGAAAACCATGGCTGACGACATCGAGACCCTCGACCGCGGAGATCACCGAGATGGCGGGAGTCAGCATCGAATCGGCATAGAACAGCGCCGTCGCCAACAGCCCGCAAACGGTCAGCCAGCGCATGCGCTTCGAAAAACCAAGCTTGCGATTTATCAACGCCAGCAAGGCCAGGCTGCCGCCTTCGCCATGGTTGTCGGACCGCATGACCACGAACACGTATTTGATCGTCACCACCACGATCATCGTCCAGAAAATCAGGCTGATGACGCCGTAGATGTTCAGGATGTTGATCGACAGCGGATGCTCGCCGGTCATGATCGCCTGCAGGGCATACAGCGGGCTGGTGCCGATGTCGCCAAACACCACGCCGGTTGCGCCCAGCATCAGCCCCGGCAATGTTCCACCGATATGCGGTGCGGTTTCGGCGTCGAAATCCATAGGCGCAACATCGGCGGCTGGACCCGAATCTCTCATATTTGCCCCTTGGCGCCGCCGAGAATATCGGCAATTGATTCGGTGAACGGCACGGGCAGCGCCTAGATGTCCATCAAGCATGGCGCAATGATAATAAAACGGCAGCATTTCGGCGCTGGTCCGCAAACGCGCCTTTGTTTTAAGATATAACGCGCGGGTTTAAGGATTTCAAGCCAACCGGCGTTTTATACGCTCGGCATGATCGGGCGCAAGGGTCGTTGCGGCAGGGGCGTTTCAGGGATAGATCGATCATCGATCAAGAATTGAGCCCAATGTTAGGGCCATATCTTGAAGCAACCGAAGGATCCGCGTGCCAGATCAGCAAGATTTTGCGTCCCGCACGTTTTGGGCACGTTGCAAGGCTCATCCCCTGTTCCATATCGGCCCCGGCCTGATCACCGGCGTCGCCGACGACGATCCCAGCGGCATCGCCACCTATTCGCAGGCCGGCGCCCAATTTGGCCTGAACATGCTGTGGACCATGCCGTTGTGCTATCCGCTGATGTCGGCGGTCCAGCAGATGTGCGCGGAAATCGGCAGGGTGACCGGGCAGGGGCTGGCGGCCAATATCAAGCTGGCGTTTCCTCCCATCGTGTTGCGGATCGTGGTTCTGTTGCTGCTGATCGCCAACACCCTGAATATCGCTGCGGATGTGGCGGCGATGGGTGAGGTGGGAGAACTGGTCAGCGGCATCGATCGGCACCTGATGACCCTAACTTTCGTAGCGATCTCGCTGGGGCTGCAGATCTTCGTTCCCTACCACCGTTACGTGTTCTTCCTGAAATGGCTGACGCTGTCGTTGCTGGCGTATGCGCTGGTGCTGTTCACGGTGCATGTGCCGTGGGGAGAGGTCGCGTTGCGAACGATATGGCCACGGTTTGCGTTGAACCCTGCCTCGGCAGCCGTTGTCGTGGGGGTCCTGGGTACGACCATCAGTCCGTACCTGTTCTTCTGGCAGGCATCGGAAGAGGTCGAGGACATGAAGCGGGGCAATAGCCAAAGCTTGCTCACATCGCCCACTGCCGTTGGCAAGGCAGAAATCAAGCGGATCAAATGGGATACCTGGACGGGTATGTTCTATTCCGACATTTCGGCGTTTTTCATCATTCTGGCGACGGCGGTCACGCTGCATGTCGCAGGCATCACCGATATCAATTCCGCAGCCGAGGCGGCCAGGGCGCTGCGCCCGCTGGCCGGGTCGTTTGCCTTCGTGCTGTTCGCGACGGGTATGCTGGGGGTCGGCTTTATCGGGGTTCCGGTATTGGCGGGTTCGGGTGCCTATGCAGCGGCCGAAATGATGGACTGGAACGAAGGACTGGAAAGTGAACTGGGCAAGGCTCGAGGGTTTTACGGGGTTATCGCGGTTAGCGTCCTGCTCGGCCTGGTCCTGCAATATTCGTCGCTGAGTCCGATGAAAGCACTGTTCTGGAGCGCGGTTATCAATGGCGTGGTCGCAGTGCCATTGGTCGTGGTGGTCGTCATGCTGGCATCGAAAAAATCGGTGATGGGGGTATTTACGACCGGACGCACGATCCGGACGCTGGGCTGGGTCACGGCGGCGATAATGAGCGTGGCCGCCGCCGGCATGTTCGTCCTGCCGAAAGGTTGATAATATATATTATGTTAAATTACTGGTTGGGATTAGTCACGCGATAAGTTCCAGCCCATCGTATCCAACCATGACATGACCGGGCAACGCGGCCGACACCGCGGCGTAATCCATGCTCTTGTCGAGATGAGTTAGCACCACTCGTTTGGCTTGCACGGTTTCCGCGAGTTCAAGTGACATCGCCAGATGCGCATGGGTCGGATGGGGTTCATGCCTGAGACAGTCCACCACCAGAATATCGGACCCGGCGAACAGCTCGACCATTTCGCTGGTAACAGCGTGGAAATCCACCGCGTATGATATCGTTTTGCCGTCATTTTCGAACCTGAATCCGGTGCTATGCACGTGGCCATGCGGCATCTGGCAAGACCCGACGCCAAAGCCCTGGCACATGCGCAGCCGTTCCAGCGACTCCAGCGCGACGATCGTGTGATAACCATGCTGCCCGGCAAACACATAGCCGAACCGCTGCCGCAGCCGTCGCAGGGTTTCATCGGCGGCATAGCCCGGTAGCGCGCCGGTCCTCCCGTACCGCATCGGGCGCAGATCGTCGATGCCATGGCAATGATCGGCATGATCGTGCGTCCAGAATACGGCATCGATGCGATGGATGCCGGTAGCCAGCAATTGCGCTCGCAAATCGGTGGAGGTATCGACCAGGAGCCGTTGTCCAGCATCGCTTTCGACGATGATCGAGGTGCGGCTGCGGCGGTTGCGCGGCTCGGCCGGATCGCAGGCACCCCAATCGGCCCCATCGACGCCGCCGATCCGCGGCACCCCGGTCGAGGTGCCGCTGCCCAGCATGATCAGTTTCATGACCGGCCCGCGCTCGATGCGGCGGCTTTGGTAAACAGCCGGAAGAAGTTGCGAGTGGTGGTCTCCGCCAGCGTTTCGGGATCGACGCCGCGCAACGATGCAACATAGCGCGCCGTGTCGGCAGTGTAGGCCGGCTCGCAAACCCGGCCGCGATGCGGGATGGGTGCCAGGAACGGCGCATCAGTTTCGACCAGCAGCCTGTCTTCGGGCAGTTTGGCAGCTATCGCCTGCAAGTCCTTGGCATTCTTGAACGTCACGATACCCGACAGGGATATCGTCAGGCCCAGGTCCAGCATCTGCCGGGCGAAGTCGGCCGATGCGGTGAAGCAATGGATCAGCGCCGGAAAAACACCGCGCGCCATTTCCTCGCTGATGATCGCGGCGGTATCGGCTTCGGCATCGCGAGTGTGAATAATCAACGGCAATCCGGTTTGCCGGGCGATGCCGATATGGGTGCGGAACAGCGCCTGCTGCGTGCCGCGGTCGGAATGATCGTAGAAATAATCCAGCCCGGTCTCGCCGATGGCGATAACGCGAGAATGCTCGGTAGCGGCAAGCAGCACATTCGCGCCCAGATCGGCATGGCTATCCGCCTCGTGGGGATGGATGCCGACGCTGGCCCACACATCCGGTTCACGCTCGGCGGTGGCAATGACATCCTGCCATTCGGCCAAGCGGGTTGAGATGTTTAGGAAACCGGCAATTCCAGCCGCCCTCGCCCGTTCCAGGACGGCGCCCTGATCCTCGACCAGACCCTTATAATTCAGATGGCAATGGGAATCTATCAGCATGGCCTGAAACTCAATGCTCGGCCATCACGGGCAGTTCCAGTCGTGGAAACACCCCCACGGGCTGGCTCAGTCGAAAACCCGTGGCGCAGAGCCGCTGGTACCAGTCGGGATCGACCAGCGCGGTATGATCGCGCTCGTCATGGGCAATGCCCATCTGGTCGAGCAACCGGTCCGCCGAACCGGGGATGACCGGACGGACCGTAATTGCCAGATCGCGAATGCAGCGGAACAGCACCGCCAGCACCGTCTCCATCCGGGCCAGTTCGCCTTGCTTCCGGAGTGTCCAGGGTGCTTCGCTATCGACATACTGATTACAGGCGAAAACATGGCCCATCCAGATCTCGATCGCGACCGAGAAGTTCAAGCCCGCCATCTCCTTGGCGATCGCACCAGCCATCGCCCGCTGGAGCGTGTCCGCAAGCGCAAGATCGGCATCGATTACCACTCCCTCTACCGGAAGCCTGCCATCCAGGTTTTTGAAAATCTGCGATAAAACCCGTTGGGCGAGATTTCCGAAGCTGTTTGCCAGCTCGGCATTGCAGCGCGTCACGATCGCTTCGGCGGAATAGCTGCCATCCTGCCCGAAACTCACGTCGCGCATCAAAAAATAACGCAGGCTATCCACCCCGAACCGCGCCACGAGCTCGAGCGGATCGATGACATTGCCCAGCGATTTGGACATTTTTTCCCCGCGATGGAGCAAGAAACCATGCCCGAATACGCATTTGGGCAGTGCCAGTCCGGCGCTCATCAGAAAGGCCGGCCAATAGACAGCGTGAAACCGCACGATATCCTTGCCGATCAGATGGAGATCGGCGGGCCACCACTTCGCCAACTCCGCCGTGGGCTGGGGAAAACCTAATCCGGTCAGATAGTTGGTCAGGGCATCGACCCAGACATACATGACATGGTTTTCACTGTCCGGAACCTTTACGCCCCAATCGAAGCTGGTGCGCGAGACCGAAAGATCCCGCAACCCGCCTTCGAGAAAGCGAATGACTTCGTTGCGACGGCTATCCGGCTGCAGGAACCCAGGCTGCTCGCGAAACAGCGCCAGCAACGGCTCCTGATAGCGCGACAGGCGGAAGAACCAGCTTTCCTCCACCGTCCATTCGACCGGCGTCCCTTGCGGTGACAATTTTATGCCCCCGTCTCCATCGCTCAACTCGCCGGCCTCGTAATAGGCCTCGTCGCGGACCGAATACCAGCCTTCATAGCGATCCAGATAGAGATCGCCGCTGGCTGCCATGCGCCGCCATAATTCCTGGCTGGCGGCATGGTGGCCCGGCGTGGTAGTACGCTGGAAGACATCGTAACTGATCTGCAGAACGTCGCACATCGCAATGAAATGCCGGCTCATTTCATCCGAAAGCTGGCTGGGTGTAACGCCCAGTTCGCGCGCTTTCTGCGCCATCTTCAGGCCATGCTCGTCAGTACCGGTCTGAAACCGGACATCGCGCCCCTGCTGGCGCTGGAACCGGGCGATCACATCGGCGGCGATCGCCTCGTAGGCGTGGCCGATATGGGGCTTGCCGTTAGGATAAGCGATGGCCGTGGTAATGTAATAAGGCTCGGCCATGCGGCGCGGGGGCTTTCTGATCGGATATCAAGGCGTCTCTCTAGGCACCGCAGCCGAGGCCAGCAACCCGCCAATTTCCATCGCGAGCAACCCCGGGTCGAAATTATACGTTGGCGCCTGGCCGGATAGCCGGACCAGCGCGGCATGCGCTTCGATCACGCGGCCCTGTTGATCCGCCCCGGCCTGCGCCAATCCGCGTGCAACCACCGCCCGCGCCAGATCGAGCACCGCCGCAAGGCGCAATCGCCCCGGCCGGCTACCCAGTGCTTCACCCAGGCTGCCGCGCAAGGCCAGGTCGCTATCGCCGTCAGCCATGATCGCGCACATCGTCGTGTATACCGGCCCCAGCGCTTCGTTGACGAAGCTCAGCGCCGTGCCCGGCGAACCCAGCGCGACGGCGATCGCCGCTGCGCGGGTGGCATGGTCCGCTTCGGCAGCCTCGCGCGTCAGTATCGTTGCGATTTCGCCGTCGGCCAGCGGGGCAAAGCGCAGAACCCGGCAGCGTGACCGGATCGTCGGCGGCAGTCGCCCCGGGCGATGCGCCACGAGCAGGAAAAACGTGCCGATCGGTGGCTCTTCCAGGCTTTTCAGCAGCGCATTGACCGCGCCCTTTTCCAGATCGTCGGCGGGATCGATGATGATGGCGCGGCGCTGGCCCAGCGTTGGCCGGGTATTCAACCGCTGCTGCATGCGGCGAATCTGGTCGATCGTGATATTGCGGCGGGTCTGGAAAGCTTTGCCCTCCGCGCGCTTTTCGTCCTCGGCATCGCTCGCCGGCAGATGATCGAGCAGGTGAATATCGGGATGGCGATCCCAGCCCGGCTGCGCCCTACCCACTTCGGCCACCAATTCCGCAGCGGCGGCACGGGCGAATTGCCCCTTGCCGATACCTTGCGGTCCGGTCAAAATCCAGCCGTGGTGCAGTCTTGGCGAAGCCAGCGCCGCCCGCCATTCCTGCCAGGCTGGCCCGTGCCCGGACAGTTCCGCAGCCGGTATGCTCACTCGGCCCGCGCCAGCAGGGGTGCGATGGCCGCCATGATCCGGGCATGCGTCGCTTCACGGCTGCCGTTGCTGTCGATCCGGGCGAACCGCGCCGGTTCCTGCTCGGCAAATTCGGCAAAGGCGGCCGCGACGCGGGCGTGATAGCCGGCATCCCGGCCACCGATCCGGTCGGTGAAATCGCCATCGCGCCGCGCCAATCGCGTCGCTGCTGTTTCAGGCGCAACCTCGATCAGCAGCGTCAGATCGGGCAGCAGGCTTTCGCTGCCAATGGCGTGCAGGGTCAGGATGTCGCGATCGGTCAACCCGCCGGCGCCGCCCTGATAGGCACGACTGGAATCGAGATAACGATCGCAGATCACCCATTTCCCCATCGCCAGCGCCGGGCGGATCAGCCGCGCGACGTGATCGGCGCGGGCGGCGGCAAACAGCAACGCCTCGGCGCGCATCGGCCAGCCATCCCCATCCAGCCCCAGCAACAGGCTGCGGATCGCTTCGGCCCCCGCCGTGCCGCCGGGCTCGCGTGTCTGAACCACCTCGACGCCGCGGTCGCGCAGCGCGTCCGCCAGCAACCGCGCCTGCGTGGACTTGCCGGCCCCCTCACCGCCCTCCAGCGCGATAAATTTACCTCGTGCTCGGCTCACCGCCACAACCCGGACAGCCCGGCACGCATCCGGTCGAAAGCCGTGCCGCGCGGTACGTCGTTCGCTGCCACCAGCGGGACATACGAAGCAGGCTCGCTGCCCGTGCGGATTTCCAGTTCGGCGATCTGCGCGCCCTTGGCGATCGGCGCCACCAGCGGGCCTCGATATTTTATGCGCAGGCTGATCGGCGCCGGCGATCCCTTGGGCAGGGTGGCGAAATAGGCACGCGGGGCCATCAGCCCGACGGTGCCATCGCTGCCCTGCTGCACATCGGCGGTGCCGACACGCGCGCCGACGCCAAACAGCGGGTATGAATCAAACGCATTGAAGCCCCATTCCAGCAGCGCTCGCGCCGCCCTCGCCCGTTCCGGCGCGGTGGGCACGGCGGCCAGCACGATCACCAGCCGCCGCCCGCCGCGCTCCGCCGAACCCAGGAATGTATAACGCGCTTCGCCGGTCCACCCGGTCTTGATGCCGTCGGAACCAGGGACGATGCCCAGCGTCGGATCATGGTTGAACTGCGTGATATTGTTCCAGCGCAAAGACTTATGGCCGATATATCGGTGGTAATATGATGGAAAGCGGGTCAGCATGGCGGTGGCCAGCCGTGCGAGATCATGCGCAGTGTAATACGTGTTGCCGTTGTCCATCCAGCCGTTAGGCGTTCCGAAGTGGCTGCCGGTCATGCCCAGCTTGTGCGCTTCGCCATTCATCAGGGCGACCCAACCGTGGACGCTGCCGGCAGCGCCTTCGGCCAGCACGATGCAGCCATCGTTTGCGGACACCGTGGTGATCCCCATCAACAGGTCATCGACGGTGACCTGGCTGCCACGAGCGAGGAACATCCGCGAACCCTTGGCATGCCATTCCCGCCACGCTGGGTCGCTGACGGTCATCATCTGGCCGGCCTTGAGCTTGCCCTGCGACAACAGGTCGAACGCGGTGTACGCGGTCATCACCTTGGTCACCGATGCCGGCAGAAATCGCAGATCGGCATCGCGTGCGAACAGCGTTCGCCCGGAACTCAGATCGACCAGCAAAGCTACCGGGGCGGCGTCTGCCTCATGCGGCGGTAGCGCTGGACTATCGGCACCGGCAGGCGCCGGCGAAGAACCGGCCGCCAATGGTAGTGGCGGTGGCAGAGGTACCGAAACCGCCGCTGCCGACGGCGATCGCCCGCCGATCGACGCAGCCATCGCAGCGCCGGCGACGGTAACCACTAAGGCCGCAGTCATCAGACCGTGCTTCAACTTCGCTCCCTGATATGCTGACAGGCGCAGGAGCAACCGGCGCGCTGGATTCGCGTCGCTATAGCCTCGCGCCCCCAGCTTCGCCAGCGCCGCTCCAGTCTACCGGCAGTTATCGGACAATCTCGTCCGCCAGCATGCCGACGCTGAGAGCATAATAATTCGAGCAATTATATTCCAGGATTACCCGGTAATTGCCGGTCAACAGGAAGGCGGTTTTTCCCGGTCCGTCGGGTTCGATCAGGCTGGCCAACACATTATCGCCGATGCTGCCCTGGGGCATGACCCCCAGCTGTCGCCATTCCCGCACCGTCAGCCAGCGGGAACGGCGCGAATGGACGCGGCTGCAGGTGGGAGCGGTCAAGCCGCCAACCAGCCCGGCGCGGTCGAGACTTGCGGGCACCGTGGCACTGACCCCCCATGGCACGCCGGGCCGCCAGCCGGCATCGCGAAAATAATTGGCGATCGAGGCCATGGTATCCGCCTTGCTGTTCCAGATATCGCGGTAGCCATCGCCATCACCGTCCCGAGCCAGCCGCAGATAGACGCTGGGCAGAAATTGCGGATTACCAAAGGCCCCTGCCCAGCTGCCCTTCATCTGCGCACGGGGTACTCCGGCATCGGCCATCTTCATCAGGTCGATGAATTCGTTGGCAAACAATTCGCGCCGCCGTCCGTCGTAAGCCAGCGTCGCCAATGACCGGACGAGATCGAAATTGCCGGTATAATGCCCGAAATTGGTTTCGTTGCCCCAGATCGACAGGATGATCGAAGCCGGCACACCATAAGTCCGCTCGATCCGCGGCGCGTAACCGGCCACCTCGCCATACATCTCCCGCCCGGCGGCAATGCGGGCACTATCGACATGCGCGCGGCGATACGGGGCAAAATCCGGCGGCCGCGTATTCGGGCTCATTTCAGGCTGAGCGCGGTCGAGCGCGATGACCGTGGGATTGGGAGTGAGCCCGGCGATCATGCTCCGGATCGTCGCCTCGCGCACGCCCTCTCTACGCGCGCGGGCCGCCAGAACCTGGAGATAAGCCTGGAAACCGGCGTCCGGATTGGCCGCATATTCGCTTTGGGCGAGCGCCAGCGGCTGCGGTGCGACCGCCATCCCGGCGATCAGGATCAGGCCGAGTGAGACCTTCGAGATGCGCACGATGCTCATGCCGTGTCTTCGCACACCGCGCATGAATTGGAAATGACGCAGGCGACCCGATCGTTAAAATCCCGGCACCACCGCTTGCGCTGCCGCCCCGGCGCCGCTAGCCGGGGGTCGCGACCGAGTTGGAAGAGTGTCCGAGTGGTTTAAGGAACTGGTCTTGAAAACCAGCGACGGGGAAACCTGTCCGTGGGTTCGAATCCCACCTCTTCCGCCATCGGTCCCGGAATATCCGGGCTACATATGGATAACCCGGCCATACGCCGCCAATACCGACTCGTGCATCATCTCCGACAGCGTGGGGTGCGGGAAGATGCTCTGGATCAGTTCGGCTTCGGTGGTTTCCAGCGTCTTGCCGACGACATAGCCCTGGATCAATTCGGTCACTTCGGCGCCGATCATATGCGCGCCCAGCAATTCGCCGGTTTTGGCGTCGAACACGGTTTTGACGAAACCTTCGGCTTCACCCAGCGCGATCGCCTTGCCGTTGCCGATGAAGGGGAAATTGCCGACTTTCAGCTCGTAGCCCGCTTCCTTCGCCCTGGCCTCGGTCAGGCCGACGCTGGCGATCTGTGGGTGGCAATAGGTGCAACCGGGGATATTGCCGCGATCGAGCGGGTGCGGGTGAACAGCGGTATTGCCCAGTTCCTGCGCGATCGTCTCGACGACGGTGACACCTTCATGGCTGGCCTTATGCGCCAACCATGGTCCCGCGACGCAATCCCCGATCGCCCAGACGCCGGGGACGTTGGTACGGCCATAAGCATCGATCCCGATGAAGGAGCGCTCGTCCAGCGCGATCTTCAATTCTTCGAGGCCGATATTTTCCAGGTTGGGAACGATGCCGATGGCGACGATGACATGGCTGAACTCGGCGGCGGTGTCCTCGCCGTCCTTGCGCTTGAGTGAGACCTTGACGCTGTCGGCGCCAACCTCGTTGATCGAGACATTGGTCGAGGTAAGTATCGTAATCTTTTGTTTCTTCAATGCCTTTTCCAGAAACGCCGAGACATCGGCGTCTTCCACCGGGACGATCCGGTCGAGCATTTCGACCACGGTAACTTCGACGCCCATATCGTTGTAAAAACTGGCGAACTCGATCCCGATTGCACCCGATCCGATGACCAGCAGCCTGGTCGGAAGTTCTTTCGGGGTCATCGCATGGCGATATGTCCAGATACGTTCGCCATCCGATTTGGCATTCGGCAACTCGCGGGCGCGGGCGCCGGTGGCGATGATGATATGCCGCCCGGTGATTTCCTCGACCTTGCCGTCGGCGCCGGTCACCGACAGCTTACCGGGCGCAGTCAGCTTGCCCTGCCCCATGTGGACCGTCACCTTGTTCTTCTTCATCAGGTGAGTGACGCCCTGGTTCAACTGTTTGGCGACACCGCGCGACCGCGCGACGACGGCGCCAAGATCGGCCTGCACATTGTCGGCCGACAGGCCATACGCTTTGGCATTCTGCATCTGGTGCAGCACTTCGGCCGAGCGCAACAGCGCCTTGGTCGGGATGCAGCCCCAATTAAGGCAAATACCGCCGAGCAATTCACGCTCGACGATCGCCACTTTCAATCCCAGCTGGCTCGCCCGGATCGCGGCGACATAGCCACCGGGACCGGAACCGAGAACTATCACATCGTAACTATCGGGCACGGCAAAGCTCCATTAATTGTTTACGTCGTTCCGCTCAGACCAGCAGGCCGAGCGGCTTCTCCACCAGCTCGCGAAAGACGCTCATCAATTGCGCGCCGTCGGCACCGTCGATAGCGCGGTGGTCGAAGCTGCCGGTGGCGGACATTGCCGTCGCCACTCCCAGCGACCCGTCCGCCATCACCCAGGGCCGCTTTTCACCGGCGCCGATGGCCATGATCATGCCCTGGGGCGGATTGATCACCGCCTCGAACTGCTTGATGCCCATCATCCCCATATTCGATAGACTGGCGGTGCCACCCTGAAATTCGGCTGGCTGCAGCTTGCCTTCCTTGGCCTTGGCTGCGAGCGCGCTCATTTCGGTGGAGATTTGCGCCAGCCCCTTGGTGCCCGCGTCGGTGATAATCGGCGTGATCAAGCCGCCCGGTATGCTGACCGCCACCGAAATATCGGCACGCGAATATTGCCGCATGATATCACCGCCAAACGCCACGTTGCACTTGGGTACCGCGACCAGCGCGGCACCCAGCGCCTTTATCAGCAGGTCATTGACCGAAAGCTTGATGTTGCGGCTTGCCAGCGCCTCATTCAGTTCGGCACGCAATTTGAGCAGGGCGTCGAGCCGGATATCCACGGTGAGGTAGATATGCGGCACCGTCTGCTTCGATTCAGTCAACCGGCGCGCGATGATCTTGCGCATGCTCGACAATTTTTCGTCCGCAAAGGGAATGCCGAAGTCAGGGATTGAATCGGTCAGTTTTTGCGATGCCGGCGCGGGCGCTGCAGCGGGTGCCGTCGATGACCGAGACCGTCCCGTCGGCGCCGTTC
>CAZZYX010000025.1:0-35967 GCA_964658485.1 uncultured Acetobacteraceae bacterium | reverse complement strand
GAAGCACAACAAGGCTGCCGCAAAGCCGTCGCCCATGACCAAAAAGAGCGCGGCGAAAAAAGGCCCGCCTCCGAAATTCGTGGCGCCGCAGTTGGCGACGCTGGTCGATGCCGTACCCAGCGGCAACAGCTGGATGCACGAGATCAAGTTCGATGGCTATCGCGCCATGGTTGCGGTGGCTGGCAGCAATGTCCAGGTGTTCACTCGCAACGGCCTGGACTGGACTGATAAATTCGGACCGCTGGTACAGGCGCTGGCCGCGCTCGACCTGCCGCCGTGCCTGATCGACGCCGAGATCACCGCGCCCGGACCCGATGGCAATCCCAGCTTCTCGGCATTGCAGGCGGTGCTGAAGCGCGGCCATGGCGAGCAGCAGGCAGGCCAACATTTCGATTTCCATGCCTTCGACCTGCTCATGGTCGGTGGCGAGGATCTGCGCGAACTGCCCAACATCGAGCGCAAGGAGCGGCTGGAGGCGCTGCTCAAGGGCGCGGTGTCGCCAGTCCATGTCGCCGATCATGTCATCGGCGCGGGCGAAAAGCTGTTCACCGCGATGTGCGGCGCGGGTCAGGAAGGGATCATCGCCAAGCGTATCGACGCGCCGTATCGGTCGGCGCGCACTCGCAACTGGCTCAAGGTCAAATGCACCCGGCGCCAGGAATTCGTCATCGTCGGCTGGTCGCGCTCGCACGCGCAGCAACGTCCGTTCGCGGCGCTGCTGCTGGGGCAATATAGCGACGGCGTGCTGAACTATCGCGGCAAGGTCGGTACCGGTTTCAACGACGCGACCCTGGCCGAGCTGTCATCGCGCATGGTGCCGATGGTGGTGAAAAAAGCGCCACTGGAAGTGCCGCGTGAAGACGCGCGCGGGGCTACCTGGATCAAACCGGAGCTTGTCGCCGAGGTCGCCTTTGCCGAGCTGACCGCTGAAAACCGGGTGCGTCATGGCAGCTTTCTGGGCCTGCGTGCCGACAAGCAGGCTGGCGACGTCACCCCCGAAATCGCGCACCCGGTGCCGCCGCCCGAAGAAGTGGTGAAGATCAGCAATCGCGAGCGGGTGATTTTCCCCGGCGGCGGCCAGACCAAGGGCGATCTTGCCGATTACTACGCCGCAATCGCGCCATTGCTGCTGGTCCACGGCGGCCAGCGTCCGGTCAGCCTGGTGCGTTGCCCGCAGGGGCGCGGCAAGATGTGCTTTTTCCAGAAACACGACAGCGGCGCGCTGGGCGACCATGTCCGCCATGTCCCGATCGCGGAGAAGGGCGGCGGCAATGAGGATTACCTCTATGTCGAAGACCAGATCGGCATCCTGCAATGCGTCCAGATGGGCACCTTCGAATTTCACGGCTGGGCGTCGCGCGTAGCCGATGTCGAAAAGCCCGATCGGCTGATCTTCGATCTCGATCCGGACGAAGGGCTGGGTTTCCCCCAAGTCAAGACAGCGGCGATCGATCTGCGCGACCGGCTGGCGGATCTCGGGCTGGTCAGTTTCGCCATGCTGTCGGGCGGCAAGGGCGTTCATGTCATCGTGCCGCTGACGCCGGGGCACAGCTGGGCCGCGCACACCGATTTCGCTCATCGCTTTGCCGAGGCGCTCAGCCTGGCCGCGCCCGATCGCTATCTCGCCACCATGTCGAAAGCCAAGCGCAAGGGCAAGATTTTCATCGACTGGCTGCGCAACCAGCGTGGGTCGACCGCGGTGGTACCCTATTCGGCGCGCGCACGCGACGGCGCGCCGGTTGCGGCTCCGGTCAGTTGGGATGAACTGGACGGTATCGAAACCCCGGCGCGCTGGTCGATTGCGGATAGCGGGGTTCTGGCCGAGCGGGCGCGCATGGCGGCGTTGATCGGTTGGGGGTTTGCAGAGCAAGCGCTGCCGGAACTGTGAGTCGCCTTCGGGCCAGAGAAGCCCGGCCTAAGTCGCCGCCAAAATCCCCGGCCCCAGCAGCAACAGCAACTTTACGTCGATCGCATCACCCAGCGCCCGGCGGGTAGCCAGAAACGCGGCGATCCCCGCCAGCGGTACCCGATGGACGGTGATATTCTCGCCTTCGATCCCGCCGCCTTGGCTGACCTGTTCCAGATCATACGCGCGCAGCAGAGTGAAGCTTTCCGAAACCATGCCGGGCGACGACCAGAACTCGCCCAGCGATTCGAGCCGACCGGCGCGATAGCCGGTTTCCTCTTCCAATTCCCGGCCACCGGCGGCGAGTGGGTCTTCTTCGGCGCTGTCGTCGCTATCGCCGATCAGCCCGGCGGGCAGTTCGATACAGTTGCGGCCCAGCGGCGTGCGATATTGTTCGACGAGCAACACATGATCGGTCTCGTCGATAGCCAGGATAACCACTGCGTGGATGTTGCGGGCGCGGCTGACATATTCCCAGCGGCCCCGTCGCTTTGCGGTAACAAACCGCCCCTGCCAGACGATTTCTTCCTCTTCCGGCGTTTCCTGCGGCAATTTAAACCTCGATCACGCGGTCGGGAAGTTCATTCACATCATGCGCGTCACGCGGAAAATGTTGAGCGAGGACTGCGCCCACCTTCCCGATCGCCTCGACCATGCCATCGGCCACGCGGTTGTCGCCGATGTGGCCGATCATCGCGGCCATTGCTGCGCCCCATTCCTGCATGGGAATGGCGGCGGTCACTTCGGGATCGGTGACGATTTCGGCACGGCGCTCAGCACGGGAGAGATAGATCAACACCCCGGTGCCGCCGCTCGTGCGTTTCTCTGCGCCCACCCGGTAATAACTGACGGCGCGGGCGCGGACGCGGGCGTGCTTGATCGGGCCGGGTACCAGCGCCAAACGCAAGCGACGCCAGCGCAGGATCAGCCAGGCTGCGGCGAATTTGATGGTGACGACGATAGCTGCCAGCGTGAACAACTCTCCGGGGAGCCATTGCATATCCCACCAGCCCAGGATGCGATCGATCAGCCCCAGATAGAATTGCGGAGCGATGCTCAGCACCGCCAGCGCCAGCAAGGCGACCAGCGCCGACCAGACCAGTGCGATGTCTTCGTAGCCATCGGACCGGTCGGCCAGGATCGTGACGATTTCACCGGCGCTATGCGCTTCTGCCGCGGTGACTGCCGCTGCGATCCGGGCGCGATCCACGGAACTTAGCGCAAAATGGTTGGAGCCGGGCATGTTGCTACCAGCCACCGGACGCGCCACCGCCGCCGAAGCTGCCGCCGCCACCCCCTGAAAATCCACCGCCGCCGCCATCGCCACCCCCGAAGCCGCCGCCACGCCCACCCATGCCTGACATCGCCCCCCACAGCAGCACCGGCCCCAGCCCGCTCCCGCTGCCATAGCTCTGCCCGCCGCGCATGCGCCGGAACAAGGGAAACAGGAAAAACAGGAAGATAAAGCCGAGCCACAACAACGCTGGGCCGATCTGGCCGGATTGGGTAGCGGCAGGTTTGGCGGTCGCGGCGATCTTTTGTGCCTGATCGGCCGGCAGGGTCAGTTGCTGGATCAGCGCGGCGGTGCCGGCTTCGATCCCGCCGGACATGTCGCCCGCCTTGAACCGGGGCAGGATGACGCTCTGGATGATGAGCTCGGAAAGTCCATCAGTTACAGTAGCTTCAAGCCCATAGCCAACCTCGATCCTGACCTTGTGCTCTTTCGGTGCGACGATCAGGATAATGCCGTCATTGCGCTTCTTGTCGCCCAGGCCCCAGGCCCGCCCGAGCCGATAGCCATAATCCTCTATGTCATAGCCCTGGAGGTCGGGAATGGTAGTCACGACCAGCTGGCGCTGCGACTGGATTTCAAGCGCCGCCAGTTGCTGATCCAGCCGCGCTGCCGCATCCGCCGGCAGGACATGTGCGGCATCGACTACCCGGCCGGTCAACGGCGGAAAGGTTTGGGCGTGGCCAGCACCGGCGACAAGCGCCAGCCACAAGCACGCCAGTGCCGCTACAATCGTGCGGGACGAGATCGGGCTGCGGATCACCGGGTTCAGAGCTTGCCTTCGAGGCTGGGCGCGGCCTGGGCCCCCGGCGTTACTGCCTGATACGGCACCATGGGCTGCGATGAATAGATGATGCGCGCTGCGACCATCGCCGGGAAGGTGCGGATCGTGGTGTTATATTCCTGCACCGCCTGGTTATAGTCGCGAACGGCGATGCGGACGCGGTTTTCCTGCCCTTCGAGCTGGCTTTGCAGCATCTGGTAATTGCCGATGCTCTTGACCTCGGGATAGGCCTCACTGTTGGCGAGCAGGCGCCCGAACCCGCCGATCGATTGCGACAACTGATTCTGCGCGTCCTGGAATGCCTTCATCTTGGCCGGGTCGGTCAGATCGCCCGCGTTCAACTGGATGCTGGTAGCCTTGGCGCGGGCTTCGACCACGCCGACCAGGATGCCCTTTTCCTGAGTTGCCGCGCCCTTGGCGACAGCAGCCAGGTTGGGGATCAGGTTTGCACGTTCCTGGAACGCGGCCTGCACATCGGCCCATCGCGCCTTGGCGTTTTCTTGGCTTGTGGGGATCGAATTGACGCCGCAGCCGGACAGGCTGGCCGCCGCCACGGCGACGAGGACAAGTCGGCTGGCGCGGCTGGAACGAGACCGGTGGGCAACAAGCGACGGCATATCCGGATTTCCCTCTTTGCAGAGCCGATCAGCCCTGCCTCCGCGACGCAAGATAGCGACGGCCCGGCCCGGTGCAAGCCATGCCCAGGCATAATACCCGAAATCCAGCGAAGGTTGTTCCGCGCGCGCCCTGAATCAACAACGAATTGCGCCTGTGAAGATGCTGTGCCAACATTCCTTGTGGATGAAGGATCGAGGAAAATTCTGCGATGGCGATAATCGGCGATTTCAAGGCATTCATTGCACGCGGGAATGTTCTTGACCTGGCCGTCGGGGTGATCGTCGGCGCGGCATTCGGCAAAATCGTTTCGTCGCTGACGGATGACATCATCATGCCGGTGATTGGACTGCTGACCGGCGGGGTCGATTTTTCAGACAAATTCGTCGTGCTCGGCGCGGTTCCGGCGAGCTACAAAGGGTCGCTGGAGGATTACGGGGCGCTCAAAAAGGCCGGGGTGGCGCTGTTGGGCTACGGCTCGTTTCTGAATGCGGTGATCAATTTCCTGATCCTGGCCTTCGTCATATTCCTCATCGTGCGCCAGGCCGCTCGACTGATGCCGCCGAGGCCGATTGTCGTGACCGGCCCGACCGAAGTCGAACTGCTGACCGAAATCCGCGACTCGCTAAAGGCTCGCTGAGTTCGCCAGGCGCATCCTTTTGCGCGGTACGCCCTTTTCTTTTAACCGAAGTCAGCTATATGGAGGGGGTCGGTTTCGACCGAATATGGTGATAAATTGCGGCGTGCAATAGATGCAGCGGACCCGGGGGCAGTACCCGGCGACTCCACCATTATCACTCGACCCGGACGATCCGGGCGCCGAGGCCCTGTTGTCGCAGGGATAATGATGGGGTCGAACTAGGATCGACGTGTGTTGAAAAGCGCTGTTTTTGCCCAGGCTGAGTAACCTGCTCAAGGCTCACAACTCACAAGTGCCAATGACAATGAAGCACTCGCTCTCGCCGCATAATTCTAGGGGCTAACGCCCTGAAGTTATAGAGCTTAAGCGCGGTTGGGCCCACCGGGCAACAGAAGGGACTCCAGCGGCCCGGGGTGGGCCGGGCAACAGAACCACCCCACCTATATTTGCTGAGGCTTGGCCCGGAGCCACCCACTCCCGCGACAAAGCGCGTGGGCCGGGCAACAGAACCACTCACTTTTATGGCTGCAGCATGGCGACCGTTTGCCGGTCATACCTGACGCAATCCAAAATCTTGGCGCCGGCCATCGCCACCGTCGCCAGCGAAGCCAGAAACAGGATCCGTCCGCCCCATCCAGGATAAACATCGAGATAGATGCGGCCACGGTCGGCGGCGCCCGTGGCGAGGGCGTAGATGACCATGAACGCTTCGATCCGGGTCTTGATCATGAACAGGCGGGCAATCCGGGCGAGCATGCGGTTCTCTGGGCAGTGGGCTGTAACCGATGAGGCCATATCGCGTCCGGCTTGCTCCATTATCAATATTGTTAACCATTCGATGTCCCTATCCGAGACAGGCCGCGTTTCACCTTCTCCGTGGGCCATCGCCGGTGGGTTGGTCCGGCGTTGCCAACCGGAATGGCTTGCGCCATAGGGCCGTCCTTCTCCTTCCCATATTTTCGTGGTTTTGCAGGCACTGCTGGCCGGGTTGGTTAATGCCATTGACGAGGTCGGGATGCTGGAACGTGCAGGTCTGAAAATCGATGCGGCCGTGGCCGGTTTCGTCGAACGGGAAGTGCTGGGTCCGCTGGGACGGGATGCCGCCCAATTCTGGGAGGGACTGGCCGCATTGACCGGGCAATTCGCGCCTCGCAATCGTGCGCTGTTGGCGAAGCGCGATACTTTGCAAGCCCAGATCGATGCCTGGCTTGGCGCTCGCGTCGGCCTGCCGTGGGATGCCGGGGCCTACGCCGCCTTCCTCACGGAGATTGGCTATCTAGTGCCGGAGCCCGCCGAATTCGCGATCACCACCAGCGCCGTCGATGCCGAGATCGCAACGATGGCCGGGCCGCAACTGGTCGTGCCGGTGCTTAACGCCCGCTTTGTCCTGAATGCGGCTAACGCGCGCTGGGGCAGCCTGTATGACGCCTGGTACGGCACCGACGCGCTGGATGCGCCGCCGGCTCGGCCCGGCGGCTATGATGTGGCTCGCGGCGCAGCGGTGATCCGCGCGGGGCGGGAGTTCCTCGACCGGACGATACCGATGGCGGATGGGGTCTGGGCCGACTGGGATGGCGAGGGTATCCCGGCGCTGAAAGATCCTGATCAGCTCGTCGGCCACCGCCCCGGCGGGTTGCTGCTGGAGCACCACAATCTCCATATCGAACTGGTGCTCGATCGCACGCATCCGATCGGCGCCAGGGACAGTGCCGGGATCGCCGACATCATCCTCGAATCGGCGCTGACCACGATCGTCGATCTGGAGGATTCGATCGCCGCAGTGGATGCCGCCGACAAACTGGCAGCCTATCGCAACTGGCTGGGGCTGATCCGTGGCGACCTGACCGAGAGCTTTGCCAAGGGCGGCCAGACCATTACCCGGACGCTGAACGGCGATCGCGAATGGACCGGACGCGACGGCGCCGAGCTATCGCTGCCTGGCCGCAGCCTGCTGTTCATCCGCAACGTCGGGCATCTCATGACCAATCCGGCGATCCTGCTGGCCGATGGTTCGGAAATCCCCGAGGGCATCATGGATGCGGTGATCACCGGCGCGATCGGCGCGCATGACGTGGCCGGGCTGGGCAAGTTGCGCAACAGCCGCGCGGCCGACGGCTACCGCAGCATCTACATCGTCAAGCCCAAGATGCACGGGCCGGAAGAATGCGCGTTTACCAACGATCTGTTCGATGCGGTCGAAGACTTGCTCGGATTGCCGCGCACCACGATCAAGGTGGGTGTGATGGACGAGGAACGGCGCACGTCCGCCAATCTTGCCGCCTGCATCCATGCGGTGAAGTCGCGCATCGTGTTCATCAACACCGGGTTTCTCGACCGCACCGGCGACGAAATCCATACGTCGATGCGGGCCGGTCCGATGATCCGCAAGGGCGCGATGAAGGCCAGTGGCTGGATCGCGGCTTATGAAAGACGCAATGTTCTGATCGGGCTGCGCGCCGGGCTGTCGGGCCGCGCGCAGATCGGCAAGGGCATGTGGGCTGCACCGGATCGCATGCATGCCATGATGATCGAAAAGATCGGCCATCCCCGCAGCGGCGCCAACACCGCCTGGGTGCCGTCACCCACGGCGGCTACCTTGCATGCCATGCATTATCATCAGGTCGAGGTGTTCGAGGTGCAACGCGCCTTGTCGGCAGAGCCGGTACCCGGCCTGGACGCCTTGCTGGCGGTACCGCTGGCCACCGGCAGCAATTTCTCGCCCGACGAAGTGCGCGAGGAACTCGATAACAACGCGCAGGGGCTGCTCGGCTACGTCGTGCGCTGGATCGACCAGGGTGTCGGTTGCTCGAAAGTTCCCGATATCGACGACATCGGCCTGATGGAAGACCGGGCGACGCTCCGTATTTCCAGCCAGCACATGGCCAATTGGCTGCTTCACGGTATTTGCACCCGCGATCAGGTCATGGACTCGCTTCAGCGCATGGCCGCCAAAGTCGATGCCCAGAATGCCGGCGATGTGTCGTACGAACCGATGGCCGAGAACTGGGATACCAGCATGGCGTTCCAGGCAGCGTGCGATCTGGTATTCAAGGGCGTCGAGCAGCCTAACGGCTATACCGAACCGCTACTGCACGCTTGGCGCCAAAAGAAAAAGGCGCTGGCAGTGGACGCTTGACTGCAATCAGGCCGGCGCGAATGGGTTCCGGGCCGTGCGCCGCACCGCCCAGCCCAAGAAGCCGAAGCCGAGCAGGAAGGTTGCCCACGTGGCCGGCTCGGGCACTGCGGATGCTTCGAAACTGACCATGCCGGAAAAGCTGCCGAAAATCGTACTCGAACCGGTCTCTCCCGTGATTTCGATAGTGTTGTGCTCCCCGGCGCTGACGGCAAAAGAGTCCTGACCAAGGGTGGCATCTGACGGTGACACCGACTGTCCGTTGAAAACGAAACCGGCTATCGTGATCTGGCTCTGTGGACCGGCGGGGCTGACCGATACAAAGGCGCTGGCGATACCGGCCAATGGCGAGGTAAAGGTGAACACATCGTCGAAATAGGTATTGCTGCCGTAGATGGTATCGGTGAAGCTGGCGGTGAGCAGCGTCAGGTCCGCGTTCTGGCCGTTGATCAGGAATGACGCGGAGGATGGGGCCACGACCGTCGTGCCCAGTGCGATCGTCTGCGTGGCATTCGCCGACGTCGCTGCCAGGGTCGGTGCAAGCGCGAGCGTGAGGGCCGAGATCAGGCTGAAAGCTGCAGGTTTGTGGTTCATTATTAAATCCCCCGGTTGACGGCTCGTGGGACTGGCGCATTCGCGGCCATCAAGATGGAACTGCCAGCCCCCAACACTCAATCCATGACAGGCACAGCAATTTACGTGCCAATTAAAATTACGCTGCCGGAACAGCAAGTTGCTCCCGGTTTTTGGTTGACGCGATCGGTGGTGTCAGTTGCCATGACTCTGGGCTTCTGCGTATCGACGCTGACTGCGATCGAACTGTGTCCGGCGCTACGGCTATCCAGACCAGTTCGATCATCTCGCCGGCCTTGCGGAGATATCTGCTCGCCGCTTGCAGTCGCGGGGGGAGCGCGGCTTTGCACCGGTTTTTCCGTCTTAGACTGATCCCAAAGGGTAAAGGAACCTCGATCGAACTGCGGTCGCAGATTGTGCCGATGCACGTCAAGCATCCTTACCGGCACCGGCACAGGTCGAGCAGCGATCCCTCGACCGGAGCGGCACGACGCCATCAGGCCGCGTATAAAAGATATAAGGATATCTTTATATCCTGGTTGACAGCACCCACTGTGATGGTGTTGAACCAGCGTGTCGAGGTTCCTCATCCCAGGCATGGCGATGAGGCTAAGACGGGAAGCCGGTGATGTCCTTCGGGCCAGAATCCGGCGCTGCCCCCGCAACTGTAAACGGCGAGCGGCGGTTCCTTTTTGTGTCACTGGGCTTTGCAACGAGCCCGGGAAGGCCGGAACCACCGCGTTGACCCGTGAGCCAGGAGACCTGCCTCCGACGCCATAACGTTCCTCGGACGGGGGTTCCTCCGGTGGATCGCGCTTGACGCAAGGCCCGTGGCTTATGCCATCCGGGCTGTTTATGCCTTGCGCGCTCTTCCTGCCCCCTGCCGCAAAAGCAGGTGAGTCATGACCAATAGCGGGTTCACGTTTACGATAAGCAGCATTCCCTTCGATGAGGATTATCGTCCGGCAGACAACACTCGCATTACCACGAATTTCGCAAATCTCGCTCGCGGGGAGAGCCGCCGGGAGAATTTGCGGAACACGCTGGTGATGATCGACCGTCGCTTCAATTCGCTCATGCACTGGGACAATCCAGCCGGTGATCGCTACGCGGTGAAGCTGAAGATCATATCAGCCGCGTTGAGGATCGGTCCTGACGACAGCGACGAAGCTTTTCCACTGATCGAAATCCTGCACACGGCCGTTATCGACAAGCGCAACGGCGAGCGATCCGATGGAATGGTCGGAAATAACTTCTCGTCCTACGTGCGAGATTATGATTTCAGCGTAGTTCTGCCGGATTATCTTAAGCATAAAAATTGTGGAGCAACGCCGGACTGCTTCGGTGATCTCCACGGCAATTTGTTCAAGCATTTCGTCAGATCCAGCGCCTATCGCGACAATTTCTCCAAGCCGCCAGTCATATGTCTCAGCGTATCGAGCAAGGAAGTCTATTACCGGACGGCTAACGTGCATCCGATCCTGGGCGTGGAATACAGGAACGATAAACTCTCACCGACCGATATTTATTTCGGCAAGATGGGGATGAGGGTGCGCTATTTCATGCCGCCGTATAGCGCTGCGCCGTTGGCGTTCTACCATATTGGCGATCTTGTCAGCGACTATAGCAACCTGGAACTGGCAAGCACGATCAGCACGATGGAAACATTTCAGAAAATCTATCGGCCTGAAATTTACAACGCCAACTCGGTGGCAGCGGAATGCTACCGCCCGAGCCTGACCTATCAAGACTATTCGCTGACCCGCATCGTTTATGATCGCGAAGAGCGCAGCAGGCTAGCTGTCGAGCAGGGTAAATTCGTCGAAGAGCAATTCATCAAGCCGCATGGCGCGACACTAGCGCGTTGGTCCGCGAACTGCGGCCTTTAATCAGCACGAACACAAGGTATTCCTTCATGACGACATTGTTGCCGACGACGACCGCGGGCAGCCTGCCGAAGCCATCCTGGCTCGCCCAGCCGGAGACGCTTTGGTCGCCGTGGAAGCTGGATGGCGAGGAACTGATCGCGGGCAAACAGGACGCGCTGCGTCTGGCGGTGGACGATCAGCGGCGGGCGGGGATCGATATCGTCGGTGACGGTGAACAGACCCGGCAGCACTTCGTCACGACGTTCATCGAGCATCTAAGCGGCGTCGATTTCGAGAAGCGCGAGGTTGTCAGAATCCGCAATCGCTACGATGCCAGTGTGCCAACGGTCATCGGCGCTGTCTCGCGTCCCAAGTCGGTCTTTGTCGACGATGCGAGATTTCTGCGCACACAGACCGATCAACCGATCAAGTGGACGCTGCCGGGGCCGATGACGATCATCGATACGCTTTACGACGATCACTACAAGAGCCGGGAAAAGCTGGCATGGGAATTTGCCTGCATCCTGAACGAGGAAGCGCGGGAGCTTGAGGCTGTCGGCGTCGACATCATCCAGTTCGACGAGCCCGCGTTCAACGTGTTCTTCGACGAGGCCAACGATTGGGGGATCGCCACGTTGGAAAAAGCGGCGGAAGGGCTGCAGGCAGAAACCGCCGTTCACATCTGCTACGGCTACGGCATCAAGGCCAATACCGACTGGAAGAAGACGCTGGGCTTCGAATGGCGGCAGTATGAGGAGACATTTCCTAATCTGCAGAAGTCCAAGATCGATATCATTTCGCTGGAATGCCAGAACTCGCGTGTCCCGATGGATTTGCTCGAACTCATTCGCGGTAAGAAGGTGATGGTCGGCGCGATCGATGTGGCAACCGACACCGTCGAGACGCCGGAACAGGTCGCTGATACTATTCGCAAGGCATTGCAGTTCGTCGATGCGGACAAGCTCTATCCTGCCACGAACTGCGGCATGGCACCTTTGAACCGCAGGGTTGCGATGGGCAAGTTGAAGGCGCTGGGAGCGGGCGCGGAAATCGTCCGGAGAGAGATCACGGACTAATAGACCGATTGTGATGGCGTTGCGCCAGGAGGCGGGCGGTATCACTTGATGTAGATATCAGAGTTGACTGGCACGGGCTGTCAGCGCTGGTGGACTGCTGACGGGCAGCTGTGGACGCCCCTGAAGATGCAAGCGTAAAGTCGCGATGAGACGTAGCCGGGCGCCGCCATCTATCCGGCCTCATAATGCAGCGCCGTGCTGCGGGCCCGTCGAGGCAAACCGGCGCGATGTGGTCAGTCCTGAAACAGCAGCGCCGGTGCTTCGATCAGCTTGCGCAACGCCTGCACGAAGCTTGCGGCGTCCCAGCCATCGACGACGCGATGATCGCAGCTGAGCGACAGGTTCATAATCAGCGCCCGCCTGATCTTGTCGCCTCCGGTGTTGTCGGCAACGAACACGGCGCGCTCGAAGATCTTGTTAGGCGCCAGGATCGCTACTTCGGGGCGGTTGATGACGGGGGTGGAGGCGATGCCGCCCAGCGGTCCCAGCGAGCTGAGCGTGATCGTCGATCCCGATAGCTCTTCGCGCGCGGCCTTGCCGGTGCGGGCGGCTTCGGCCAGCCGCACGACCTCGGCGGCGATCTGCCAGACGTTGCGGTCCTGGGTATCGCGCAGCACCGGCACCATCAGCCCGGCGTCGGTCTGCGTGGCGATGCCCAGGTGGACGCGGCCATGGCGCGTGACTACGCCGGCGTCGTCATCGTAATGGGCATTCATCATCGGGAAATCGGGCAGGGTGCGGCAGATTGCGACCGCCAGAAACGGCAGCAGCGTCAGTTTTGGCCGGTTGCCGCGATGACGGTTGAGTTGCTCGCGCATCGCTTCCAGCGCGGTCACCTCGATCTCATCGACATAGGTGAAATGCGGAATATGGCGCTTCGATGCCGCCATGTTCTCGGCGATGCGGCGGCGCATGCCCATGACCTTGACCTGTTCGTCGTTCCAGCTGCGCACGCCTGATGGCTGATAGCCCTGCGCCGCGCCATAGCGCAGGAACGCGTCCAGATCGGCGTGCCGGATGTGGTCTCCAGCGGGATTGACGGTGGCAAGGTCGATGCCGAGATCACGAGCGCGGGCGCGAACCGCCGGCGACGCGAGAATCTTGCCTGCGGGCGCCGGCGGTTCGGTCTTCGGGGTCGGCGCGGCAGGCGGTGCTGGCGCTTGAACCGCCTCAGGTTCGGCTCCGGGCGTTTCGGCGGCGATCGTTCCTGCTGCCGGGGGAGGCGCCACGACCGGATCTGCTCCAACCGGCTTCGCAGGCTCCTCCGCAGCCCCGTCCCCCGTCTCGATCACTGCCAGCGCAGATCCAATGGCAATGCGCGCGCCCGCTTCGCCGGCCATCTCGACGATGATGCCGGTCACCGGCGATTCCAGTTCGACGGTGGCCTTATCGGTCATCATGTCGGCAATCGGTTCGTTTTCGTCGATACTGTCGCCGACCTGCTTGTGCCAGGCGACGATTTCGGCCTCGGCAATGCCTTCGCCGATGTCGGGCAGGCGGAAGGTAAAGCGGGCCATCATTAATTCCTTGGGATCAGTCCTTGAGCAAAGTACGAAGAGCTTGCCGAATCCGCACCGGACCCGGAAAATACGCCCATTCCAGACTGTAGGGATAGGGCGTATCGAAGCCGGTGACGCGGGTGACCGGAGCTTCGAGATGGAGAAAGCATCGCTCCTGCACCAGCGCCGAAAGTTCCGCGCCAAAGCCGCCGGTGCGGGTGGCTTCATGGACGATCAGGCAGCGCCCGGTCTTTTTCACCGAGCGCTCGATCGCCTCGATATCGAGCGGGATCAGCGTGCGCAGGTCGATGATCTCGGCGTCTATGCCCATTTCCCCGACCACGTCGGCGACCACATGCACCATCGTGCCGTAGCATAATATGGTCACGTCCAGACCTTCGCGCCATGTCGCCGCAACGCCCAGCGGGATGCGGTAATAGCCGGTGGGCACTTGCGCTGCCG
Source organism: uncultured Acetobacteraceae bacterium (assembly GCA_964658485.1). Classification (GTDB taxonomy): domain Bacteria; phylum Pseudomonadota; class Alphaproteobacteria; order Sphingomonadales; family Sphingomonadaceae; genus Novosphingobium. The sequence continues at coordinate 22,120 of CAZZYX010000025.1, read as the reverse complement.
CATGGCCCGCCCAGCTTGTCACGGGGCGGTCGTAATGGCCGTGGAACGGACCGGTATACAGGCGCTTGGGCTCGAAAAAGAGCACCGGGTCGTTGTCCTCGATCGCGGCGATCAACAGGCCCTTGGCATCGTAAGGCGTTGCCGGGATGACCGTCTTGATCCCCGAGCAATGGGTGAAGATGCCTTCCGGGCTCTGGCTGTGCGTCTGGCCGCCGAATATCCCGCCGCCGAACGGCGAACGTACCGTGATCGGCGCGGTGAATTCGCCCGCCGAGCGATAGCGCAGCCGCGCCGCTTCGGAGACGAGTTGGTCCAGCGCGGGATAGATGTAATCGGCGAACTGGATTTCGGGCACCGGGCGCAAACCATAGGCACCCATGCCGATGGCGACGCCGATGATGCCGCATTCGGTGATGGGCGTATCGAACACGCGGTGCTTGCCATGGCGTTTCTGCAAGCCGGCGGTGGCGCGGAATACGCCGCCGAAAAAGCCGACATCCTCGCCCATCACGATCACCGTGTCGTCGCGGGCCAGCACCACGTCGAGCGCGCTGTTGATCGCGCCGATCATGTTCATTTCGGTCGTTTCGGCGGCCGTTTCCGTAACATCTTCGATCATCGGGGCGCTGTTCACAATCCGGCCGCCGCTTGCTCGTCGAGCATCTGCTGGCGCTGTTCACGCAGATGCCATGGCATTTCCTCGAATACCCCCTCGAACATGGTTTCGAAGGGCTGTTGCATACCGTGGCCCAATATGCCGTTCTGCTCGGCGGCTTTCTGGTCGGCGCGGACCTGCACGGCAACTTCGCGGTCCATCGCCGCATGTTTTTCATCGTCCCATTCGCCCAGCGCGATCAGATGCGTTTTCAGCCGCGCAATCGGGTCTCCCAGCGGCCAGGCCTGGGCCTCCTGCGCGGACCGATAGGCGCCGGGGTCGTCGGAGGTGGAATGACCCTCGGCGCGATAGGTGAAATGTTCGATCAAGGTCGGACCGTAATTGGAACGAGCGCGGTCGGCGGCCCATTGCGTCGCGGCGAATACCGCCAGCGCGTCATTGCCGTCGACGCGCAGGCTGGCGATGCCATAGCCGATGCCGCGCGCGGCGAAAGTGGTTTCCTCGCCTCCTGCAAAAGCGGAAAATGATGAAATAGCCCATTGATTATTAACAATATTAAGGATGACCGGGGCGCGATAGACGCTGGCAAAGGTGCAGGCCGAATGGAAATCACCCTCGGCGGTGGAGCCTTCGCCGCACCATGTCGCCGCGATCCGGGTATCGCCGCGCGCCGCGCTGGCCATCGCCCAGCCCACCGCCTGCGGAAACTGGGTGGCAAGATTCCCCGAGATCGAGAAGAAGCTGGCATCCCGGGCGGAATACATGATCGGCAGTTGCCGCCCCTGCAGGCGGTCGGCACGGTTGCCGTAGATCTGGTTCATCATGTCCTGCAGGCTCCACCCGCGCGAGATCAATATCCCCTGCTGGCGGTAGGAGGGGAACACCATGTCGTCACTGGCCAGCGCGAAGGCCGCGCCGATCGACACCGCCTCCTCGCCCAAGCTTTTCATGTAGAAGCTGGTCTTGCCCTGTCGCTGCGCCCGGAACATGACATCGTCGAAGGCACGGGTCAGCGCCATCGCGCGCAGCATCTGGCGCAGCCGATCCGGCTCCAGGCGCGGGTGCCACGGTCCCACCGCCTGTCCATCATCGTCGAGCACCCGGACCAGCGTATAGGCCAGGTCGCGAAACCCGGCGGCGGCCTCGCCGATTTCCGGCTGGCGAACGCTGCCGGCGGCCGGGATTTCCAGCCCCGCGAAGCTCGCTTCGTCGCCGGGACGAAACCGTGGCTCGGGCACGTGCAGCCGCAACGGCGGGTGATTGGGAAGGCGGGGCGACGCGTCGGGAAAGCTGTTCATCAAAGGCACTATCCGGCTGGCTGAAGCGGCGCTTTCTCAGTCGATCATCGCCAGCCGCTTGTCAAAGTAAACGCTCTGGCGGCATTATCGATCCTGCAGGATTATCGTCATGGTACCGGACGGGGGCTGGCCTTGTCGAGCAATCCCAGCCCCCGCAGCCATTCCGCCAGCAATTCGGGCCAGTGGGCCAGCGCCGGGTCGGCCCCGCCCAGCCCGGTGCCATGCGCACCGTTGGCAAAGATATGCATCTCGACCGGCACATGGTGTGCTGCCAGCGCCTGGTAAAAGGCCAGGCTGCCCGAAGTCTTGACTAGGGTATCGGTTGTCGTGTGATAGATGAAGGTCGGCGGATAAGCGTCGGTCACCCGGTCGATCGGTCGGTATTGCGCGTAAGCTGCGGGGTTGCAGCTGGTGCGGGCGAACTGGCAATATTGCGACCGGCCCTGGGCATCGAGCGTGGTCGCTTCCAGCCAGGGATAGGCGAGCACCACGAAATCGAGCCGGCTGTCGACGCGCTCGATCGGGTCGGGGGATGGGGCATCGCCGGGCGTAGCCAGGCCGGCGACGCTGGCCGCCAGATGGCCGCCGGCCGAAAAGCCGATCATGCCGATGCGAGCGGCGGAAATATGCCAGCGCGCGGCATTGGCACGAACGAAACGCACCGCGCGCACGCCATCCAGCAACGGCGTCGGCAGCCGCGCCCTGGCTCCCACCCGGTAGTTCAGGACAAAAGCGGTGACGCCGTGAGCCGCGAACCAGGCGGCCACGTCGCGCCCTTCCAATATGCCGGAGAGGCCCATGTACGAGCCGCCCGGTGCGACGATGACGGCGGTGCCGGTATCGCGTCCCGATGGCGGCCGGAACAGGGTGAGCGTAGGTATTTCATCGGGATTGTCGCTGGTCGCCAGCGGCGCGCGGGTCTGCCACAGGCGGAAGGTTTCGATGCCGAGGAATTCGTTGCGATTGGGCACCGGCGCTGCTGTCGATGCGAGCGGGACCTTGATTGGTTGGGCGTGGGCGGGAAGAGCGCCCGACCCCAGCGCGGCGATCAGAAGCAATTGGGCTGGGCGCATCTGCTGTGCCTTTCGCGTGGCGTTTCGAAACGATCCAGCGTTAGCTAAATCGCTGATAATATCCGGGCGATTGCGACGAACTCGGCGATGTCCAGTGTTTCGGCGCGGCGTGCGGTATCGATCCCCAGCGTCTCCAGCGCCGCCAGCGCGCCAGGCAGGCCCTTGAGGCTTTGGCGCAACATCTTGCGGCGCTGACCGAAAGCGGCTTCGGTCACGCGTCCGAGCACGCGCGCCGACACGCCTCGCGGCATCTCGGTCGGCACGACATGAACCACAGCCGACATCACCTTGGGCGGCGGGGTAAAGGCGCTGCGGTGAACCTTCATCGCGACCTTGGCATGGCTGCGCCATGACGCCAGCACCGCCAGCCGGCCATAAGCGTCGCTGGCGGGGGGCGCGACAATGCGCGCCGCCACTTCCTGCTGGAACATCAGCGTCAATGACGACCACGGCGGTGGCCATGCTTCCCCCGACAGCCAGCCGGTAAACAATGCAGTGCCGACATTATAGGGCAGGTTCGCGACGACCGCATAAGGCTCATCGAACAGCGTCGCCGGATCGATCGCCAGCGCATCGCCTGCGATCACGTGCAACTGGCCGGGAAAGGCGTTGTCGAGTTCGGCGAGCGCGGGCAGGCAGCGGCGATCCATCTCGACGGCGGTGACGCGCGCGCCGGCGCGCAGGAGCGCGCGGGTCAGGCCGCCGGGGCCGGGGCCGATTTCCAGCACCGCGCGATCCTGCAACGGCCCGGGAATTGCCGCGATCCGCGCAAGCAGTTGTTCGTCGAACAGGAAATTCTGACCCAGTGCCTTGGTTGCGAACAGGCTATGGCGCGCGATGATTTCGCGTAACGGCGGCAGGTCGGGTTCCGTCGGCATTGCCGAACTCATGCGGCAACGCGACGCGCGGCGCATTCTCCTGCCGTGCGCAACGCAGCGATGGTCGCACCCGAATCCGCCAGCCCCTTGCCGGCAATGTTGAACGCCGTGCCATGATCGGGTGACGTGCGAATGATCGGCAGCCCCAAGGTGACGTTGACGCCAGCGTCGAAGTCCAGCGTTTTCAGCGGAATCAGCGCCTGGTCATGATACATGCACAGCGCCAAATCATAGCTCGCCCGCGCCCGCGGCGCGAACAGCGCGTCCGCGGCATGGGGTCCGCTGGCATCGATGCCTTCGGCTCGCAACTGCGCGATCGCGGGGGCGATGATATGGATCTCTTCCTCGCCCATACGCCCGGCTTCCCCGGCGTGCGGATTGAGCGCAGCCACCGCGATGCGCGGTGCGGCGATGCCGAAATCGCGGATCAACGCGGCGGCGGCAATGCGCGTACGGCGCAGGATCAATTCGATCGAGACCGTTCGCGGCACCTGCGACAGCGGGATATGGACCGTTATCGGGACGGTGCGCAACGACGGTCCCGCCAGCATCATCACTGCGTCCGCCGGCGCTATGCCACAGGCCTCGGCCACGAATTCGGTCTGGCCGGGATGCGAAAATCCTACTTGGGCAAGCAGCGACTTGGCGATCGGCCCGGTTACCACCCCTGACGCCGCCCCGGAAACCGCCAGCCGGGTCGCTTCGGTCAACGATGCCAGCGCCACTTCGGCACCGTGACGATTCGGCGCGCCCGGGGTGTAGGCGATGTCCAGTTCGCCCAGCACCGGCAACGCGCTATCGAAGCAGCCGGCAGCTTCTTCAGGGCACGAGATCGCCCGGATCGGCAAATTCAGCCCGCGCTGGCGAGCGGCTTCGCGCAACAGGTCGGCGCCGCCGACCGCGAAAAACCCCGGCACGCGCCGGGGTACGCGGCTAACCCAAGCCGCTGCGAGCAGTTCCGGGCCGACCCCGGCAGGATCGCCGAGCGACACGGCAAGGCACCGCGCGACCGTTGCCGTGCTTGCGGCCAACGTGCTCACAGCCGTAGCGCTGTTCGCGATTGTCGCCCGGATGGCGTATTGGCCGACCGGTCGCTCAATTGTAATCGATGATGGCGTCGCGCCGCAGATCGCGCAGGTACATCTGGGCGCGCTTGTTGACGCGGTCGTCTTCCATCTGGGTCATCAAATCCTCGAAGCTGGGACCGGAATCGGCCTTGGGATCGTCGCGGCCACACAGCATCAGCACCCGCACGCCATCCGACAGCGAACCGAACGGCGGTGTCGCCTCACCGACCGATAGCGCCAGTACCGCCTGCTGCAGCGATGCCGGCAGGTCGCGCGCCTTGACCTGATCGTTAGCGACCACCTGCGCGCCGTATTTCGCTGCAACCGCATCGACGCCGCCACAGCCGTGAGCGGTTTTCATCGCAGCGGCAAAATCCTGGGCCTGTCTGGTGGCATCGGTTGGCTTTTCGCCGGCGGGCAGGGTGAGCGAGATCTGCTTGAGCGCCAGCAGGGCATCGCGCGGATCGGCGGTCAGGATCTGGCGCTTGTCGATCAGCAGCAGGATCGATACCCCGCCGCGCGTTTCGATCGGACCGACCAATTGCCCCGGATTCATGTCACGCGCCGCCGCCGCCAGTTCGGCGGGAAGCTGGGCCAGGCGAATCCAGCCGAGATCGCCACCGACTGCTGCCGTCGAAGCCTCGGAATATTGCCGCGCATATGCGACGAAACTGCCACCCTGGCGCAACTGGTCCATGATCCGCTTGGCATTTGCGGCAACAGCGGCGGCGTTTTCCGGCGTCGCCGACAGGTAAATTTCGCCGATGCGGTATTCCTCTGTTCCCTTGGATGCCTGCAGGCTCTTCAACAGATCGGTCACTTCGCCCTGGCTGACATTGACGAACGGCTGGACATTACGGCGCAACACCCGCTGCCACGCCAGTTCGCCCTTGATCTGCCGCTTGAGCGAAGCCGGCGACGAACCCATCTTGATCAGGGTGGCATCGAGCACAGGCACCGTCTGGTGAAAATTCTGCTGCGCCACCCGGGCGTAGCTTTCGTTGACCTCCTCATCGCTGACATTCACGTCTGCGGTCTTGGCTTCCTGAATTTGCAACGTTTCGTCGATCAGGTTGCGCAGAACCTGCAGTCGCAGACGTTCGGTTTCTTCCTTGCTGACCTTGTTGCCATTGGCCGACAGGATCAGCGCCAGGCGCTGCTCGACATCGGTGCCGGTGATGATGTCGCCGTTGACGACCGCGGTCGGGCGTCGCACGTTCGGGCTGGCATTGCCGAACATCGCGATGTCCTTCGGGATGATGATCGCACCCTGTGCGGATTCCTGCACAGGCTCCGCTTCCTGAGCCCTGGCCGCATTCATGCTCATCGCCAGCAGCGCCAGACCCGAGCCCGTTAGCGCGATGCGAAACTGCTTTATCACCATACCGTGGATCCTGTCTGCTGCCCGCCACAGCGGGTATCCGGCTGATGTCTGCATGCGTCGGAACGTCTTAACCAAAGCTGAGTTACCCCCGGCCATTCCACCGTCGGCGGCCAAATCGAAGTCGCGATAGCGCGTTTGTCCCACCATGCCAACGGTTAGAGAGTCGTCCCGGAAAACCGCATCACCCGTCTGCGCAGAGCTTGTCCGGGGGCGGCGCTCGTTCGTGAGGCTTGGCGCGACGGCACCAGCACAGGACAATCCTTCAACAAGCTCAGGGCACACGGAGGGGTCTGGAAATGATCCGGTATTCGAGTATTTCGCGCTACCGCAAGCCCAGGTGCTTCAGCGACAGATGCAGCATGAAACTGCTGCCCTGGGTCGCATCGCCGATAGTGATGTAGTCGCGGCGGTAGGTGAAATCGAGCTCCAGGCAATCGCTTTTGTAGGACACGCCGAGCCGCGTGCGCAATGGCTGGAACGCAGCCGTTGACTGGTTCGACAGCAGGTTGCTTTGGCTCAGGTCAAATACGCCTGAACCGAATACCGACAAGTACGGACCGATGGCGACGCGGCCGGCCGCGCGCAGTTCGTTGCTGTCCTGCAAATCCTCGAGGCTGATTGCGGTCTGGCGGTTGAGCCGCAGATAGCCCAGCTCGAAATAGGTGCGTTCGCTGCCGACCGTGGCATCCACTTCATTGCGATGAACGGTGAAGCTGTCGTGATCGATGCGAAAACGTTCGGTGAACGTCAGGAAATCGCGATAGCGAACTTCGAACCGCCCGACATAATCGGACCAGCGCCCCGACAGGCCGGTACCAGCGGGCAGCAGCGTGTTGTTATTGGTCAGGCGATAGGATTCGCCGATGTTGGCGGTCGTCCGCAGCCCCGGCCGTTCCAGCTGATAGTCGAGGCCATAGGTGACCCGCGCGCCATCCTCGATCCGGTCGTAGCCGGGGAAGCGGTTGAGCGCGAAGAGATTGTCGTCTTCCAGTTCGACGGCGCGCGAATCCTCGTTGGGGATCGACAGGTTGGGCGTGGGCGGGGTGCCGACGAATTGCACGTGCGGCGTCACCACCTGCGTGCCGCCGAAGGCCGCGCCGACAAAGGGCCAGGTGACATCCACCGCCGCCGTCGCCGAGCCGCGCGTCTGCCAGCCGGGTAGTCCCTGATAGACCGTTTCGGTAGTCAGGTAATTATTGCTGGAATGATAGGCATCGCCTCGCACCAGCGCGGTCAGGGTGACCACCTGGCCCATCGGAGTGATGCGGTGCAGGTCCCAGCGGGCGCTGACAAAGGCACGCTGGGTATCCTGCCCGGCGGTGCGGGTGATGGCCAGGCTGTTGCCCTGCAATTCGATGACCCCACCCAGCAACGGATCGGCGATCCGGCGGCGGTAATCGATCTCGGGCAGGGCGACAGGCACCAGCCCCTGGCTCTGGTTAGTACGAAGTGTCTGGAAAGCCCAGCCGGTGATCGCGAAATAGCTGACGGGATCGATATGCTCCACCTTGACGGTCGAGCGCAGTTCGTCATCGCCGGAGATGCCATACCGATTGAGGAAAGTTCGGTCGGTGACGATACGACCGGAGAAATTGATGTCCCACTCCGGCGAAAGCTGAAACTGGCCATTGGTATCGAGATAACCGCGAAATGCGGTTTGCGCGTTGGCGGCGGTGCCATTGACCGGGATGCGCGTGCTGCTCGTGGCATAGGCGGTAATTTGGTAAACCCCGGCGCTGTTCAGGGCGCGATACTGCACCTCCGCCATCGGCATGACTTTGGTATAGACGAAGGCAGTGGCGGTAATGTCCTTGTTTTCGCTCAGCCGCAAATAATAGGGCTGGTCGAATTCCAGGCCGTTGGCAGACGTGGTGCGGAAGTTGGGAATGAGCAGCCCGCCCAATGCCCGGCCGTCGGTGGTGATGGTCACGGTCGCCGGCACGGCGGGCAATTTGATTCCGAACAGCGTCAGCCGGGCGCCGTAAAAGCGCATCAGCTTGCGGGTTGGATCGTAGAGCACCCGGCGCGCATCGATCCGCCAGCTGGGCTTGACGTCGCAGCCTTTGGAATTGACCACGGCGCAACCGGTATAACCGGCATGGGCCAGGACGATCCGCCCCTGCGCGTCGCGCTGCCCGCTGTTCGCCGCCAGCCGCCCGCCCTCGCGCAGCGCCAGCAGCATGTTCTGCATCGCGCCGACATCGAACTGGTCGGTCAACTCGGCGCGGTCGCTGAACAGCTGGTTGCCGTCCTTGTCGACCAGCCGGACATTGCCGGTGGCCAGGATCTTGCCGGTCTTGCGGTTCCAGGTCACTTTGTCGGCGCGCACGCTCTGGTCCTGCCTGCGCAGGAATACCGATCCGGTCGCGGTCAGCAACTCGGTCCGGTCGTCGTATTCCGCCTGGTCGGCTTCGAACGATACCGGGCCGGCATCGGCGGTCGCCACGGTGGAGGGCGCGATCGATGGCAAGGCCGGGCCAAGGCCGGCACCGATCAAGATCGGATCACCGAGCGAACGCGGGAACAGGTTGCTGGCGGCGTCGGGCGGCGGCAGAACGCCAGCAACCGCAGGATCGGCGTGAACAATCGCCATACTGCACGCGAGCGCGGCGCCCCACATGGAAAAGCGGCACAGGAAGAGAACCGGCACGGGCCGCGACACGGGGAGCATCGCTTGCCTATTGCACTGCCCGGGCTTAACTGCAATCCGCCTCGGGCAATGGCGACGCCACATAGCCCGGCGACCCCAAACTAACTTGTCAGTTCTACGGAGACTCCATGCAAATCCGCTTTACCGCTGGCCCGGCCCAAACGACGGCATCTGTCCCGGCCTCTATCATCGTGCGTATCGTCGATCAGGACGCGGTGCCGACCGATCTGGAGCCGGTGCTGGCCGAAGCGGCGAAAGCCACTCGCTTCACCGGCAAGACCGGCCAATTCCTCGAAGGCTTCGTGACTCGCGGCGCGGGAGTGGAACGCGCGGTGCTGGTCGGAGCGGGCGAGGCGGCGAGCAAGGACCGGGCAAGCGCCCTGGAAAAGGCCGGCGCAACCCTGACCGCGAAATTCCTGACATCTGGCGCGACGACGCTGGCGATAGATTTGCAAGGCTCCGCATTGTCCGCCACGGACACGGCGGCGGTGCTGCTGGGGGCGCGGCTGCGCGGCTGGCGGATGGATGGCTATCGCACCACGCTGAAGCCCGAGCAGCAGGTATCGCTGGTGGAGATCGTGGTTCACGGCGCACCGGAAGGCACCGAGGCGGCCTGGGCGGTCGAAGCGGCGCTGGCGGAGGGCGTGGAATTCACCCGCGAACTGGTCACCGAGCCGGCCAACATCCTGTACCCTGAAAGTTTCGTCGAGCGCTGCCGCGCGCGCCTGGATGGCACCGGGATCGTAATCACCGTGCTCGACGAGGCGGCAATGCGCGAACTCGGCATGGGCGCGCTGCTGGGCGTATCGCAGGGTTCCGTCCGCGAGGCGCAAATGCTGGCAATGGAATGGCGGGGCGATGACGCCGCGCCCCAGCCCACCGTGTTCGTCGGCAAGGGTGTCACCTTCGACTCCGGCGGCATCAGCCTGAAGCAGCCGAGCGGAATGGAAGACATGAAGTGGGACATGGGCGGCGCCGGCGCGGTTGCGGGCACGATGCTGGCGTTGGCGCGACGCGGGGCCAGGGCGCATGTCGTGGGCATCTGCGGGCTGGTCGAGAACATGCCCGATGCCAACGCCCAGCGACCCGGCGATGTCGTCAAGTCGATGTCGGGCCAGACCATCGAAGTCATCAACACCGATGCCGAGGGCCGTTTGGTACTGTGCGATGCGCTGACCTGGGCGCAAAAAACCTATGCGCCGGCGCGGGTCGTCGATCTCGCCACGCTGACCGGGGCGATCATCGCCGCGCTGGCCGACGAATATGCCGGCCTGTTCAGCAACGACGACGGCTTGGCGCAGCAATTGACGACCGCAGGGCAGAGTGTCGGCGACCGCTTGTGGCGCTTGCCGATGGGACCGGCCTACGACAAGATGATCGACAGCCCGATCGCCGATATGAAGAATGTCGGCGGGCGCTACGGCGGCTCGATCACGGCGGCGCAATTCATCCAGCGCTTCATCGACCAGGGCACGCCGTGGGCGCACCTCGATATCGCCGGCATGGTCTGGGCGGACAAACCCGGCGCCACCTGGGAAAAAGGCGCGACCGGGTATGGCGTGCGGCTGCTCGACCGGTTCGTGCGCGATACGCTGGAGAGCTGATCGGGCCAAAAATGGGAGGACGCGGAATGCGGGTCGATTTCTATCAATTGTCCCGCGATACCGCCGAAACCGCGCTGCCGCTGATCGCGCGTGCCAGCCTGAATGCGGGCGAGCGGCTGCTGATCGTGTCGGCGGACGATAGCCAGCGTGGTCGTATCGGCGAGGCGTTGTGGACGCGCCTGCCCGACAGTTTTTTGGCGCATGGGCAGGCCGGCGGCGCGCATGACGGCCGCCAGCCGATCCTGATTGCCGGTGAAATCATGCCCGCGAACGGCGCCCGCTTCCTGGCGCTGGCGGATGGCCAGTGGCGCGAGGCCGAGGGCTTTACGCGCGTGTTCCTGATGTTCGATGACGTCACCCTGGCCGGTGCGCGGACCTGCTGGCGCCTGCTCGGCGAGCGCGAAGCGGTCGAGCGGCGGTTCTGGAAGCAGGAAGGCGGCAAGTGGGTCGAAGGGCCATGATGCGGCAGATGCGGACCTTGCCGCGCCGGGCTATCCCGGCTAGGGGCGCCCCGCAATATTCCCAAAACACAAGGACGACATCATGGCGGTTACCCGCACCTTTTCGATCATCAAGCCTGACGCCACGCGTCGCAACCTGACCGGTGCCGTCACCAAAATGCTCGAAGAAGCCGGGCTGCGTGTCATCGCTTCACGGCGCATCCACCTGACCCAGGCCCAGGCCGAGGAATTCTACGGCGTCCACCGCGAGCGGCCGTTCTTTGGCGACCTCGTCAGCTTCATGACCAGCGGGCCGGTCGTGGTGCAAGTGCTCGAAGGCGAAGATGCGGTAAAGCGCAACCGCGACATCATGGGCGCCACCAACCCCGCCAACGCCGATGCCGGCACGATCCGCAAGGAACTGGCCGAATCGATCGAAGCCAATTCGGTTCACGGCTCGGACAGTGAAGAAAATGCAGCGACCGAGATGGCGTTCTTCTTCAAGCCGGAAGAAATCGTCGGCTAAAGCCTTTGTTTTTGCGTGATTTAAGAGCAAAAACCGGTACCCACTTTGTCATCACACCCTGGGAGGCGTTCAGGGCAGGTCCGATCAGAACTGGTCGGCGGCGTCGATCAGCGCGGTCAACTTGCTCGGCGCCACGCTGCGCCAGCTCCGCGCCAGCCACTCGGCGATGCCGTCCCAGTCGGTGTCGCCGAGGTCGAGGCGGATGGCGATCCAGTCGTCGCCGAAATACGCCGGGCGATAATAGCGGCCGGGGTTTTGCTCGATCAACAGCGCCTGTTCGTCGGAGCCGGCGATCTTGACCAGCAGCGAGATCCGTCCATCACCGTGGTGGTTAGTGCTGACATAAGCGAATTTTTTGCCGCCCGTAATACCGAAACAGGCCATGCCGTGCGAAACCGTCTCCTCGGCCCCGGTCTGGGCGAGGGCGCGGATGCGGACTTGTTCCACCAGCCACGCCGGGTCGTTATCCCGCGACACCAGCGCGGCGAGGCAGCGGGGGTATAATTGATGTTCGGCGATCAGGACGCGGGCCGAAAGCGTGTCGGCCGTGTCGCCGGGGATGATGGCGACCGGGGTCTGCCCCAGCACCGGGCCGTCGTCGAGTTCCGTCGTCACCAGATGCACCGAGCAGCCGCCGTGAGCATCGCCCCCCGCGATCGCCCGTTCGTGCGTGCGCAGGCCTTTGTAGCGCGGCAACAGCGAGGGATGGATGTTGACCATGCGGCCTTCCCAGCCGGCGACAAATTCGGGGGTCAGGATGCGCATGTATCCGGCCAGCGCCACAAAACCGGCTCCGCTCTCGCGGATCGCGGTGTCCATCGCCCGGTCGTGATCGGCGCGCGCCATGCCCTTGTGCGGCAGCATGAAGATGGCGACGCCTTCCGCCGCGGCCAGTCGCAGCCCGGCGGAATCGGGATTATTGCTGGCGACCAGCACCAGTTCGTAAGGGCAGTCCGGCGCGCGGCTGGCGTAAAGCAACGCGGCCATGTTGGTGCCGCTGCCCGAGATCAGCACGGCGACCCTGGCGCGGGCGCGCGCTTCAGCCAAGATGCACTGCCTGCCAGGGCGCGCGCGCGGCCCAGCTCTCATCGCCGCCGTGTACGGTGCAGCCCTTTTCGCCGGGCTCGACCGCGCCGATCATCCACGCCGTTTCGCCCGCATCGGCCAGTTCGCGCAGCACCTCGGGCGCCTGGTCGGCGCCGACCACCAACACCATGCCGATCCCGCAGTTGAAGGTGCGCGCCATTTCTTCCGGCTCGATCCGGCCTTGTGCCTGCAGGAAAGCCATCAGGCGCGGTTGCGGCCACAGGTCGGCATCGATCCGCGCATGCAGGCCATCCGGCAACACGCGCGGGACATTTTCCAGCAGGCCACCGCCGGTGATGTGCGCCAGCGCGTGTATTCGCCCCGGCGCGCCGTGTTGCGGACGGATCAGCGGCAGCAGGCTCCTGACATAGATCCGGGTCGGTTCGATCAAATGGTCGATCAGCAGCCGGTCGGCATCGAACAACGCCGGGCGATCCAGCTTCCAGCCCTTGTCCGCAGCAAGCCGCCGGACCAGCGAATAGCCGTTGGAATGCACGCCCGAACTGGCCAGCCCGATCAGCACATCGCCTGCAGCCACCCGCTCGCCGGTCAATTGTTCGCCGCGCTCCACAGCGCCGACGCAAAATCCGGCCAGATCGTAGTCCCCGGCGGCATACATGCCCGGCATTTCCGCGGTTTCGCCACCGATCAGCGCGCATCCGGCCATCCGGCAACCTTCGGCGATACCGGCGACAACGCGCTCGGCGATGCCGGTATCGAGCTTGCCCGTCGCAAAATAATCCAGGAAGAACAGTGGCTCGGCGCCTTGCACGATCAAATCGTTGACGCACATCGCGACCAGGTCGATGCCGATGGCGTCATGCCGGTCGTGATCTATCGCCAGCTTGACCTTGGTGCCGACGCCGTCGTTCGCGGCCACCAGCAACGGGTCCTTGTACCCCGCCGCGCGCGGATCGAAAAACCCGCCGAACCCGCCCAGGTCGGCATCCGCGCCGGGGCGCGCGGTGGCGCGGGCGAGCGGCGCGATCGCCCTGACCAGCGCATTGCCGGCAGCGATCGAAACCCCCGCCTTGGCGTAGCTGTACGAGGTATTTTCGGGATCGTTTTGCATGATGGTTCAGCGCCTAACGCTTTCCTGCTTGGATTTCCATGCGTGTTTGGGCAGAAGGCTCCGAATTCCCATGACCCTTGCCCACATCCCCAATCGCTTGTCGCCAAAACAGCCCGGTGCAAAGCTGCGCGTGCTGATCGTGCTGGGCCTGGCGGTGGCGGGCGGTATCGCCTTCGTCGGTCCGGCGCGGTTGCTGGCGCAGATCGAGGGTGATCGCGGAATCGCACCGGTTATAAATACCGGCGATATGGAAGTCGATGACATCGACGTGACGACGACCGGCAAGACCGCGCAGGAGGCGCGCCTGGCCGGCTGGCAGGATGCCTATCGCCAGGGCTGGGCGCGGTTGCATGGGCCACCGGTAAGCGATGGCGACCTCGAGAGCATGGTCTCGGCGGTGGTGGTCGGTCACGAACAGATCGGCCCGCATCGCTATTTTGCGCGGCTGGGCGTCGTATTCGACCGCGCGCGCGCCGGGGCATTGCTGGCGGCGCAGAACGGTGGCCCGGTGTCTCGTTCGCCACCGACGCTGGTAATCCCGCTGCTGTATTCCGGCGGTGTCGGCCAGGTCTATGAAGTGCAAGGCAGCTGGCAACGAACCTGGGCCGAGTTCAGCACCGGCGCCAGCGCTATCGATTATGTCCGGCCATCGGGCGCGGGCGGCGAATCGCTGCTGATCAACGCCGGCCAGCCGGGTCGGCGCAGCCGGGTGTGGTGGCGCAATCTGCTCGACCAGTTCGGCGCCAGCAATGTCGTGATGCCGATCGCCCGGCTCGAGCGGCAGTGGCCGGACGGCCCGGTGACCGGGACTTTCACCGCGCGGTACGGCCCCGAAAATATCTGGCTCGACAGTTTTACGCTGACCGCGCGCGACGAGGAAGGTGTTCCCGCGATGCTTAGCCAGGCGCTGCGGCGCTTCGACGCGATCTATACCGATGCCTATCGGCAGGGCTTGCTGCAGCCCGATGTGACATTGTCGGTCGATCACCCGGCGGTCGATCCGGCACTGGCCGGGCTGATCGCGGAAGGCCGGCGGCAACGCCAGTTGGAGGAACAGCAAATCGAGGCGCAGGCACGGGCCGCCGCCGCCATGCCGGTCGATGCCGCCCCCTTGCTGGGCGCTGCGGCAACCCCCGTCGCGTCTGCGGAAGCACCGGGAGCCAGGCCGGCGGCCAATGGCATCACGGTCCAGTTCGCTTCGCCCGATGGCCAGGCGGTCGATGCTGCGGTGTCGAGCTTGCGCAGCACGCCCAGGGTATCGAGCGCTACCACCTCGAGCATCGCCATCGGCGGCACCAGCGTGCTGCATGTCACCTATGCCGGCACCGTGCAGGAACTGTCGGCGGCGCTGCACGAACACGGCTGGCAGGTGTCGGTTGCAGGCAATGTCCTGCGCATGCATCGCTAGACGTGAGCCAGATCGCACTGCCGCTGGGCATGAATCCCGGCTCGCAGCGGATTGTCGTCGGTTCGGCCAATGCGCATGTCATCGCGGCGTTCGACCATGCCGGCGGCTGGCCGTTCGGCACCGCGATTCTGTTTGGGCCGCCGCGCTCGGGTAAATCTTTGCTGGCTCGGTGGTTTGTCGAAAGCGGGCGCGGCGATGCCATCGACGATGCCGATCGCCAGGACGAAACCGAATTGTTTCATCGCTGGAATCGCGCTCAGCAAGATGGCCGCCCGCTGTTGCTGAGCGTGGCGACAAGCAGCCCCGCGGGCTGGCAGATCGCGTTGCCCGATCTCGCCTCGCGAGTGGGCGCGGCGCTACGGCTCGATATCGGTGCGCCCGACGATGTCATGATGGCCGAATTGATCGTCGCGCATGCCGAGGCACGCGGCCTGGCCATCGGCGACGATGGTCCGCGCTACCTTGCAACTCGCGGGGAGCGTTCCCATTTTGCGGCGGAACGGATTGTCGCTACGGTGGATCGATTGAGCCTTGAGCGCAAGCAGGCTCCCGGCCTGCCGCTGTGGCGAGAAGCGTTGGAAGAATTGTCGGGCCCAAGCCAGCCAAGTCTGTTTTGAGCCGCATATATCGGGCAGATAGTACTATGCAGCGACTGATCGCCTATCTGGATTCAATCATTGCGCGCGATCCCGCGCCCCGGTCGCGTTGGGAAGTTTTGCTGTATCCAGGCGTTTCGGCGGTAGCACTGCACCGGGTAGCGCATTGGCTGTTCGAGGCGCGACTGTATTTCCTGGCGCGACTGGTCAACCACATATCGCGCTTCTTCACCGCGATCGATATCCATCCGGGCGCCCGGATCGGCCACCACCTGTTTATCGACCATGGCTTCACGGTAATCGGCGAAACTTCCGATATCGGCAATAATGTGACGATTTATCAATGTGTCACGCTAGGCGGAACCAATCCGGCCAACGGCCTGGGCGGCAAGCGCCACCCCACCCTGGAGGATAATGTCATCGTCGGTTCCGGGGCGCAGATCCTGGGTCCGATCACGGTCGGCCAGCGTGGACGTGTCGGTGCCAACGCCGTGGTGACCGAGGATGTGCCCGAAGGCGCGACGATGGTCGGGGTCAAGGCGCGTTCGACGCTGATGAAGGTCGAGAGTTACCAGAAGGGGTTCCTGCCATACGGTACCCCGTGCCAGGAACCGTGCGATCCGGCCATCCGGCGCATCGACGTGCTGGAAAGTGAAGTGGCCGAGTTGAAAGCGCAGCTTGCTGCGATGCTTGACGGAGCCGAATCGCGGATCGTTGCTTCCGACAGTGAAACGGTGTCATCGGTCCTGCGCCAGTCCGGGCGGAACTGAAGCGCATGGCTACGGCCGAAGGGGCGTCATCGCTGCAACCCGCTGCGATCATCCCCTTTCCCGCCCGGCATGAATTGCAGATTGGCTTCGACCGGATCGAACTCATGCGTATCCTCGACCTCTATGGCCGGATGGTCGCCGCCGGAGAATGGCGCGATTATGCCATGAATTTCGGCCGCGATAGCGCCAGCTTCTGCGCTTTCCGCCGTGCCGCCGAGCGTCCGCAGGCCCGCATCGAGAAACATCCCGCGTCGCGTAACAAGCAAGGCATGTGGACGCTGTTCGGTGAAGCCGGGCAAGTCCTGAAGCGCGGTCATGAATTGGCGGGAGTGCTGTTCCCGCTGGAACGCAAGCTGGTCAAGCTGGTGAAGTGATCCGCTGACACTACTCCCCTTGGGCTTGCGGAGGGGGACAGGAAGACCGGCTACAAGGCTTCGAGCGCGGGAATTAGTTCATCGCAATGATCGATCACCGTATCTGCGCCCAGTTCGTCGGCGGGGACATCGTTATAACCGAAACGCACGGCGACGCAGGGCAGGCCGGCGGCGCGTGCTGCCCGCGTATCGAAGCTGGTGTCACCGACGAAAGCTGCGCGCGGTGCGGCACCGCAAGCTGAACGGGCGATCATTTCCCGGATCAGGTCGGGCTGGGGCTTGGCGCGACCCGGTCCCAGAGTATCGCCGCCGATGATCGTAAAAAACCGGTTGCTCAGCGCCATTTCATCCAGCAACTGCCGGGCCAGTGCTTCCAGCTTGTTCGTCACCACCGCCAGCTTGACGCCGCGTTCGGCCAGCGCATCGAGCATGGCTTCACCGCCCGGATAAAGCCGGGTGTGGACGGAGATATGCTGTTGGTAATAGCGCAGCAGTTCGCGGTGCAACTGGCCGGCATCGATGCCGTCGCTGCCACCGGACCCAGCCAGCGCGCGATCCAGCATCACTCGCGCGCCGCCGCCGATCAGGTCGCGCACCGCACCGGGGTGGACCGCCGGGCGGTCGACCAGCGCCAGCGCGTGGTTCAGCGCCGCGCCGAGATCGTGCTGGGTATCGAGCAGGGTGCCGTCGAGATCGAAGCCGACGATCTGAAATGGCAAGGAACGAATTTCCGACATCGTGTGTTCCGATGCCGTGCCTCACTGGAAACGGCAAGCATTTGCTGGCAAGGAGCCCAAATGAACGCCGAAACCACCTCCTTGGCCGTCCCCCTGGCTGTAATCGTGCTTGCCGCCGGCAAGGGCACCCGCATGAAAAGCGATTTGCACAAGGTGCTCCACCCCGTTGCCGGCAGGCCGATGGTGGAGCATCTCCTGGCCAACGCGGCCGAATTGTCGCCCGAGCGGCAGGTCGTCATCGCCGGCCATGGCCGCGAGCAATTGGCAGCCGTCCTGGGTAACCGCGCGCAGATCGTCGTCCAGGAGCCGCAGTTGGGCACCGGCCACGCCGTGTTGCAGGCCGAGAATGCGCTGGCGGGTTTTGCCGGAGATGTGCTGATTCTTTATGGCGATGTGCCATTCGTGCGGGCGGACACGATGCGCACGATGCTGGAACGCCTGCACGGTGATGATTCGCCCGCCGTGGTGGTGCTCGGCTTCGAGCCGGACGATGCGCTGCAATATGGCCGGGTGATCGCCGAGAACGGCCGGATCGCCAAAATGGTCGAGCATAAGGATGCCAACCCTGCCGAGCGCGCCTGCCGTTTATGCAATTCGGGGCTGATGGCGGTACGCGCGGCTGACCTGTTCGGGCTTCTGGCCCGGCTGGGCAATGACAATGCTTCGGGCGAATATTACCTCACCGATATCGTCAATATCGCTAATGCCGCCGGCCGGACCTGCGCGGTGGTCATCACCGATGAACCGGACGAGGTGGCCGGGATCAACAGCCGCGCCGAGTTGGCCGAGGCCGAGGCACGCTGGCAGCACCGCCGCCGCCGCCGCGCGATGGACGAGGGCATTACTTTGGTGGCGCCGGAAACGGTGTGGTTCTCGTGGGACACGGTGGTCGGTCGCGACGTCCTGATCGAGCAGAACGTGGTCATGGCGCCGGGCGTGACCGTCGCCGATAATGTCACCATCCATGCCTTCTGTCATCTCGAAGGCGCCACGCTGGCCAGCGGCGTCTCGATCGGCCCTTATGCCCGGCTGCGCCCCGGCGCCCGGCTGGGTGAACAGGTCAAGATCGGCAATTTCGTCGAGGTCAAGAACGCGATCATCGGCAAGGGCGCCAAGGCCAACCACCTGTCCTACATCGGCGATGCCGAGGTCGGGGAAGGGGCCAATCTTGGCGCCGGCACGATCACCTGCAATTACGACGGCTATTTCAAGCACAAGACGGTGATTGGCCCCCGCGCCTTCATCGGCTCGAATTCCGCCCTGATCGCCCCGGTGCGGATTGGTGCAGATGCGATCGTAGCAGCAGGCAGCGCGGTATCGCGCGATGTCGCGGATGGCGAACTGCGCATGGTCAGGGCGGAGCAGCTGGTCAAGCCGGGCTGGGCTGACCGCTTTCACGACGCGATGAAGAAGAAGAAGGCTGATGGGAAGGGCGATCAGACTTGACGCGATATCATGATATGATATCTGAATATCATCATGACGCGCATCCTTGCAGATCTTCCCGATGAGGACATCAAATGGCTCGACAGTATCGCTGCCGGGCAAAAAAGGTCGCGCGCGGCGGTTCTGCGCGACCTGGTAGCGATGCACAAGGCGCAAGCACAATCAGCAAGCGATCGACGGTGGCTTGATGATGCGTTCGGCATTTGGAAAGATCGCGAGGACATCGGCGATTCGGTTGAATGGCAGCGACGCGAGCGGGCATCATGGACACGCCCTTGGGATGATGACTACGAGGATGTGAAAGCCGAATTTCCCGATTTGTTCGATGCCGAAGCTGATCGGCAGAGGCAAATCCATATCGATCAGCAGGCCAGACACGACGGTGCGAAGAAGACCCCTCGACCGTGAGTGGTTACTCGTTCGACAGCAATATCCTGATCGATGCATTGAACGGCACGAACGCGGCGCGCGCCGAAATCGCGCGAGCCGAACGACCGTCGATCAGCCGTGTCACCTGCATCGAAGTACTGTCAAAGGAACGCGGCGGTACGCTGCGGATTATCGAAAACTTCCTTGGTGGCTTTGAGGTAGACGAACTTGACACGAGGATCGCGCGTCATGCGGCAGCGCTCCGGCGCGAGAGGCCGGGGCTGAAACTTGCCGATGCGGTGATCCTGGCCTCCGCCCAAGTCAACCATCGCATTTTAGTGACACGAAACACCAAGGATTTTCCGGCTGAAATGCCGGGAATTCGGGTTCCCTACACTCTCTGAATAGGCATCATTACCATGTGCGGAATTATCGGCATTATCGGCAAGGACCAGGTCACCGACCGGTTGGTCCATGGCCTGCGCCGAATGGAATATCGCGGCTATGACAGCGCCGGGGTATGCACCGTCGACAATGGCCAGCTAATCCGCCGCAGGGCGCCGGGCAAGCTCGTCAATCTGGTGCATGAACTGGCCGAACATCCCGCGCCCGGCGTAGTCGGCATCGCTCACACCCGCTGGGCCACGCATGGCGCGCCGACCGCCAGCAATGCCCACCCGCATGCCACCGGCGAAGTCGCGCTGGTGCATAACGGCATCATCGAGAACTATCGCCAGTTGAAAGAGGCGCTGATCAAGCGCGGTCGCGTGTTCGAAAGCGATACCGACAGCGAAGTCGTCGCCCATCTGGTTTCCGAACAGGTCGAGGCCGGGCTGTCGCCGCAGGAAGCGGTGCAGGTCGCGTTGCCGCAATTGCGCGGCGCCTTTGCGCTGGCGATCGCGTTTCGCCAGCATCCCGAACTGCTGATCGGGGCTCGGCTCGGCTCGCCGCTGGTGTTGGGTTACGAAGATGGCGAGACCTATCTCGGCTCGGACGCGCTGGCGCTGGCGCCGCTGACGCAAAAGATCACCTATCTCGACGAAGGCGACTGGGTGGTCATAACCCGCGCCGGCGCGGAGATATTCGACAAGGACAATCACCCGGTCACGCGCGAAGTGACGACCTCGGGCGCGTCGGCGGTGGCGATCGAAAAGGGCCATTATCGCCATTTCATGCTCAAGGAAATCTACGAGCAGCCGACCGTGGTGGCGCAGACGCTGCGCAGCTATATCCGTCAGGTCGACCAGACCGTCGCGCTGCCGCAGATCGATTTCGACCTCAGCCAGGTCAACCGCATCACCATCGTCGCCTGCGGCACCAGCTATTACGCCGGGTTGGTGGCGAAATACTGGATCGAGCAATTCGCCCGGCTGCCGGTCGATATCGATGTCGCCAGCGAATTTCGCTATCGCGATCCGGTGCTGGAGCCGGGCGGGCTGGCGCTGTTCATTTCGCAGTCGGGCGAGACCGCCGACACCCTCGCGGCGCTGCGCCACTGCCAGGCCGCCGGGCAGATCATCGGTGTCGTCGTCAACGTGCCGACCAGTTCGATGGCACGCGAGGCCGACCTGTTGTTGCCGACTCATGCCGGGCCGGAGATCGGCGTCGCCTCGACCAAGGCGTTCACCTGCCAGCTGGCGGTGCTGGCCGCGCTGGCCGCGCATCTTGCAGCCAAGCGCGGGCGTCTCAGCCGCGACGAAGAGAGCGCCATCGTCGAGCATCTTGCCGCGGTTCCGGCGGCGCTCAATGCCGCGCTCGCGCATGATGACGAGATTGCCGCGATGGCGCATCTGATCGCGCCGGCACGCGATGTGCTGTACCTGGGGCGCGGGCAGGATTATCCGCTGGCGCTGGAAGGGGCGCTGAAACTCAAGGAAATCAGCTATATCCATGCCGAAGGTTATGCTGCGGGCGAGATGAAGCACGGCCCGATCGCGCTGATCGACGAGGCCGTGCCGGTGATCGTCCTGGCGCCATCGGGACCGCTGTTCGAGAAAACCGTTTCCAACATGCAGGAAGTCCGCGCGCGCGGCGGCAAGATCGTGCTGATCTCCGACCGCGCAGGGCTGGACGAGGCCGGCGAGGGCTGTCTCGCGACGATCGAAATGCCTCGCGTCCACCCGCTGATAGCGCCGCTGGTCTATGCCGTGCCGGTGCAATTGCTGGCCTATCATGTCGCCTGCCTGAAAGGCACCGATGTCGATCAGCCGCGAAATTTGGCAAAGAGCGTTACCGTGGAATGAGCCGGATTACGAAGAAGCAGCACCGGAATGGGACGGATTCTTAAACCATTTCCGCTGCATAAATTAACTCTCTGCTAAGCATTTACCCGGTATGTCGGGGCATGATCGACGCCTCGTCAACTGCTGCCCCGGACCGGGAACCGACTGCCTTGACGATTTCAGGCGCGGCCAACGCCGCGATCGCGGGTTGGGGGCAACTGCGCGCGGGGCGATGGTGGCGGCTCGTCACGGCGATGAAGGTCACCGGCCCCCTCGCTGCCGCGCTGACCGCCGCCTGGCTGTTTCGCAATGTCATGCCGACCCCGGCGGTCATCGTGTGGGCGGTGACGCTGGGCGCCGTGTTGGCTTTCAGCGCACAGGGCGACCTGACGATGCGCCATATTTTCGCCCGCAAGCATGACAGCTGGTTGGCCCGGTACGACACGCTGACCGTGACCTGCCCCCCGAAAAGTCCCTCAATCTGATGTAGAGTCTGCCCACGAG
>CAZZYX010000024.1:0-36055 GCA_964658485.1 uncultured Acetobacteraceae bacterium | reverse complement strand
GCCGGCGATGACAGGGCCAGTGTAGCAAGCAAGCCAAGGAAGAGGCCGGAAGACCGACCCCTCGTCACGCCGCGATCATCCCATAGAGATCATGGGCATCGGCATCTTCGATGACCGCTTCGACGATATCGCCGATGTTCAATGTTTCCGGGACGTTGCGCAGGAACACCTGGCCGTCGATCTCGGGTGCATCGGCCTGGCTGCGGCCGGTAGCGCCGATATCGCCGTCCTCGTCGGGTTCACCGACCTCGTCGATGATCACCGGCAGGGTGCGACCCACCTTGCCGGCCAGCTTTGCGGCGCTGATCGCTTCGGTCCTTGCCATCAGCCGGGCGTAACGCTCTTCCTTGATGTCCTCGGGTACGGCGCCCGGCAGGTGGTTGGCACTGGCGCCCGCGACTGGCTCGAAACGGAAGGCGCCGACGCGGTCGAGTTGCGCCTCATCCAGCCAATCGAGCAGATATTGAAAATCCGCCTCGGTTTCGCCGGGAAAGCCGACGACGAAGCTGGAACGCACGGCGATGTCCGGGCAGATCGCCCGCCATGCCTTCAACCGCTCCAGCACCTTGGCGTCGTTGGCGGGTCGCTTCATTGCCTTGAGCACGGCAGGGGCGGCATGCTGGAAGGGGATGTCCAGGTACGGCGTCAACAGTCCCTGCGCCATCAGCGGGATTACCGCATCGACATGCGGATAGGGATAGACATAATGCAGCCGCACCCATGGCGCCGCGCCTTGCGGAGTGCGCAACTGGCCCAGTTCGCGCGCCAGGTCGGTCATATGCGCGCGCACGGAATGGCCATGCCAGTCGCGCGGCTCATGCCCGGTATCGACGCCATAGGCCGAAGTATCCTGGCTGATCACCAGCAATTCGCGCGTGCCGGCGGCCACCAGCTTTTCAGCTTCGCGCAGCACCGCATCGATGCGCCGGCTGGCGAGGCGGCCTCGCAATTGCGGAATGATGCAGAACGAACAGCTGTGATTGCAACCTTCTGAAATCTTGAGATAGCTGTAATGGCGCGGGGTCAGCTTGATGTCGATTTCGGACGGCTGCGGGATCAGGTCCACGAATGGCCCGCGGCGGGGCGGCGCGGCGACATGCACAGCCTGGACCACCGCCTCATATTGATGCGGGCCGGTTACCGCCAGCACTGCTGGAAAACGCGCGCGGATCACTTCGGCTTCGCTGCCCATGCAGCCGGTGACGATGACCCGGCCGTTTTCGGCGATCGCCTCGCCGATCGCGGCCAGGCTTTCCTCCTTGGCCGAATCGAGGAAACCGCAGGTATTGACCAGCACCACATCGGCGCCGGCGTAATCCGCGCTCATCGCATAGCCGTCGGCGCGCAGCCGGGTGAGGATGCGTTCGGAATCGACCAGCGCCTTGGGGCAGCCCAGGCTGACCATGCCGACCCGGGGGCTGGCGGGGATCGCAAGCGGGGTCAATAGCTGTGATACATTGAATGTCATGGGTCGCGCCCCTACACCTTGTGCCTGGTTTGCGCTACTTTTGCGGTTTGGAGAAATCATGGGACCGATAAACTGGCTGGCGGTGATCCTGTCGGCCATTTTGGCGATTGCAATCGGCTTCGTCTGGTATGGGCCGCTGTTCGGGGGGGCAGACCTGTTTGGCCGGGCCGGCACCAGGACGGGTGAGCCGCAGGGCAAGGGGACTGCCGTGATTGGCGGCATCGGCGGCGCGGTGCTGTTGCAAGGCCTGTCGGCATTGATGCTGGGGCATAATTTCGCCCGACTGGGGGCAGAGACGTTGGCGGCCAAGCCGTGGCTCTACTGGATGCAGTCGGGCGGCATCGCCTTCGCCTTCATCATCCCGGCGCTGTGGATCAGCTATGGTCACCAGCGTATCAGCCGCCGCGAAGCGCTGGTCGATGCCGGGTTCTGGCTGGTGGTCTATCTGGCGACCGGGACGGTATTCTGGGCGCTGCGGTGAATGGGGGCGCGATTTATGATGCCGTAATGGCCTGGCTACGGATCGTTCACGCTAGCGCGTGGCAGGGAAACGAGATACCTCCGCAAACGGGGGCTTTTCAATGGTATCGATATTTGCGCGGGCCAGTTCCGAGCGAAACTGGTGGCGGCTGGGATGTGTGCTGTCCCTGGCCGGTCTGGCGGTTGCACTTTGCTATCTGGGACGGCGGATCGCACCGGATTCCGGTCGGCTCTACTGGGAATACGCCGGGCGCATCTTGCACGCGCCGGTTACCAACGGTTATATCGAATGGATTCAGCACCGGACCGGTGTCCCACCATCGTTGACCTCTGCCACTCGTGCTGCCCGGTCGCTGGCACCCTATACCGATTTTCCATCGGAATATCCTCCAGGATCGCTGTTATTTTTTGCGGCTATTCGATATTTTTATGACGATATCGCCGGGTTTAGCCGTTTGTTCGAAGCTGTCGTGGCATCACTGTATTTCCTGGTGATGGTAATGGTACTTCACCTCGTCAGGAAATCTTTTCTCGCGGGAAATAACGGTAGCTTAATTACCCTTTATTCGGTCTTGCCCGTGATAGCCGTAAGCCCGATCCTGATCGGACCTTTCGCGGTCGCTCGTTTCGACATGCTGCCTACATTTCTTGCTGTTGCCGGCTTGGCGCTGTTCCTTGAAAGGCGCCCGCTCCCCGCGGTCTTTATCCTGGGGCTGGGGGCGGCAACAAAGCTGTGGCCAGGAATTTTCATACCGCTGGTTGCGGCAAGTTATTGGCGGGACGGAGCGAACAACAGCCGCCTGCTGGCGACGGTTGCATCAGGCATCGCTGGTTTTCTGGTTCCGCATTTAATCATGCTGGGCATCGGAACCCGCCCCTCGGATCTCGTGAATTACCTGAGATTTTTGGGTGAGCGTCCGCCGCAGGTCGAAAGCTTTGTCGCAAATATCGAGGTCATCATATCGTACCTGACTCACAGTCGGATCGGCGGCGGCTTTGATTTTGGTTCGCAAAATATATATTCTCGATATTCTGATTATTTCGTCAAATTTGCTGCAGTTATAAATATATTTTGCCTGATTTTTGCAGGTCTGTATCTGTTCAAGCGTGGTAGGCTCCAACATCCAGATGATTACGATATCACGACGATCTTTGCCTGTGGATTTTGTCTCTGCATGACCATCCTCTGCTCCCGCGTATTCTCGGGAGAATACATGATGTGGCCCCTGCCGTTTGTCCTGTTTTTATTCCTGGACAAGAAGGGCCTGATCGGAGTGATCGCCTTCGCATTTTCGCTTATTTTGCTGAAGGCGACCTATTGGGCCTATGCCGATCTGAACGCCGTTCAATTGCCTGGGACGCTGATCAGCTTTTGCAAAAACCTGATGTTCCTGATCGTGGCTGGGGTATTTGGATCGCGAATGCTTAAATTCGAAGCCAAGCCGGCGAAGGTGCGCGCTTAGGTTTCCGACCGAGCCAAAGTCGCACGGCGAGCATCAACGTCGATACCGCTCGCGCATCGCGTCGAGCGATGCATCATGCGTCAGGTCTAACTGCAACGGCGTCACCGAAATGAAACCATCGGCGATGGCTTCCAGGTCGGTAGCGTGGCCGGGGGTATGTTCCATGCCGTACAGGCCAAACCAGAAATAGGGATAGCCGCGCGGGTCGGTGCCTTCGACCAGCGACCCGCGCGCGTAATCGTGGAACCCCTGTCGCGCGACGCGGATGCCCGCGACCCGATCGGCGGGGCGGGCGGGAAAATTGACATTGACCAGCGTGCGCGGGGCGAACGGCGCGTCGAGCAGCGGGCGCAGCACTTGCTCGCCCCACCGCGCCGCCGCATCGAACGGCACGCTATCGCCCATGCCTTCGGAACTATAGACCTGGCTGAACGCGATCGAGCGGATTCCTGCCAGCGCGCCTTCCATGGCGGCGGCGACGGTGCCCGAATAGGTCACGTCATCGCCCAGATTGGCTCCGCGATTGACGCCGGACAGGATCACGTCGGGCGGCGATGGCATGACCTTGCGCAGCGCCATGGTCACCGCGTCGGTGGGCGTGCCGCTGACCGAGAAGCGCCGGGGATCATGCCGGCGCAGGCGCACCGGGCGAGTGAGGGTGAGCGAATGGCCCGCCCCGGATTGCTCCTCGCCGGGCGCGCAGATCCAGATGTCATCCGACAGCTTGCGGGCGATCGCCTCCAGCACCACCAGCCCCGGCGCATGGATGCCATCGTCATTGGTCAACAGGATGCGCATGGGATTCCTTTGGTTAGAACGGTAATGTGCGCGCGTGTATTCATTTCGCCACCCACTCCGCCAATGCGGCGATACACTCCCGTCCCAGCCGCGCCGACCGTTCCGGACTCCAGCCCTGGGCTGGGCAGGGCAGGTCGGCATTGTCCTTGAACGGCATTTCCAGCGTCATCGCGACACAATCGTGACTGGCGGCAAAGCGTTCTGCCAACTGGTTGGTGGCCATCGCCAGATTGCCCTTGCCCGGTCGGGCGACCGGATAGCCGAGCCGCGTCTGGAAATCGGGAGTGCGGCGTTCGAGGATTTGGAGATAGCGCCGATAGCTGGCCAACTGCGTTTCGGTGAGCGCCGGAATACCTTCGAAACCCGCCATGAACACTGCCGGGATCGCCTCGTCGCCATGCACATCCATTGCGAAATGCACCCCGGTCTGATCCATCGCATGGCGGATCGCCAGCACTTCGGGGCTGCGTTCCGCCGTGGGCGTGTCCCATTCGCGGTTGAGGTTCACACCCACGGCGTTGGTACGCAAATGGCCCATGCGCGAGCCATCGGGGTTGGCGTTAGGCACGACATGGCATCGCGCGGCGGCGCGCAACCGGCGCGCGTGCGGGTTTGCGGGATCGGTCAACGCGTCCAGCGCCCCTTCCATCCACCATTCGGCCATGCTCTCGCCGGGATGTTGCCGCCCGAACAGCCAGATTTGGAGCGGACCTTCGCCCAGCTCCAGGCAGTCGATCGCCTGGCCGTCGATACTGCGCCCCAGGCTGCGCTGGCCAACCCCCGGACAGGCGGCGATACGCGCCACCAGATCGTGATGCCGCTCCATCGAATAGGGCGCAAAATAGGCAAACCAGGCAATGTCGGCGGTGGGTCGATAGCGGATCGTCAGGGTCCCGCCATCGCGCTCAGGTTCCCATGCGGTATCGGCACGGCGCCACGATTGCCGGGTTTCGGAAACGGCAGCGCGGTAATCCGGCCAGCCGCCCGGATAGGCGGAACTGGCCAGGCCGGTCAGCCGCAATTCCAGCTCGCGCCCCGCCGCGCCGGATACGCGAAAATGGAACCACTGGAAGAACTCCGATTCGCGGTCTCGCCGGATGGTGAGCCGTGCCTGCGCGCCGGAAATTTCCAGCACTTCGATGTTGCCCGAATCAAAGGCAGCGTTGATGTCGATGTCGTTCATGGCGCGGCGTTAGCGCATGGGCTGAGGTGGTAACAGGGTCTGGACCCCCCAAATGCAAGCGGTCTACGGCCTTCGCCCGGGGAAATGTTCGAACAGCGCCCCAGCCAGCCGCCCGGCGACCGCGATGTCGGTCCAGTGCGAATCGCCTTCACGGGTGACGATATCGGCGCGGCCTTCCCACAGCACCTTGCCGCTGACACGGTCGAGGATACGCGCCTCGAGCCTGGTATCGATCAGCGCCTTGCGCGGCTTGGACAAATCGACGTTGATCCCCAGGCCTAATCCCGACCCGTGATTGGAGACGCCTGCCTCCATTTCGCCGCTGACCGGGCTGTGCCTGGGTTCTTCCGGAACCACGACATCGCGACCGACATGAACTTCGCTGACCAGCCCGCCGTGAGGATCGGGATTGATGGTGTCGTAGCCGGCCTTGGCCAATTGATCGATCACCGCCGCCTCGAACGTCGCGCCTTCGCGTTCGTCGCCGGTGCCGCCGGGCGCGGCGGTGACCGCGATATGCGGCTGGTTCAACGCCGGCTTTGCATCCGGGGCGAGGAACCGGTCGACCGACACCTTGCCTTCGCGCGAATCGCTACCGCGATCATTGTCCCAGCCCGACCCATAGGAACCGCGCCCCCAGCCGGGACCGCCGCCCCATGGCCCGCCCTGCCACGCCAGCACCGGGGTGGCGAGAGTGGCGGCCAGCAAGAGCAGGCTGAGCGTGGGGAGGCGAGATGGCTTCATAAAAATCCCCGTTCAACAAATCGGCGTCACCCCGCTTCTGGCTAGGTGCTGGCAGCTTGCCGCAGGATGAACCGCTGTGGTATCGCGACCCATGACAGAAACCGTGACGAACAAATGCCCCGTCCTCGTGACCGGGGGCGCCGGCTATATCGGCAGTCACGCCGTGCTGGCGCTGCGGGATGCAGGCTGGCCGGTTGCAGTAATCGACAATCTGACCACCGGTTTTCGCTTTGCCATACCCGACGATGTGCCGCTGTACGAAGGCAATGTCGCGGATGCGGCGCTGCTGGCGCGGATCTTCGCCGAACAGGGGACGCGGGCGATCATGCATTTCGCCGGCTCGATCATCGTGCCGGAATCGGTCGAGAACCCGTTGAAATATTACGAGAACAACACCGCGAACAGCCGTGCGCTGATCGCGGCTGCGGTCGCTGCCGGCATCCCCCACTTCATCTTCAGTTCGACCGCCGCCACCTATGGCGTGCCCGAGGTATCGCCGGTGCCAGAGGATTCCGCCCGCGTGCCGATCAATCCCTATGGCATGTCGAAGCTGATGACCGAGATCATGCTGGCCGATGTCTCCCGCGCGCATCCGCTCAATTTTTGCGCCTTGCGTTATTTCAACGTGGCCGGGGCCGATCCGCACGGCCGCAGCGGGCAATCGACGGCGGGGGCCACGCATCTGATCAAGGTGGCGGTCGAAGCCGTGCTGGGCAAGCGCAGCCATGTCAGTGTGTTCGGCAGCGATTACGCCACGCCTGACGGCACCGGGGTGCGCGATTACATCCATGTCGCCGATCTCGCCGACGCGCACCGGTTGGCGCTGGAAGCGCTGATTGCCGATCCGGCAACCTCGCTCACCATGAATTGCGGCTATGGCCGGGGGTTTTCGGTGCTGGAAGTGCTCGATGCCGTAGACCGGGTGACCAATGTCCAGATCGAGCGCCGCATCGAGACGCGCCGTGCCGGCGATCCCGATTCGCTGATTTCGGATAACCGGCGGATCAAGGCGACGCTGCCATGGGTGCCGAAATATGCCGACCTCGACGTGATCGTGGCGCATGCACTGGCGTGGGAACGCAAATTGACGGAGTTGCGCGGCGCCTGACCGCCCTATGAACTTGACTTGGCGGGCCGTTGCCCATAACGGCGCGGCTTGATTTTTGGCGGGGAAACCCCGCGGATGGATGTGCCATGAAGATTCGCAATAGCCTGAAGTCGCTCAAGACCCGCCACCGCGACAATCGCGTAATCCGTCGCCGTGGCCGGACCTATGTGATCAACAAGACCAACCGTCGCTTCAAGGCGCGCCAGGGCTGATTTTCATACCCTGCCGCCGCCGGTGAGGGTATGAACAAGGCGCCACGGGCGGTAGTATTCGATATCGGTCGGGTGCTGGTGCAATGGTCTATCCGTGCGCTGTATGAAAAGCTGATCGCCGATCCGGCGCAGCTTGACTGGTTCCTGGCGCATGTCGTTACCGAACAATGGCACTTCCAGCACGATACCGGGGTGCCGCTCGCTGCGATGATCGCTGCACGCGCCGAACAATTTCCAGAATATCGCCAGTTGATCGAGGCCTACGGCAGTCGCTGGCTGGAAACCGTACCGGGTCCGGTGCCGGGCACGCAGGCTCTGGTCGAAAGATTGGTCGCGCGCGGCATTCCGCTTTACGCCATCACCAATTTCGGCGCCGATAGCTGGGCGATGTTCCGCCCGACATTTCCCGTTCTCGATCATTTTCGCAGCATCGTCGTCTCGGCGCACGAGCGGCTGACAAAGCCCGATCCGGCGATCTACGCGCTGGCCGCCGAGCGGTTCGGCTACGCGCCGGGTGAAATGCTGTTCATCGACGATAACGCCGCAAATATTGCCGCCGCCGCCGATGGTGGCTGGCAGACGCACCATTTCATCGATGCTGCCGGGTTGGCGAGCGATTTGCACGCACGCGGGCTGATCTGAACCCTTCGCCTTCCCCCGCCTGCGCGAGCGAGGAGAACAGGTAGGTCTTGGCGGTATGCCTATCAAGCGTCATCATGCGGCGATGGCTTCCCGATTCGCTCTTGTATTCCTGCTCGTCCTTACCGCCGCTGCACCTCGCCACCACCCGGCGGTCCCCGCATCGATTCCGCTGGCGGACACCGTGCGCGTCGCGATGGTTACCGATGCCGGCGAAATCGACATCGAGATCGACGGCAAGCATGCCCCCGCGACCGCCGCCAATTTCCTGCGCTATGTCGATTTGCACCGGCTCGACGGCGCGACGTTCTACCGGGCGATGCGGCTGGACTGGGGCACGCCACCCAACGGCCTGATCGAGGGCGGTCTCAGCGGCGATCCGGGCAAGGTGCTGTCGCCGGTTCGGCATGAACCAAGCAGCGTGACCGGTATTCTCAACAAGGCCGGCACGATTTCGATGGCGCGCTTTGCACCGGGGACGGCGACGGCGGATTTCTTCGTGTCATTGTCCGACCAGCCGGGGCTGGATGCCGATCCCACCGCCGCCGACCCGGACCGGCAGGCGGGCTTCGCCGCGTTTGGCCATGTCGTTGCGGGAATGGATGTGGTGCGCCGGATTTACGACGCGCCGCTGTCGGCTACTGCCGGAGTTGGCATGCTCAAGGGACAGATGCTGGAAAAGCCGGTGCATATCATCAGCGTGCGGCGGATGCCGGTACCTGCGCCGGTTAACGCGTCAGCACCAGTTCGACAATGACCACCCACAGCACCAGGGACAGCCCCAGGGCAATCGGCAGGGCGATGTAGCCGGCCAGCCGCCGATCTTGCGGAATTGGCGGGCCGTACAGGGCGGACGGGCTTATCTCCGGCCCGGAAAAAGCGGACTCGAGTGTCTTCCATAGCAGATGCGGCGGTGCCGTTCGCATTCCGGCGCTGTTCGCATCGGCCAGGCTGACCGATTGCGCAGGGGTGATGCGCTCGGCGATATTACGGGCAGGCGCAACTGCGGCGCGGTCGACATCGGGTTGTGGCAAGGCTTCCATCACCTCAACCTACCGGCCACGGGCTACGATCGGGTTTCTTTGCGTCTAGGCAGATGCCGCAGGTTGTTCGGGAATTTGACCAGCGGAGGCGGGGTTGAGCGGTCCGGACACAGCGCCGACCCACTCGCGCCATAGCAGCATCAGCACCGCGATCAGCGCCGGGCCGAGTACCAGTCCGATCAGGCCCCAGCTTTCGATACCGCCCAGGATACCCAGCAGCACCCATACGAACGGCAATCGGGTCGCTCCGCCGATGAATACCGGCCGTACGAAATGGTCGGCCAGGAACACTACAATCGCGCCGATCGCCGCCACGATTGCGGCAGCGACGATATGGCCGCCAGCCGCCAGCAAGCCGACCGCGATCGCGACCGCGACCAGCGCGCCGAACGGGATCGCGGACAGCAGCCCGGTCAGCAAGCCGAGCAGCGCGGCATGACCGACCCCGGCGATCAGATAAGTCACGCCCAGGATCAGGCCCTCGCCAAAGCCGACGATGACCAGGCCGTTGACCGTGCCACGAATGGCCTGGACCGCCTGATCGGCGACATTCTCACCGGCCTGGCCAAACGCCCGGCGGCTGCCGATGCGGGCCGCCAGGACGACATTTTCGCCATCGCGCAGCAGGAAGAACAGGATCAGCAACATGAAGCCGACGAGCAGGAGGCGGTGCAGCATATCGCCGATCAGCCGCTTGCCGGTCTCGAAATGCGAAGCGCCACCTGGCGCGCTATGCGATAAATGAGTGATTCCGCCGGGAACGCTCAGGTTCGATTGCCACCAGCCGACCAGATTTTGGCCATATGGCAGCTGGTGAAGAAAGGGTGGCGGGGGTAGCCCCTGTGCTCGCGCCTCGGCCACCCACCGGAAAAATTCGCCGCTGTCGTGGATCGCGGTAGCCGCCACCATGACTACGGGAATGACGAAGACCAGCAGGATCAGCAGGGTAAAGCCCGCAGGGATCGCCAGCCTGCGCCCGCGCGGCCAACGTTCGGCGCAACGCAGGAACCAGGGCCACAGAGACACCGCGAAGATCACCGCCCAGCCCAGCGCCGGCAGGAACGGGAGCAGCGTCCACAGCCCCGCCAGGCCAAGTAGCGCGATGGCGACGCCAGCGGCGATCGCCTGGCTGCGCGATGATGTGCGGGCAGCGCGGGCAATCCAGGTTCCCGGCGGACTGGTCAGGTTTTCGTCTCGAGACATTGCCGAACGCTAATGCAAAGCCGATAACACGACCAGCCACATTTGCCGGAGATGTGCGGACACCCGCGATTTTGGTTTCAGCGCTTTCAATTTAACTCGTGGTGCTTTATCGGCGGCGGCGACCGCAGCATATGCGCGACGCAAAGCGGGCAGCCGGATACCCCTGCCGCGTGGACAAGGAATGCAACATGAGCCGTGCCATCAATCTTTCCATGCCCCAGGCGGGTGTCGTGGCCAGTTGCAACAAGGCGGGCGTCAGCATCAGCGCAATCGAGGTTTTGCCTTCGGGCGGCACGCATCTGGTCTGCACCACGGGCGAAGGCGCCGAAGAAATGCGCGTCCGGCTCAAGGCGCATATCATCCAGGGCCGGGTGAAGCGCTTCGCGTTCGCCTCCGTGCGGTTCACCGCATAGGGCAAAGTCCGTTGTGGCCGAGTTGGGCGATTGGTGACGCCTAATCTGGTCGGTCGGTCGTTCCGGCATAGCGCATGGCCACGTCGCAACGTTCATAGCCGGCGCCGTACCCCTGCATGATCGCGGCATCGTGGACGAAGCCGAGCTTTTCATAGAGATGGATCGCAGCGGCGCATTTGGCATTGGTCAGCAGGTACAGGGTTTCGGCACCCAGTTCGCCGGCCCGCCGAATGGCCGCAGCGAGCAGGAATTCACCGGCTTTCAAACCCCGAGCGTTATCGAGCACGCCCATCTTGGTGAGTTCGAATGCGGTGGCGCCGGTTTTCCGAAGTGCGCAGGTGCCGACGATCCCGCGTCCCGGCGCTTCGACGAACAGGATGTCGCCACCCGGCGCGATGATCCGTTCACGCGGGTGGCACAGGACGTCCCGATCGACTTCTTCCATCGCGAACATCGTTTCGATCCATTGGGCGTTGATGTCGTAAAACGCCTGGGCATGATCCTCGGCCCACCGCCTGATGCGCAGGATATCGCCTAGCGCGAAATCGACCGCCGCCTGCGCATGCAGCAGAGTGGTGTCGAACAGTGGAACGGCGCAATCCTCGGGTCGGACCAGCAGCATCAATTCGGTGCAACCGAGTACGATCGCCTGTGCGCCGTCTTCTACCAACCTCGCCATGATGCCGGCGATGGCATGGCGAGATCGCTCCTCGACGCGCCCCTGTACCAATTCGTCATAGATCACGCGATGCACCGTCAGCCTGTCGTCGGCATCGGGCACCAGCACATCCAGGCCGAATTGGTCGCGCATGCGGCCCTTGTAGAAATCCTGTTCCATGGTGAAGGCGGTGCCGAGCAGGCCGATCCGGGTTAAACCGGCGGCCTCCAGCGCCTGCGCAGTGGCATCGACGATGTGCAGCAGCGGGATCGCCACGGCGGCGGCTACCTCGTCGGCCAGCAGATGCATGGTGTTCGTGCAGATCATGACGCAATCGGCGCCACCGCGTTCCAGCGCTTGCGCGGCAGCGATCATGACGCGGCCGAGTTGCGGCCAGTCAGCCGCGCGCTGCAAGTCGGCAATCTCGCTGAAGTCGACCGACAACATCAAGCTGCGTGCCGAGCGCATTCCGCCCAGCGCAGAGCGCACGCCCTGATTGATGATCCGGTAGTATTGCGCCGAACTTTCCCAGCTCATGCCGCCGATCATGCCGATAGTTTTCATTGCTTTTCCGCTTGGTCAGTCTGGGATGGCCGCCGGCGATACCCGATCGCAGCTATCGCGCCAATCTTCGCGCACCGGGTTTGGCAAGACCATGAGCGGTTCGCGCCATGGTTTGTGTTTTTGGGTTTGTTTCAGGCCGTCGCGGAATATCGGCGGCGCACCTGATCGCAACTGCCAGTGCGTACTGCGCGCTTGTTTTTGTGACAACTCATGCAGCCTGCTTCGAATTTACAAGCAAAGGGGCGGTTGAGCAATGCAACCACCCCCTGAATGCCGTATCCGGAGAATCAGAAGGTCCAGAGGAACTTTGCGTAATAATAGCCGCCGTTGATGCCATACGGCGACTGCTGGTAAGGCTCGTTATAGACGTTGTTGCCGTCAGCCAAGCCGACGCCGGCGATATAGGGAATCGTTGGCGGGCGCTTGTCGAACAGATTGTTGGCACCAAAATCCAATTTGATCGAGCGGGTCAGATTATACCCGAGATCGATATCGGTGATCGGCGTCGCCGGGGTCTTGATCAGCACGACGTTCGCACCCTGGCCAGTTGCGTCAGGAGAGAAATGCACCGAAGTCGTGCCATAAATGGTCTCG
Source organism: uncultured Acetobacteraceae bacterium (assembly GCA_964658485.1). GTDB lineage: Bacteria > Pseudomonadota > Alphaproteobacteria > Sphingomonadales > Sphingomonadaceae > Novosphingobium. Next base: position 23,485 of record CAZZYX010000024.1, on the reverse strand, counting down.
CGCAGGTTCAGGCTGAACGGGCCATGGGTGATATAGGCGCCCGCGATGACCTTGACCTTGGGATTGGCGCTGGTGAGATAATCCGCCGAGATCTGGTTGATGATCGTACCACCGCCCAGCGACGCCGGCAGGTTCTGCACCGACGTGATCTTGGTATCGTTGTAGCTCACGCCCAGCGACCAGTCGACATGCCCCACCCCTTCAAAATCCGAAGCATAGTTGGCGGTTACATCGACACCGCGGGTGCGGGTGTTGGCACCGTTGGTGAAGGTGGCGATGCCCACATATGCGACCGAAGGATCGACCGTCACGCCGCGCGCGGCGATGGCGGAACTGATCGCGGTTTCTGCCGAAGTTCCCGCATTGGCCAGGATCGTGCCGGTGTTGATGATCCTGTCCTTGATGCTGATCTGGTAGGCATCGACCGTAATCTGCATCCGGCTGACCGGATGAAGCACCAGGCCCAGGCTGTAGTTGTGAGACTTTTCAGGCTTCAACGCTGAAAAACCCAGGGCCTTGGCTGCCGTGGTCCCCGGCGGTATGTTCACGACCGCGAACGACGGCGCCACGTTGGTAGCCGAGTAATGTTCCTCGGCCAGCGTCGGCGCGCGGAAGCCATTGCTGAGCGTGCCGCGTATCGCGATCTCCGGGGTGATATCGTAGCGGGTGGTAAGCTTGCCGGTGGCGGTCCCGCCAAAGTCGTTGTAATGCTCATAGCGGCCGGCCAGGTCGACCTTCAGATGCTCCAGCGGGTTTACCGCCAGATCGATATATCCGGCATAGTTCTTGCGCGTATACTTGCCCGCATCGGTCGGCTGGAAGCCAGGATAGGACGCAGCGCCGGCGCTGTAATAGGATGCCGGATCGCCGGCCTTGATCTCATAGCTGTCGCGGCGATATTCACCGCCGAACGCCACGTTGAGCGGCGAGGACAGCCCGACGTCGAAGCCGCGATTGATATCGAGGTTGGAGGTCCACTGCGTCGTGATCCACGACCCGTCATAGAAGTTGGTCGGGGTAGTACCGGTAGCTGCGTATAGCGCCACGTTAGCCGAATGGAGCGTCGAAATGGCATTGTTGTCCTTGCCGTAGGTCGACGACAGATCCCAGTCCCAGCCCGAACTCGTGCCCTTGAAGCCGCCGGTGAAGGCGTAATCGGTTTCATCGACCGCTTCGAGCGGCTGGAAGCCGTTCGGGAACGGATAGACATTTCCGCCCGATGTCACCGGCGTGACCCCCGGCAGCATATCCGCCGTACCGGCGAGTGCGGCCACCGCCGCTGTCGCCACGACCTTGGTCGGCGAGCGATAGTTTTCGTACGCCTGCGCGGTACGGTGATTGTAGGTGCCCTGGGCATAGACCTGGATGTCCGGGGTCAGGTCGTAGCCGGCGTTGACGAGCGTGCTGAAAGTATGGCTCAGCGTGTCGCCATAGATCTTGTTGACATAGGGATAACCCGGCGAGCCCTTGATACCCGCGCCGTCGACACCGGTCGAAGTCAACTGGCCGCTGGAATTGAAGAAGCGCGAATCGTATGTGCCCTGCTGGCTGTGCCCGTGGTAATGATCCTCGATGGTTATGTTCACATAACCCTTGTCGCCCAGCTTGAACCCCTTGTTCGCGGCAATGTCGTAAGTCTTGCCATCGCCTTCGTAATACTGGCCGATCGTCGCCGAAATCGAGCCGGCATTCGTCGCTTTCTTGGTGATGATGTTGATCACCCCGGCCACCGCGTCGGAACCGTATTGGGCCGCCGCGCCATCGGTAAGGACTTCGATATGGTCGATCGCCGAAACCGGGATCAGCCCGAGGTCGGCCGAAGCCGCACCCTGGAACGGGCCGGGATCGATGTGCAGGTTCGACGTGCCATGGCGGCGCTTGCCATCGAGCAGGACCAGCGTGTCGTTGGGATTGAGACCGCGCAGATTCGCCGCCAGCACCAGGGCCGCGGCGTCCTGGCCATATTGCTCGGAATTGAACGAAGGCAAGGTCTGCTGCAAGGCCGAGATGAGATCGGGCTGGCCGACCCGGCGAAGCGCCAGCGCGCCGACGATTTCTACCGGCGCGGAGCTGTCGGCGGCCTTGACCCCGGTAACGCGGGTGCCGGTGACGATGATGTCGGCGCTGGTCGCCGCGTCCGTTTGTGCGGTTGCCGGTTCGACCGGCGTCGCGGTCTGGGCGTGACCGGCAGCGCCGGCTGCGACAAGCGGCAGGATGCTGACGGCAGTTAGGAATTTATACATCGATGGCCCCCGGTTGTCATAAGCAAGGCTTGCCGAACTCAACGTCCATCATTGATGCGGATAAGCGCAAGTGATGGCAATCATGCTTGTAATCGCGGCGTAATATTCGTCTGAGATCGAGACATTTTTGCCACGTTGCAGTGCAACAGTTACAATCGCTCGTACTCGTTTTGGCTAGGATGGCCGCAGCCGCACCGCATGTTGCAGCGCGGCAGCTTCCCCTGAAATTGCATTTCCGGAAGGGTGACAAAAACCGGGCGCCCGGCTGTGTCCCATGATATCGCGATCAGCGAGGGAAGGCATCGGCTTTCTCCTTTGCCGAAGGGGTGATGCCGTGCCCGAATTGTCCGACCGCCTGGCTACAGAAGACGATCTGGCGGCGCTGCATCGCCTGATGGGCCGCGCCATCACCGAATTGCAGACCGCCTTCCTGACTCCCGCCCAGGTCGCCGCCAGCCGGCATGTCATGGGGCTGGACAGTCAATTGATCCGCGACCGCACCTATATCATCGTCGAAGCCGATGGCGTCCTGGCGGGGTGCGGCGGCTGGAGCTTTCGCTCGACCCTGTACGGCGGCGATGACAGCGTGGTCGCGCGCGCGCCTGAACTGCTGGACCCTGCCACGGACGCTGCCCGCATCCGGGCGATGTACACCGATCCGGCCTATGTCCGGCGCGGGATCGGCCGGCTGGTGCTGGCCTCGTGCGAGGCGGCGGCGCGTGCCCATGGCTTTGGCCGGGCCGAGATGATGGCCACGCTGGCCGGCGTGCCGCTGTACCGGGCTTGCGGCTATTCCCCCATCGAACATGTCGAGTCCCGCCCGATCGATGGCGTTACCGTGCCGCTGATCCGCATGGGCAAGCTGCTGTAGCGCATGACTTCGGTTCGAGCGTGCCGCGCGCAATATTCATGTCGTGGAAAATGATTTTAATGCAATGAGGCTAGAAGGCCCGTTCGAGCAGGAATGCGTCGAATCGTTTCTGCAGAGAAAGTGCTCGGATTGGCCACCACGTCTCCCATCTACATACGGCGGCGATGGCTTGCGTGGCTGCTGATCGCTTTATTCGTCATGGCCTGCGTTCGGTTCGCGCTGGTCCAGGACATCTGGATCGACGAGGCGACCCAGCTTTCCGGGGTGAGACTATCGATTCCCGCGCTGGTCGGCTGGCTGAGCGGCACGGATGCCGGTCGCTTCGGCCTGCCCGGCGACCGCATGCCGCCGTTGGCCTATCTGCTCGATCATCTGTGGTGGCAAGCGGCGGGAGATTCCGCAACGCGGTTCCGGATGTTTCATATCCTGCTGGTGGCCGCCGGCGTCGCGCTGGTGGCGCGCGCGGAAATCGCGGCAATGGGCGGGCGTTGGCTCGGGATCGGCCTGGCCTTTCTCGTGCTATCGCCGAAGTTGATCAACCTGGCCGGGGAATTGCGCAGTTATTCGCTGTTCTTCGCGGTCACTTGCGTGCTGATGGCGATGTTCCTCGATATCGTGAAGAACGCAGAGCATCCGCTCCCGTGGCGCAAGGTGCTGTTGTTTGGCGGGGGCTGCGTCGTCCTGTGCTATATCCACTTCTTTGGCGTGGTCGCCTCGTTTTCGTTCTTCGCCACGCTTCTACTGGCGTTCTGCCGAAAGCGCTCGTCGTTCCTGCGCGTATTGGCCGCCGGGGCCGGTGTCGCGCTGTGCCTGGCGGGGCTTTATCCGTTTATCTTCGGGGCCACCAGCATGTCCGCCGCCGGTGCGGTCGCTACGCCTGCCGACATAACCCTCTATCTTCCGCTATTGCTCGGTCATCCGTCGCTGATGATATTTCCGGTTGCGGCGTCGCTGTATTTTGGCGGATGCGTCTTGCTGTTGCTGGCGGCGGCCTACGGCGTCGCGCGGCGCGCGCTCGGGCGCCGCATGGAGCCGGTGGATTGGTTGCTGGTCGTAGCGATGACCGGTTGCGCGGCCACTATCTTGCCCGGTTTCCTGATCGGCACGTTCAGCGTGCTGAAGCCCACCTACAGCATCTGGCTGCTGCCGGTGCTGACGCTGATCCTCTCGCTGGGCGCCAGCCAGCCGATCGGACTGCCGATGTGGGATCGCTATGGCCGCTTTGGGGCGGCGATCGCCCTGCTGCTCGGCGCGGCTGCAGGCACCGGGATCTTCCTGGCCAAGGCGTCGTGGTTCGTTCACGGTCCGCACCGGATCATCGAAACCGCGCGCGAACTGTCGCCACCACCCAGCGCGATCCTGTATTACGGGCCGACCTACCCCTTCGGATATTTCCCCATGGTCTATCAATCCGGGGGGCGGCTGCCGCAATGGCTGGCGACGACTGACGGGGTGCTCCGGCTGGGCGGCGACGGGTCGGCAGCGGTCGTCCCGGTATCCGCTCTGGCGCGATATCGAGGCCTGGTCGTCGTGGCTATCCGTGCCCGGCATTATACCGACTTGCGCGATTGCCTGGATGATCGTTGTCCTGACTTCGACACGCCGATGGTCGTCAGCGAACTGGTTGGCAGCGGACACTGGACTGTCGCATCGCGCGAACGGACCTTTGGCATCTATGACACCGTCGTCACGAGACTGGTGGCGAAAGCGCCCATGTGATTTCGGGGAAGCGGCTGGCATGATGGGTCACATCGGCACCCTGGCCTTCCTGGCCGGGGCAGGATTCGGCGCCGGCTTTGTCGATAGCATTGCCGGTGGCGGCGGTCTGATTACCGTGCCGGCGTTGTTCGCCGCCGGCATTCCGCCCATTCTCGCACTGGGCACCAACAAGCTGCAAAGCAGTGTCGGCACCGCCATGGCGACATGGCGCTATCAGCGGGCCGGTCTGATCGACTGGGCCGGGCTGGGCCCCTGCCTGGTACTGACCGCGCTGGGTGCGGCGCTCGGTTCATGGCTGGTGCAGGTCATCCAGGTCGCCACGTTGAAGCTGATGGTGCCATTCCTGATGATCGGCGCGATTGCCTATTTCCTGTTCTCACCCCGGATGACCGATGCCGACACGCGTCAGCGGCTGTCGTTGACGCGCTATGCCCCGATCGCCGGCCTGATCGGTTTTTACGACGGATTTTTTGGACCCGGAACCGGCAGTTTCCTGACTGCCAGCCTGGTCGCGCTGGTGGGATTGGGCCTGTCGCGTGCCACCGGCCATACCAAAGCGCTCAACCTGACCAGCAATGTCGTGGCTGCGGTGATATTCATCGCTGCGGGAAAAATCCTGTGGGGTGTCGCGGCGGTGATGGGGCTGGCCAATATCGCCGGCGCGTGGATCGGCAGCCACTTTGCGCTGCGCCACGGGGCGCAATTGATCCGGCCGCTGCTGGTGCTGGTTTCGATCGGATTGGTAATCAAGATCCTGCTCGATCCGGGCAATCCGCTGGCCCGGCTGATAAGACTATAGGGCCGAGATTCTTTAATCCCGCCGATAAGTTTTGTTTATTCCACGGATGTTGCCGTCTTGCCGATAAACCGGCTTGCGGTGGATCGATGGTTCAGGCAGCTTATCTGCCAGGGGAATTGGCGCAAATAACAGAGCAAACTTGAGCTGAAGCAATCCGTGGGGGACGTTCTAGTGGGGAAAAAGTTCGGACTTGGTCAAATCGCGATGGGTACGATCGTTGCCCTGACTGGCTTGGCCGGCAGTACTTCCGCGCAGGCGCAAAGCGCAGCCGAGAGTACGGCATCATCTTCAGGCGATATTGTCGTGACTGCGCAACGCCGCGAACAAAAGCTGCGCGATGTCGGGATCGCGGTGACCGTGCTGACCGGCAACGAGCTGAAGGCGCTGAACATCACCGATGCGACGGACATCGCCCGCGCCGTGCCCAATCTGAAATTCAACGCCTATGGCAGTTCGCAGGTGGTGTTCAACATCCGCGGCGTCTCGCAGAACGACTATGGCGACCAGCAGGAACCGCCGGTCGCGGTCTATCAGGACGACAGCTATTCGGCGTCGATCACCTCGGCCAGCTTCCCGGTGTTCGATTTGGCTCGGGTCGAGGCGCTACGCGGGCCGCAGGGGACGTTGTTCGGGCGCAATGCCACCGGCGGCGCGGTGCAGTTCATCTCCAACCAGCCGACCGATGTCCCCAGCGGCTATATCACCGGCACCTATGGCCGGTACAACCAGACTATCGTCGAAGGCGCGCTGTCGGGACCGCTGACCGATACGCTGACCGCGCGCATTGCCGGCCAGTACGATCGCGACGATGGCTATATCCAGGACATCACCCCGGGTCAGCCCAATCGCGGCGCCGACAACCACTGGGCGGTGCGCGGCATCCTGTTATGGAAGCCTAACGCCGATTTCAAAGCCAAGCTGACTATGCGCTATAGCGAGGCGGATCATGAGCGACAGGCGGGCAACTATACCCTGGCGCCGGCCTGTCCCAATGCCCAGTTCCAGGGCGAATTCCTGGCCGTGGGCCAGACCTGCAGCTATTGGGGCGTGACCGGTTCGGTCGCTAACGGCTATTCCAACCCCTCCATCACCCCGTCGCAAGGCGGGAACCCCTGGAAAACCGCCGGCACCGGCGATGCCTTCGTCGATCGCAAGGTGTATGGCGGTACGCTGCGGATCGATGGCCATCTCGGCGCGATCGACCTGACCACGATCAGCGATTACACCCACCTGACCAAGCTCTATAACGAGATCGGCGATGGCGATCCCGAGCAGCCCTATACCGGCGTCGGCTCATCGTCGAACCCCGTGCCGCAGCCGTGTGCCGCCCCGGCGCAAGCGGTGGCGTGCTATGCTTCAGGCACCGAGTTTTTCCAGCGCGCCAAGACTAACCAGTACACGCAGGAAGTGCGCGCCGCGACGACGATGGGCCGCAATTACCTGACCGTCGGTGCCTTCGGCATGATCATAAATGGCTCGTTCGCCGCGAAATATGCCACGCCGTTCGATGGCTACGACCCCGACGTTCACTTTACCCAGCGTACCGACAGCTATGCCTTCTTTGGCCAGGACGAGTGGCAATTCTCCGACAAGTTCAAGTTCATCGCCGGTTTGCGCTATTGGCACGATCACAAAGTCGGCGATTACACCGCGGTCGAAACATTACCGCTGTATTCGCTATCCCTGCATTTCGGGCCGCACGACATTTCCTATACGGATACCAGCCCCGGCACGGCCAATTCGCCGACCTCATGGTCATCGAGCAGCGGCGTGCCCAATGCCAACATCACCGTTACCCCGGCAGCGGCAAGTCCGAGCTTTTCCGGCGTAACCGCCCGCGCCGAAATCGATTATAAACCCGACAGCGATATGTTGCTCTACGCGAGCTATAACCGTGGGTCCAAATCGGGTGGCTTCACCTTCTCGACCGGGACGCCCTTTCCAACGCAGCTATTCGATACCATCAACAACATCCCTTACAAGCCTGAGACATTGAACGATTACGAGGTTGGCCTGAAGGCGCAGCTAGGCCGCCGTCTGCAGTTCAACCTCGCTGCGTTTTACTATGATTATCACAATTATCAGGCATTCGTGCAGGTGTTCGCCGCGCAGGTGGTTCGCAACCTGCCGGCAACGGTCAAGGGGCTGGAGGCCGACCTGACCGCGCATCCGATTACCGGTTTGACCTTGTCGGCGTCCGGCGCCTTGCAGGATAGCGCTGTGAAGAATGTGCTGTTGCCCGACGGCGTGACCTTGCAGACGCATAGCCTGCCACAGGCGCCGGGTTTTTCAGGCAATGCCCTGGCGCGCTACGAGTTTCCGCTGGCGCGCGGCATGGTATCGTTGCAGGCCGACATCAATTATTCGGGCAAGTTCTGTTTTACCGTAATGTGCGCGCCGGTCGAGCGGGAGCCTGCCTATCATGTTGAAAATGCCCGCATCGGCTTCACCCCCGAGGGCGGCAAGGTCGATTTCGCGGTCTACGTGAACAATCTGTTTAATCGCGCTTATCGCGTTTACGCGTTCGATGGCTCGACCTATTGGGGCGATGCCCTGGGGGTCTATGCCAAGCCGCGCACCTGGGCCGTGACCGCTACCTATCGCTTTGGCGGCAGCTGAAGCCCGGGTGGCTGATGACACATTTTGAAACGATCAACCCCGCTACTGGTGAAGTGCTAGCCGCAATCCGCATCGATGGCGCGGCAGAGATCGACGCGGCGGTTGCGCGCGCCAAAATTGCGCAAAAGGGCTGGGGGCGGCTGACCGGGGCGGAGCGCGGGCGAATTTTACGCCGGGCGGTCGATCTGTTGCGGGCGCGCAACGATGAACTGGCCCGGCTGGAAACGCTCGACACGGGCAAGCCGATCCAGGAAACGTCCGTGGTCGATGTCGCGTCCGGCGCGGACTGCATAGAATATTTTGCCGGGGTCGCCGCGACCATTGCCGGCGAACATATCGATCTCGGCCCTGCGGCATTCGGCTATACCCGCCGCGAACCGTTGGGTGTCACCGCCGGGATCGGCGCATGGAATTATCCGTTGCAGATCGCCTGCTGGAAAAGCGCGCCGGCGCTCGCCTGCGGCAATGCGATGATCTTCAAGCCGGCCGAACTGACCCCGCTGACCGCGATCGAACTGGAAAAGATCTATATCGAGGCCGGCGTGCCCGAAGGTGTATTTCAAGTGGTGCAGGGGTTCGGCGAGACTGGCCGGTTGCTGAGCCGCCATCCCGGCATCGCCAAGGTCTCGCTGACCGGCGAGGTCGGGACCGGGCGAAAGGTCATGGCCGACGCTGCCGCCACGCTCAAATCGGTGACGTTGGAATTGGGCGGCAAATCGCCGATGATCGTGTTCGCGGACGCCGATCTCGATAACGCGGTGTCGGGGGCGATGCTCGGTAATTTCTATTCGGCGGGCGAGGTCTGTTCCAACGGCACCCGCGTGTTCGTGCAGCGCAGCGTGATGCCGGCGTTCCTGGAAAAGCTGAAGGCGCGCGCCGAGGCGATGGTGGTCGGCGATCCGCTCGACCCGGCAACGCAGATGGGCGCGCTGATCTCGCCTGCGCATCTCGACAAGGTGATGGGCTACATCGAACGAGGCAAGGCCGAGGGCGCGCAATTGCTGACCGGCGGGTTCCGCGTGACCGAAGGCGCGATGAGCAAGGGGTCATTCGTCGCGCCGACGGTCTTCGCCGAATGCAGCGACACCATGACCATCGTGCGCGAGGAAATATTCGGCCCGGTGATGACCGTGCTGGCCTTCGACGACGAAGCCGAAGTGATTGCCCGCGCCAATGACACGCCATTCGGGCTGGCGGGGGCGGTATTTACCAATGATTTGACGCGGGCGCACCGGGTGATCGCCGAGCTTGAAGCGGGCACCTGCTGGATCAACACCTACAACATCACCCCGATCGAATTGCCATTCGGCGGCGTCAAGCAATCCGGGCTGGGCCGCGAAAACAGCCGTCTAGCGATCGATCATTACACGCGGGTCAAAAGCGTTTACGTCGCGCTGGAGCCGATCGTTGCCCCCTACTGAGGACACGCCTTACGACTACATCATCGTGGGCGCCGGCTCGGCGGGCTGCGTGCTGGCGGACCGGCTGAGCGCGGACGGCAGCAACCGCGTGCTGGTGCTGGAATACGGCGGATCGGACCGCTCGATCTTGATCCAGATGCCGTCGGCGCTGGCGATTCCGATGAATACCAAACGCTGGAACTGGCATTACGAGACCGAGCCGGAGGCCAATCTGAATAACCGGCGGATGCATACGCCGCGCGGCAAGGGACTGGGCGGGTCGTCTTCGATCAACGGGCTGGTCTATATTCGCGGCAATCCGCTCGATTACGAACGGTGGGAGGAAGAAGGCGCGCGTGGCTGGGGCTATGCGCAGGTATTGCCCTATTTCAAGCGCACCGAACGCCGCGCCGAGGGCGGCAACGTCTATCGCGGCAACGAAGGCCCGCTCGATACCTGTTATGGCACGCTGGACAATCCGTTGCATCAGGCGTGGCTCGATGCGGCGGCGGAGGCGGGTTACCCGGCAACCGAGGACGTCAACGGCTATGCGCAGGAAGGTTTTGGCCGGATGGATATGACCGTGCGCCAGGGCACGCGCTGTTCGGCGGCCAAGGCGTATCTGCACCCGGCGATGGCCCGTGCCAATCTGCGCGTCGTGACCCAGGCGATGGCCACGCGCATCCTGTTCGAAGGCACCCGCGCCGTCGGCATCGAGTACCAGCGCGCCGGCAAGCGCCACACCGCCCGCGCCGCCAAGGAAGTGATCCTGTCCGGCGGCCCGATCAACTCGCCGCAGTTGCTGAAACTGTCGGGCGTCGGTCCGGCGGAGGAACTGGCGCGGCATGGCATCGCCGTGGTTGCCGACCGGCCGGGGGTCGGCGCCAATCTGCAGGACCACCTCGAGTTCTATTTCCAAATGGCCTGCACTCGCCCGGTCACGCTGTATGCGCACAACAATCTGCTGGGCAAGGCGCTGATCGGGGCGCGCTGGCTGTTGCGGCGCGACGGGCTGGGCGCGACGAACCACTTCGAAAGCTGTGGTTTTATCCGCAGCCGGGCGGGGATCAGATATCCCGATATCCAGTATCACTTCTTTCCGCTGGCGGTCAGCTATGACGGCAATTCGCTGGCGAGGGAGCATGGCTTTCAGGCGCATGTCGGGCCGATGCGCTCGAAAAGTCGGGGCAGCGTGACCCTGCGCAGCGCCGATCCGTTCGAAAAACCGGTCATCCGCTTCAATTACATGAGCCATCCCGATGACTGGGCCGACATGCGCGCCGGGGTGCGGCTGACCCGCGAGATATTCCAGCAGCCCGCCTTCGCCCCGTGGCGCGGGCGCGAAATCCAGCCCGGCGCGGAAATTAGCACTGACGACCAGATCGATGCCTTCATTCGAGCCAAGGTCGAAAGCGCCTATCACCCCTGCGGCACCTGCAAGATGGGTGCAGTCGGCGATCCGCTGGCGGTGGTCGATGCGCAGTTGCGGGTGATCGGGATCGAGGGGCTGCGGGTGATCGATTCATCGGTGATGCCGTCGGTGACCACCGGCAATCTGAATGCGCCGACGATCATGATCGGTGAAAAGGGCGCGGACCATATTCTGGGCAAGCCGCTGCTAAGCCCGATGAATGCGCCATTTTATGTCGCCCCGAATTGGGAGATCGCGCAAAGATGATCGGCGAAGACCTAGACGTAGCGGTGGCTCACGCCAGCGACCTGATCCACCCCCCCGGGGGCGGCGTCGCCGAACTACACCGCGAACTCGACTGGAAGGGCGCGTTCTGGGCATCGTCCGGCGTGCCGGCAGGGGTGTTGCTGACGATGGGCGGCATTGCCACGGTAATCGGCCAGCCCAGTTGGGTGGTGTGGATCGTGTCGATCCTGATGGGGTTCATCCAGAGCTTCGTCTATGCCGAGATCGCCGGCTTATATCCGCATAAATCGGGCGGGGCATCGGTCTATGGCGCGGCGGCATGGCTGCCCTATTCCAAGTTCGTCGCGCCGATTTCGGTGTGGTGCAACTGGCTGGCGTGGTCGCCGGTGCTGACTTTGGGCACCAGCCTGGGCGCGGGCTATGTCATGGCCAGCCTGTTCGCGCCGACCGCGACGATCAATACCTGGCACCTGACGCTGTTCGACCTGGGCTTTATCCGCACCGGGCTCAACCTGCGGATCAATGCGGTCTCGCTGATCGGAACGATATTTTTGTTCATCACCTTTGCCCTGCAGCACCACGGCGCGGCGCGGGCGGCGTTTGCGCAAAAGATTTTGGGCATCGCCTGCCTGGCGCCGTTGATCCTGGTCGGGCTGGTGCCGCTGATTACCGGCGACCTGCCCACTAACCATCTGTTCCCGCTGCTGCCGCTGATCCATGATGCCGCCGGGCACGCCCGGTTCGGAACGTGGGATCGCTATGGCCTGACCATGCTGATGGGCGCGATGTTCGGGGCGGCCTGGTCGACTTACGGCTTTGAGACTGCGGTATGCTATACTCGTGAGTTCAAGAACCCGGCGCGCGATACGCCGCGCGCGCTGATCGCCTCCGGGCTGTTGTGCATCGTCATTTTCACGCTGGTGCCGCTGGCGTTTCAGGCGTCGCTGGGGCTGGATGGCCTGCTCGATCCGCGTATTTATGACGGCTCGGGGGTGGCATTGGCGCTGGCGCGGATTGTCGGCGGCGGCGCGGTGGTGACCAATATCTTCATTACCATGCTGATCCTGTCGCTGTTGCTGATCGTGATGACCTCGATGATGGGCTCGTCGCGCACGCTGTATCAGGCGTCGGTCGATGGCTGGCTGCCGAAATACCTCAGCCGGGTCAACCAGCATGGCGCGCCGACTGCGGCGATGTGGACCGATTTTGCCTTCAACATCGTGCTGCTGATGGCGTCGGATTACTTCGCGGTGCTGATGATCAGCAATGTCTGCTATCTGGCGTTCAACTTCCTCAATCTGCAGGCGGGCTGGCTGCACCGGATCGACCGGCCCGATTGGGAGCGCCCGTTTCGCTGTCCGACGTGGCTGCTGGCGGCCGGGGCGCTGTTCGGCTTCGTCAACATGGCGTTCATGGGCGCAGGCGCCGATGTCTGGGGGCCGGGCACGTTACGCAACGGGTTGATCGGCGTGGTATTGATCGTACCGGTGTTCTGTTTCCGTCATTATATCCAGGACAAGGGAAGTTTCCCGCACGTGCTTGCCGATGGCGCGGTAGAGCAGGGTGTGACGCGGCGTGCCGGGGCGTGGCCGTGGGTGGCGCTGGCGGCCTGCGTCGCGGTCGTGACAATGACCCATCACCTGGCGCAGTTGACCGGGCATTAGCCCGATATCATACCCAGCATTAGTTTTGTGCATGACGGCGCGGGGCGCTACATCAAACCGAGCCAACCTGTCATATTGGCACGGGCGCATTCAGATCGGGTGATTGAAGGAGCGTTATGAAGACCACGGCGCGCGTAGTAGTGATCGGCGGCGGCGTGGTCGGCGTCAGCACGCTGTATCATCTGGCCAAGCTGGGCTGGTCCGATGCCGTGCTGGTCGAGCGCAAGGAACTGACCTCGGGTTCGACCTGGCATGCCGCCGGGCTGTTGCCGCTGTTCAACCTGTCTTATTCGGTGGGCAAGCTGCATCAATATTCGGTCGATCTCTATCCGAAGCTTGAAGCGGAAACCGGGCTCAGCGTCGGATTTTCCAACGTCAGCAATATCCGCCTCGCCACCACCAAAGACCGGATGGATGAGTACAAATACTACGCCGGGGTAGCCAGCACGATCGGCGTCGATGTCAATTTCCTGACTCCTGCCGAACTGCGCGAGGTGTGGCCGCTGGTCGCGACGCAGGACATCATCGGCGCGATCCAGCATCCCGCCGATGGCTATATCCAGCCCGCTGATCTGACGCAGGCGCTGGCCAAAGGCGCGCGCCAGCGTGGTGCGACGATCTATCGCGGCACTACGGTCACCGGCATCACCCAGAAGCCCAACGGCGAATGGGTCGTGGCCACTGACCAGGGCGACATCACCTGCGAACACGTCGTTTCGGCGACAGGCAGCTTTGCTCGCCAGACCGGGGCAATGGTCGGTCTGGATATCCCGGTGATTCCGGTCGAACACCAGTATATCGTCACCGAAGCGCATCCCGCGATCATGGAGCGCCGCGCCAGGGGCCTGCCCGAAATGGGCGTACTGCGCGAATCCGATGCCAGTTGGTACATGCGCGAGGAAGCCGGCGGGCTGTTGCTGGGGCCTTATGAAGTGGGCGCCCCGGCCTGCTATGTCAAAGGCCCGGCGGCCAGCAGCGAATATGAATTGTTCCCCGACGCACTGGACCGGCTGGAGCCGTATATCCTGTCGGCCATGGCACGCGTTCCCGCCTTTGGCGAGGTTGGCGTGAAGCGGGTGTACAACGGCGCCATCGCCTATACCCCTGACGGTTCGCCGATCGTCGGCCCGGCATGGGGGGCGAAAAACTTCTGGCTGAACGAGGGACATTCGTTCGGGATCACGGCGGCGGGCGGCGCGGGTTGGCAATTGGCCCAATGGATCGTCGAAGGCGAGCCCAGCATCGACATGATGGGCGCAGACCCCCGGCGTTTCGGCGATTACGCAGGCGAAGGCTATCTGGTCGAAAAGAACGAGGAAGCCTACGCCAAGGTGTTCTCGATCCACTATCCCGACGAAGAACGCGCGGCGGCAAGGCCATTGCGCCAGACGCCGTGCTATAGCCGGATGAAGGATCTGGGCGCGGTATTCGGCACCGTGTTCGGCTGGGAGCGACCGGGCTGGTTCGCGCCCAAGGACTATGTCCTGACCGACGCCGATCTCGACCGCGCCGATGTGATCCTCAACGAAAATCACCCTGCGCCTTATGGCCAGCCGATCCGCGAACGCTGGTCGTTTCGCCGCTCCAACTATTTTGAATTCGTCGGCCAGGAATGCCGCCATGTGACCGAGCATGTCGGCATCCAGGACATGAGCGCCTTTGCCAAATGCCTGATCAGCGGGCCGGGCGCGGAGAGCTGGCTGGACGGGCTGCTGTCCAATGCGGTGCCCAAAAAGCTCGGGCGGGTGACGCTATCCTATTTGTTGACCGCCACCGGTGGTGTCCGCAGCGAATTTACCGTCTATAAAATGGGCCATCAGAAATATTATCTGGTGTCGGCGGGCGCGCTCGAACGGCACGACCACGACTATCTTGAAAAGGCGCTGCCCACCGATGGCTCGGTGCGGTTCGAGCGGCTGACCACGGCGATGGGTGTGCTGGTGCTGGCCGGACCGAAGTCGCGCGCGGTGTTGCAGGCGGTTACTCACGCCGACCTGTCACATGCCGCGTTTCCGTGGCTGACCGGGCAGAAGATCAGCATCGGCGCGGCCCCGGTCGAGGCGCTGCGGGTCAACTTCATCGGTGAGCTGGGTTGGGAAATCCATCATCCGATCGAGATGCAGAACTATATCTTCGACAAGTTGATGGCGGCGGGTGCGGCTCACGACATCCGCCCGTTCGGGATCAAGGCGATGACCGTGATGGCGCTTGAAAAGAGCTACAAATTGATCCCGCGCGAGCTGTCGATCGAATATGCCGCCCTGGAAAGCGGGCTGGACCGCTTCGTGTCATTCAAGAAGCCGGCATTTCCGGGCCGCGATGCCTTGTTGGCGCGCAAGGAGGCGGGTTTCGCCTGGGCCTTCGTAACGCTGGAAGTGATGGACGTCACCGATGCCGACGCACGCGGTTCGGAACCGATCAGCCATCAGGGCAAGCTGGTTGGCAGGGCCACGTCCGGCGGCTACGGCTGGCGCGTCGGCAAGTCGCTGGCACTGGCGATGGTCGCGCCGGAATATGCGACGCCGGGCACTGAACTGGAAATCAACATCCTGGGGGTAAGCCACCGTGCCCTGGTCATCCCCGATTCACCGTTCGACCCCGATAACCAGGCATTGCGGAGTTAACCCGATGTTGCCTCTCGCTGCGATTGCCGAACTGCTGGACCAGAACCGCGACGGTTTTACCCTGCCGCAGGGATTGTACGTCAGTGAGGAGGCGTTTGCCTTCGATACGGAGGTCATGCTGAAATCGGTGTGGCTGTATGCCTGCACGGTGGCGCATGTGAAGAAGGCCGGCGATTATTTCGTCTTCAATCTCGCCGACAACTCGATCATCATCCTGCGCGGCAGGGACGGCGAGATCCGCGCCTTTTATAACACCTGCACGCATCGCGGCGGCAGGCTGTGCGAAGTGCAGTCCGGGTCGACGCCGCGGGTGATGTGCCCTTATCATTCGTGGACGTTCGGGCTGGATGGCAAATTGCTGGCGGCGCGCGGCATGCCTGATGGCTTCGACAAGAACGACTGGAACCTGCGCCCGGTGGCGCTGGAGAATATCGGTGGGCTGCTGTATCTGTGCCTAGCCGACGATCCGCCGCCGATCGATCGCGCCAAGGCTGATATCGAGGCGCAGATCGGCATCTACGGCCTCGACCGGCTGAAGGTCGCGGCGCAGGACGAGATTATCGAAAACGCCAACTGGAAGCTGGTGATGGAGAACAATCGCGAGTGTTATCACTGCGACAACAACCATCCCGAATTGCTGGTATCGTTGGGTGGCGACGGTTTCGGCAAGAGTGGTCCTGACGACGGCGTAGATGTCCAGGTCCAACACTGGCAGGCTATGGGCATCCACCACGATCTGATCGAGTTTCCGGATAATTGGTGGCACCGGGTCGTCCGCCTTGGCCTTGCCAATGGTTCGGTATCGCAGACGCTGGATGGCTTGCCGGCGTCCAGCAAGCTGATCTGGCCTTTCGATCGCGCCGAATCCACCAGCCTGTCGGTATGGACTCAGCCTAACGCCTGGCACCATTTCTGTTGCGATCACGTCATGACATTTTCGGTTACGCCGGTCGGCGCCAACCGGACGCTGTTGCGCTCGAGCTGGCTGGTGCACGAGGATGCGCTCGAAGGCGAGGATTACACGGTTGAAAACCTGACGGCTGTGTGGCGCGCAACGAACGCGCAGGATCGCAAGCTGGCCGAACTGAACCATGCCGGGATCTCTACCGATGGCTATCGGCAGGGGATGTATGCGCTGGAAGAAGGATTGGTCGACGCCTTCAAGACGTTCTACGTCGAGCGAAGCGTGGCTGCTATCGCGGCGATCCAGCCATGACGCGGTTTTCGGCATTCAGCCTGTTTTCCCATGCCTTGAACGGGCACCAGGATTGGCCCGAACAATGGCCGGACCGGCCGCCCAAGCCGGCCTATGATGTCATCATCATCGGGGCTGGCGGGCACGGTCTGGGCGCGGCCTATTATCTTGCCAGCAAATATGGCCTGCGCAATGTCGCGGTGATCGAAAAGGGCTGGCTGGGCGGCGGCAATACCGGGCGGAACACCACGATCATCCGCTCGAACTACCTCTATGACGAGAGCGCCCATCTCTACGATCACGCGGTCAAGCTGTGGGACGGGTTGAGCCAGGAGCTGAATTACAACGTCATGTATTCCAAGCGCGGCGTGCTGATGCTCGCGCATAACGTCCATGATGTGCAGAGCTTCAAGCGCCACATCCACGCCAATCGCCTGAACGGCGTCGATAATGAATGGCTGACGGCGGCGGAATGCCAACAATATTGCCCGCCGCTGGATATCGCGCCGGGTGCGCGGCATCCGGTGCTGGGCGGGGCGTTGCAGCGGCGCGGCGGTACGGCGCGGCACGATAGCGTGGCGTGGGGCTATGCGCGCGGGGCGGCGGCGCTGGGCGTCGATATCATCCAGAACTGCGCGGTGACCGGTATGCGCCGGGGGCCGGATGGCGCGGTCATCGGCGTCGATACCGAGCGTGGCTTCATCGGCGCGAAGAAGATCGGCGTGTCGGCGGCGGGCAATAGCTCGGTGGTGATGGCGATGGCCGATCTGCAATTCCCGCTAGAAAGCTATCCGTTGCAGGCGCTGGTATCCGAGCCGGTCAAGCCGATTTTTCCCTGCGTGGTGATGTCGAACACGGTACACGCCTATATCAGCCAGTCGGACAAGGGCGAGCTGGTCATCGGCGCCGGCACCGATCAATATACCAGCTATTCGCAGCGCGGCGCCTATCACGTCATCGAGCATACGCTGGCCGCGATCTGTGAGATTTTTCCGATTTTCGCCCGCATGCGGATGTTGCGCAGTTGGGCCGGGATCGTCGATGTGACCCCCGATCGCTCGCCGATTTTGGGTATGACGCCGGTGCCGGGGCTGTACGTCAATTGCGGCTGGGGCACGGGCGGGTTCAAGGCGACGCCGGGCGCGGCGGATTTGCTTGCCTATACCATCGCCCATGACGCGCCGCACGCGATCAACGCGCCGTTCACGCTCGACCGGTTCCGCAACGGCAAATTCATCGACGAGGCCGCCGCCGCGGCGGTGGCGCATTGACGGTGCACGCGCGATGATCCTGATCCATTGCCCCTATTGCGACGAACTCCGGCCCGAGGTCGAATTCGTCTATGGCGGCGAGGCGCATATCGCCCGCCCGCCTGATCCATCGGCATTGTCGGACGCCGAATGGGAGCAATATCTGTATCTCCGCAGCAATGCGCGTGGACGCCATCATGAACGCTGGCGGCATATCCATGGCTGCGGGCGTTTTTTCAATGCGGTGCGCGATACCGTGACGGACGTGTTCGAAACCACTTATAAGTCGGGCGAAACTCGCAAATGACCGGTTATCGCCTGCCCACCGGCGGCCGCATCGACCGGTCCGCAACGCTGCAATTCCATTGGGATGGCAAGCCCTATCGGGGTGTCGTCGGCGATACGCTGGCCTCTGCGCTGATGGCTGCAGGGGTGCGGCTGTTTGGCCGTTCGTTCAAATATCACCGTCCGCGCGGATTGCTGGCGACCGGGGTGGAGGAGCCCAATGCACTGGTCACCGTCGATCGCGGGCCGGGGCGGATTACCCCAAACCTGCGCGCGCCGTCGCTGCCGCTGTATGCCGGGATGGTCGCGACCAGCCAGAACCGCTATCCCAGTCTGGCGTTCGACCTGGGCGGGGTGAACGACCGGATGAGCGCGTTGCTGCCGGCGGGGTTTTACAACAAGACCTTCATGTGGCCGCGCTCGGCGTGGGAAAGACTGTACGAGCCCGCGATACGCCGCATGGCCGGGCTGGGGGAAAGTCCGAGGACGCGCGACCCGGATCATTATGCGGCGACTCACGCGCATTGCGAAGTGCTGGTGGTCGGCGGCGGCGTGGCGGGGATTACGGCGGCGCTGGCGGCAGCGGATGCGGGTGGCCGGGTCATCCTGATCGACGATCAGCAGGAAATCGGCGGCGGCGTGCTGGCTGATCCGGCGCAATGGGTTTGGCTGGAAGAGGCGCGGGCGGCGCTGGCAAGCAAGCCTAATATTCGCGTGCTGAACCGGACGACTGCGTTCGGTTGCTATCACCAAAACTTCATCGGCGCGGTCGAGGCGTTGACCGACCATCTCGCGCCCGGCGCAACGCAAGGTCCTCGCGAGAAGCTGTGGCGCATCCGCGCCGGCGAAGTGGTGCTGGCCCAAGGCGCGATCGAGCGCCCGCTGGTATTCGACGGCAACGATGTCCCTGGCGTGATGCTGGCCAGCGCCGCGCGCGTGCTGGCGCTGCGCCATGGCGTAGCGGTGGGTCGCGCGGTGGCGGTGATGACGGTGCATGACAGCGGCTGGCATGATGCGCTGGCGCTGGCCGGGGCGGGGGTGACGATTGCCGCGATCATCGATCTGCGCGGTGCGGTGGCGCCCGATCAGGCTGACCGGGCGCGGGCGGCGGGTATCCCGGTCCTGCTGGGCCATGCCGTCACCGGGGTCAAAGGGCACTGGAGCGTCAGCGGTATCACCGTGGCGCCTGGTGGCATCGGGCCGGGTCGGCCGCTGGCCTGCGATACCCTGCTGATGGCCGGCGGCTGGACCCCCAGCCTGCATCTGTGGAGCCAGGCCAAGGGTACGATGCGGTGGAGCGACGCCTGGGGCGCTTACCTACCCCACACATCTCTGGAGAACATGCGCTGCGTCGGGGCATGCGGCGGTGCGTGGTCGATGGGCGAGGGGGTTGCGGTCGGCGCTTTGCCTTCAACGAAACCGGCGCATAAACAAAAGGCATTCGTCGATTTCCAGAACGACGTGAAATCGCGCGATATCGAACTGGCCACGCGCGAGGGGTTCCGCTCGATCGAGCATATCAAGCGCTACACCACCAATGGCATGGCGACCGATCAGGGTAAGACATCCAACCTCAACGGCTTGCAGATCGCCGCGCAGGTGCTGGATCGCCCGGTGACCGAGATCGGCCTGACCACGTTCCGGCCCCCGTACACGCCGCAAAGCTTCGGCGCGCTGATGGGGCGTCACAAGGATGCGCTGTTCCAGCCGTTGCGCAAGACCGTGATCGATGGCTGGGCCGACAACGCCGGCGCGGTGTTCGAGAATGTCGCGCAATGGCGCCGGGCGCGTTATTTTCCGCAAGCCGGCGAGGACATGCTGGCGGCGGTCAACCGCGAATGCCTGGCGGTGCGGCGCGGGGTCGGCATGTTCGACGCCAGTACGCTGGGCAAGATCGAGGTGGTCGGGCCAGATGCGGCGGAATTCCTCAACCGCATGTACACCAACCCGTGGAAATCGCTGAGGCCGGGGCGCTGCCGCTATGGCTTGCTGCTGCGCGAGGATGGCTTCATCATCGATGACGGGGTGTCGGCGCGGCTGGCGCCGGATCGCTTTCACCTGACCACGACGACCGGCGGCGCGGCGCGGGTGCTGGCGCTGATGGAGGATTATCTCCAGACCGAATGGAGCGATCTCGATGTCTGGGCGACCAGCATCTCCGAGCAATGGGCGGTCATCGCGGTGCAGGGGCCACAGGCGCGCGAAGTCATCGCCCCACTGGTTGCCGGGATCGACCTGTCGGCGGCTGAATTCCCGCATATGGCGGTGCGCGATGGGCAGATCTGCAGCGTCCCGACCCGGCTGTTCCGCGTCAGCTTAACCGGCGAACTGGGCTTTGAAGTCAATGTGCCGGCAGAGCATGGCCGGATGGTATGGGACGCGATCCACGCCGCCGGGCAGTCATTCGGCATCACCCCTTATGGCACCGAGACGATGCACGTTTTGCGCGCGGAAAAGGGCTTCGTCATCATCGGCCAGGATACCGATGGCACGGTCACGCCCGACGACGCCGGGATGGCTTGGGCGGTGGGTAATAAAAAGCCCGATTTCGTCGGCAAACGCTCGCTGGCGCGGCCGGAAATGACCCGCGCCGGGCGCAAGCAGTTCGTCGGCCTGCTGACCGACGATCCAGCGGTGGTGCTCGAGGAAGGCGCGCAGATCGTGCTGAACCCACGCGCGCCGATCCCGGTGCCGATGATCGGCCACGTTACTTCATCCTATTGGAGCGCCACGCTGGGGCGGTCGATCGCGCTGGCAATGGTGGCTGGTGGTCGCGACCGGATGGGCGAGACGGTTCATATCCCGATGCCCGCCGGCAATATCAGCGCCCGGATTGTCCCGACCGTGTTCTACGACCCGGAAGGGAGCCGCCTTGATGCTTGACATCGCCCCGCTGGCGATCACCGCCGCCGACCTGGTCATGGGTACCGCGCCGGTGGACGGGGGTGGCGTGCGGATTGCCCCTGCCGTCGCGATAGCGCGCTATTCGCTGCGCGCGCGCAGTGCCGCCGCGTTGACCGAAATCATCGGGCGCGGGGTTCCGGCCCGGATTGGCGAGACGCTGGACGGCATCGCTTGCCTTGGCCCGGATGAATGGATCGCGCGGCTGGCTGCGGAAACCACGCTGCCGACGGGCGAGGGATTGGCGGCGAGCATCGTCGATATATCATCGCGCTCGCTGGGGATTGTGGTCGAAGGACTGCGGGCGGCGTCCTTGATCGGCACCGGCTGTCCGCTGGACGTGGAACGATTCGCCATCGGGCGGACAACGCGAACCCTGTATGAAACGGTGGAAATCGTGCTGTGGCGCGAAAGCGAAACGCGGTTCCACATCGACGTATGGCGCAGCTTCGCGCCGTGGCTGTGGAACGCGCTGATCGCCGCAGCTAGAGCATGATGACAAAAAATGGGTAGCGGTTTTGTCAAAAATCATGGGAAAACAAAGCATCTGGAGCACGATGCGATTCTATCTATCGCATCGTGCTCTAGCCGATCAGCGCTGCGGCCCAGGGAATATGGGCCAGAACTTGAGCGCGTGCAGATCGAATTCGGCAGGCAAGCGCATGCGACCATCTCCATCAATTACACTGGCAGCACCTATTACCGACATTGATGTCGTGACCAGCTGCCGCCGTCGGGATCCTGCGAATTTGCCCGGATGAGCAACATCGGCGTTGGCCGCAGGCTGTTGGTGGTCGGCGGTGCGGTCAAAGATCGGCAGACATGCCCACATCGCAGTCTACTTCGAGCCAAACCCGAAAATTTTGAAAGACAATTGTTTGGCCATGTCGCAGGAACATTCGTCTGCAACACAGCGTTCACGGTGTCGGGAGACGAATATGCTTAGGAATTCCCGTTTGGGAGATGACCGGCCGGATAGGATGCAACACGACGCCACACCCGCGCAAAAGCATGCGGCCCGACGTGAATTATTGTTTCAGATAAGCAATTTCCTGCTTGATCTGGACCTTGCGGTGGACGCGGGCAATCTGACCCTGGCACAAGAGGTCGTTTCGGGCACAAATCCCACGTTGAGCAGGCAGATCGCCGAGCGCCAGCTTGCCAACGAGCCGATCACCCAGGCCTGGTTGGATGATGTTATCAGCGAGGCCGAACGGGGCAAAAAAGAGCGAGCGGAGGCGGTAGAGCGCGAAGCACTAAGTCCACTGATGAGCAGGCTGGACCAGTCTTTGGAGCTGTTCGTCCAAAATGCCGCCGAAGCTGGCGGCACAGCTGGGGAATATTACGCCGCGCTGGTCGAGACCGCGACCAGCCTGAACGCAATCCGACCTGTCGTCGAGCTTCCGGCGTTGGCCGAATTGACCCGCACCATGCTGGAACGCATTCGTATCGTTGAAGAGGAAATGCGGCGTCGGAAGGGGGAAGCGGCGGCATTGCAGGACGCTCTCAAACTCGAACGCGGTAACATCGCGATGGATAATCTGATTGGGATGGACAGCCATCGCACCTTCGATGAAGTGCTGGAACAAGAGTTCCGCACGGCCCGCGAGACCAGTGCGTCGCTGAGTATCGCCTTTTGCAGTATCGACCATTTCCAGGCAATCAACGACGCTCATGGCCCCGATACCGGCAACCGTTTGATCCAGGTTCTTGCCAGGGGGCTGAAACGCATCTCTGCCCACAGCTGCCATGTCGCGCATCATGGCGAGCAATTTATCCTGCTGTTTCGTGGTCTTTCCCCCGATCAAGCGCGCCTGCAGCTCGATGAGGTGCGACAGGCATTCGCCCGGCGTAAACTGATCGACCGCGAAACGGAAACTCCGATTGGCACCGTTACCTTCTCGGGCGGTGTCGCCGATGTATGTGCATATAATGATCCGCGCGCCGCGCTGAAGGCGGCCGAAGAAGCGCTTGCAGAGACCAAGGGACAAGGCGCGAACATTATCCTGGTTGCCGCCGCGCCGACAATTCAGGCTGCCCCCGCCAAGCGGAGCTGGCCGCCAAGGTGACACAGCAAGGGTCAGTCGGCGTACCCAACCATTGGCGAGCAAGCGGACGATTTTTTCGGGAATCATGCACTGCGATGCTTTGCACGAAGGAGCGGCTAGAGTCTGATGACATTAGGTTGGACCATAGCCTGAGTTTTCTCAGGTACGCGGCGCATTCTTCAGGACTGAAGCATTCGAGGAGCGATCCGA
>CAZZYX010000023.1:0-36316 GCA_964658485.1 uncultured Acetobacteraceae bacterium | reverse complement strand
CCTGGGCATGTTCGTGCCGCATGTCGGCGAGCAGCGCCCGTTCCCACAAGCCATGATCGACCCCCGCCCGGACATGGCTGTTGAAATCGCAATAGGGACATTTCTGCAAGCAGAACGGCCAATGTATATACAGCGCCCGAGCCATGCTAGGCAAATTGGTCCGCGACCAGCTTGGCGAAGGCGTCGGCACGATGGCTGATGCGGTGCTTTTCGGCGGGGTTCATCTCGGCAAAGGTCAACGCTCCACCGCGCGGCACGAACACCGGATCATAGCCGAATCCGACCGTGCCGCGCGGAGGCCAGGTGATCGAGCCTTTGGCGCGGCCTTCGTAAACGACGCTGACCCCATCGGGCCAGGCGATCGCCAGCACGCAACTGAAATGGCAGGAGCGGTCGACATCCGGTCCCTGCTCGGCGAGCAATCCCTCGACCTTGCCCATTGCCATATACCAGTCGCGCCCCGCAGGCCCTTCGAACCACTGCCGCTCGGCCCAGTCGGCGGTATAAACCCCCGGCCTGCCGCCGATCGCCGCGACGCACAGCCCGCTGTCTTCGGCCAGTGCCGGCAGGCTGGATGCCCGCGCCGCCGCATGCGCCTTGATCAGTGCATTTTCGGCAAAGCTGGTGCCGGTTTCGGCAGGCTCGGGCAGGCCGAGCGCCCCGGCAGACACGCAATCCAGCCCATACGGCGCGAGCAATGCGGCGATTTCGCGCAGCTTGCCCGCGTTATGCGTGGCGATGACCAGTTTGCCGGAGAGTCGCGGCATTTTACCCAACCGCTACCAACTGCGCCGCGAAAATCCGATCGCACCCGATCCGCGCCAGCCGCAACAACCGCAGCAGGCTTTCCTCATCGTAAGTCGCGCCTTCCGCCGTCGCCTGGACCTCCGCAATATGCCCGCCTTCGATCAGCACGAAATTGGCATCGGCATCGGCGGCGCTGTCCTCCAGATAATCGAGATCGAGCACCGGCGTACCCTTGTAGATGCCGCAGCTTACCGCCGCGACTTGCCGCTCCAGCGGGTCCTGGCTGATGACGCCGCTCGCCAACAGCTTGTTCGTCGCGATTTTGAGCGCCACCCAGGCCCCCGAAATCGCCGCTGTCCGCGTCCCGCCATCGGCCTGGATGACATCGCAATCGAGCACGATCTGGCGCTCACCGAGCTTCTTCATATCCGTGACCGAACGCAAGGAACGCCCGATAAGTCGCTGGATTTCCTGGGTTCGTCCGCTCTGCTTGCCCTTGGCTGCTTCGCGGGATCCACGCGTATGGGTGGCACGGGGCAGCATCGAATATTCGGCGGTTACCCAGCCCTCACCCTTGCCGCGCAGGAACGGCGGGATTTTTTCCTCGACCGAAGCCGTAACCAGCACGCGGGTATTGCCGAATGACACCAGCACCGAACCTTCGGCGTGGATGGTGTAATTGGTCAGGAATTCGAGAGCGCGCATTTCGTCAGGCGCACGGCCGGAAGGTCGCATCAAAATCTCCTACAGCATCGCGATGTCGCAATGCGTCAACATTAAGCCGCCGAAACCCGATGTCCGAGCCGCCATGCCGCTGCTCTTACCGCCTAAAGCGCAGAAAGAAAGTCCAGCTGGCCGCTCCTGTCGGCTACGGGCATTTACAAGCTGCCAATACACCATAGATAGTGGCGATGGCTTCCCTGCCGATCACTGAACTCAACACGCGTGCGCGCGATATTTTTCGCCTGGTCGTGGAAGGCTATCTGACGTCCGGCCAGCCGGTCGGATCGAAAACATTGGCCGGTGGCGGTGCGCTCAATCTGTCGCCGGCATCGATACGCTCCGTCCTGCATGAACTTGAAGCGCAGGGGCTGCTTGCCCATCCCCACACCAGCGCCGGGCGGCTGCCCACCGATCTCGGCCTCAGGTTGTTTGTCGACGGTATGATGCAAGTCGCTGCTTTGAGTACGGAAGAACGTACGGCGATCGAGCGTGAAGTGTCGCAACCCGGCCCGATCGAAGTGGCGCTGGCAGCAACCAGCGCAATCCTCTCCGGTTTGTCGGCCTGTGCCGGCGTCGTGATGGTGCCCCGCCGCGAGCCGCGGCTGACCCAGCTCAATCTTGTCCCGTTGTCGCCGGGCCGCGCGCTGGCGGTCATGGTCGGCGAGGATGGCGCGGTTGAAAACCGGGTGCTCGACCTGCCGCCGGGCCTGCGCGCCGGGGCGCTGGAGGAAGCCGGGAATTATATCTCGGCGCACCTGGCGGGGCGTACTCTCGCCGAAGCCGCGCGGCTGATGCTGGCCGATATCGCCTCGGGGCGCTCGGCTCTCGACGGGGCAAGCCGCGATCTGGTCGCGCGCGGGCTGGCGGTGTGGAGCCAGGACGCGCTGCGGCGCCCGGTGTTGATCGTGCGCGGCCAGGCCAATCTACTCGATGAGGCGGCGCTGCTGGACATCGAACGCGTCCGCTCGCTGCTCGACGATCTCGAAAACAAACAGTCGGTCGCCGAGCTACTCGAACTGGCGGGTGCCGCCGAAGCGACGCGCATTTTCATCGGCTCGGAAAATCGCCTGTTCGCCTTATCCGGTTCTTCCGTGATCGCCTCGCCTTACCGCGACCGCGAAGGCCGGGTAGTTGGCGTGGTCGGCGTCATCGGACCAACGCGGTTGAATTATGCGCGCGTCGTGCCCATGGTGGATTTTACTGCTCAATCCTTGGGCAAATTGATTGGATAGCTGGATTTTGCACGACATGACCGACGATAATAACCAGGTACAGGATGCGGCGCCAGGCGAAGATGGCGTGTCCGATGCGCCGGTACTGGGCGAAAACGCTAAACTGACCGAGGAACTCGCGACCGCGAAGCAGGAGGTGCTTTATGCCAAGGCGGAAACGCAGAATGTCCGCCGCCGGCTGGAAAAAGACATCTCCGACGCCCGCGCCTATGCCGCCACCTCGTTTGCGCGCGATATGCTGTCGGTAGCCGACAATCTGGCGCGCGCGCTTGACGTCATTCCTGCGGAATTGCGCGAGGACGACAAGTTGAAGCCGGTGATTTCCGGACTGGATGCCACCGGGCGCGAGCTGGAAAAGGTGTTTGCCTCGCATGGCATCACCCGCATCGCTGCGATGGGCCTGCCGCTCGACCCGAACCAGCACCAGGCGATGATCGAAATGCCGCATGAGGCCGAACCGGGCACGGTGATCCAGGAACTGGCTGCCGGCTACATGATCAAGGATCGGCTGCTGCGTCCCGCGATGGTCGCAGTGTCGAAGAAGCCGGATTAGGTTCACGCCGCTAAGCTATTGAGTTTCAATTATTATCTCCCCACCCGTTTGCGGGAGGGGATGGGGTTGGGCATCTTGCTTCCTACCTCAACGCATAAGAAGAAGTGCCCACCCCTAGCCCCTCCCGCAAACGGGTGGGGGATCAGGCTGTTTGTTACCATGACGATTGCGGAAAAGCCTATCGCGCCGCTTGCCGCGAAGACTCCGCGCACCCTATAGGCGCCGAATGGCTGACGATCTGTTCCAGAACCAACCGACGACAAGCACGGTCGATGCCTATGACGGTTCGGCGATCGAGGTACTGGAGGGGCTCGAGCCGGTGCGGCGGCGGCCTGGCATGTATATCGGCGGCATCGATGAGCGCGCGCTGCATCATCTCGCCGCCGAGGTCATCGACAATGCCATGGACGAGGCTGTGGCGGGCCATGCCAACCGCATCGAGGTGTTTTTGGATGTCGGCAACCGGCTGACCATCATCGACAATGGGCGTGGTATCCCGGTCGATGAACATCCCAAGTTTCCAGGTAAATCGGCGCTCGAAGTCATCATGACGACGCTGCATTCGGGCGGCAAGTTCTCTGGGAAGGCCTATGCCACCAGCGGCGGCTTGCATGGCGTCGGGGTGAGTGTAGTCAATGCGCTATCGAGCTTCACCCGCATCGAAGTCGCCCGCAACAAGGAGCTTTATGCGCAGGAATTCTCGCGCGGGGTGCCGCTTGGGGAACTGCAGAAGCTGGGCGGGACGCCGAACCGGCGCGGAACTTCGGTGACCTTCGTTCCCGATCGCGAAATCTTTGGCGAGGATGCCAAATTCAAGCCGGCGCGGCTGTTTCGCCTCGCCCGGTCCAAGGCGTATCTGTTCGCCGGCGTGGAAATCCGCTGGAAATGCGAGGCGTCGCTGGTAGCGGACGATGTCCCGGCGGAGGCGGTGTTCCAGTTTCCCGGCGGGTTGGCCGATCATCTGAGCGAGCAATTGGGTACGCGCGAATGCGTTACCACCGATTTTTTTCGCGGCAGCCAGGACTTTCCGGGTGAGGCCAACGGCCGCGTCGAATGGGCAATCGCCTGGCCGCTGTGGTCGGATGGGGCCTATTCCTATTATTGCAACACCATCCCCACCCCGGATGGCGGCACGCATGAACAGGGCCTGCGCACCGCGCTGACCAAGGGCATCCGCGCTTTTGCCGAACTGATTGGGCAGAAAAAAGCCAAGGATATCATCGCCGAGGATATCGTTACCGGCAGCGAGGTGATGCTGTCGGTGTTCGTGCGCGAACCGCAATTCCAGAGCCAGACAAAGGATCGCCTGACCAGCCCCGAAGCCGCGCGCATGGTCGAAAACGCGGTGCGCGATCATTTCGATCATTTCCTGACCAGCTACATGGATCGCGGCAAGGCGCTGCTGGCCTATGTCATGGAGCGCATGGACGAGCGGCTGAAGCGCAAGGCCGAGCGCGAGATCAAGCGCAAGACCGCGACCAGCGGCCGCCGCTTGCGCCTGCCCGGCAAGCTGACCGATTGCACCGGCGAAGGCGGCGGCGAGACTGAATTGTTCATCGTCGAGGGCGATTCGGCGGGTGGCAGCGCCAAACAGGCGCGCAACCGCAAGACCCAGGCGATCCTGCCGATCCGCGGCAAGATCCTCAACGTCGCCTCGGCCACGGCGGACAAGATCCGCGGCAATAGCGAAATCGCCGACCTGGCGCTGGCGATGGGCTGCGGCATGCGCAAGGACTGCAACGCCGACAATCTGCGGTACGACCGGATCATCATCATGACCGACGCCGATGTCGACGGCGCCCATATCGCCACGCTGTTGATGACGTTGTTTTTCCAGGAAATGGCCGAAGTGGTGCGGCGCGGGCACCTCTATCTGGCGCAACCGCCGCTGTATCGGCTGACTTCGGGCAAGGACAGCGCCTATGCCCGCGACGACGCGCACCGGGCCGAGCTGGAGGCCACACAGTTCAAGAACAGGAAGGTCGAAGTCGGGCGGTTCAAAGGGCTGGGCGAGATGAACTACGAGCAGCTACGCGAAACCACCATGGCGCCGGCGACGCGGAAACTGCTGCGGGTGACCCTGCCGCCCGAAGTCGAAGGCCGCGCGGCGGTCAAGGATCTGGTCGAGCGACTGATGGGCCGCAACCCGGAGCACCGCTTCATGTTCATCCAGAACCGCGCCGGCGACATCGATCCGGACATGATCGATGCGTGAACGGACATGCCGCTAAGATAGACGCGATAGCGCATCACGCTCCGGTCGTTGCTCTCCGCGCCTTTCCTCCACCAGCGCCATCCGGGTTCAGCGTATGGCGACGACCTTGGCGCGGCAGGGTTCATGTGCTCAAGATGGATAAACCGTGGGTTGCAGACCCGCCCGTGCCCACCATGCGGAACTAATCGATTGCGCCGCCGTTTTCTTGCCGGAGCGTCAAGGAGATAGGATATGGGTATCATTATGTGGCTGATCGTCGGCGGCGTGGTCGGCTGGTTGGCGGGTTTGATCATGGGCGACAATCTGGGCATCATCGGCAATATCGTCGTCGGCATCGTCGGTGCTTTCATCGGCGGCCTGATATTGTCACGCGGCGACATCAACACCGCGGGACTCACCGTGGAGACATTTGCGGTCTCTATCCTGGGCGCAATCATCCTGCTGGCGATCGTCAATCTGGTCCGTCGCGGGCGATTGCGCTAATTCAGCTGGTTGCTTGCCATCCTGAAATCTGCAAACTATCCGTCGGGTCCAACACCGGCGGATAGGATTCCAGGCTGATGCAGCGCTTCGAAGGCACTGACGACTACGTTGCCACCGAGGACCTGAAGGTCGCGGTAAATGCCGCCGTGCTGTTGCGGCGTCCGTTGCTGGTCAAGGGCGAGCCGGGGACGGGAAAAACCGTGCTGGCACATGAAATCGCCCGCACCGTTGGCGCGCCACTGGTCGAATGGAACGTGAAATCCACCACCAAGGCGCAACAAGGCCTGTACGAATACGATGCGGTAGCCCGACTGCGCGATGGCCAGCTTGGCGACGCGCGAGTCCATGACATCGGCAACTACATCCGCAAGGGCAAGTTGTGGGAGGCCTTTACCAGCCCGGAACTGCCTGTGCTGCTGATCGACGAGATCGACAAGGCCGATATCGAGTTTCCCAACGATCTGCTGCAGGAACTCGATCGGATGAGCTTCGACGTCTACGAGACAGGCGAGCGCATCACTGCCGCCGAGCGGCCGATCGTTGTGATTACCTCCAATAACGAAAAAGACCTGCCCGACGCGTTCCTGCGCCGCTGTTTCTTTCACTACATCAAATTTCCCGAGCGCGAGACGATGCAGGCGATCATCGACGTCCATTTCCCCGGCATCCAGAAGGTGCTGGTGACCAAGGCGATGGAGGTTTTCTATGAAGTGCGCGACGTGCCGGGGCTGAAGAAAAAGCCCTCGACCAGCGAATTGCTCGATTGGCTGAAGCTGCTGCTGAACGAGGATATGCCGCTCGACTTGCTGCAGAACCGCGACCCGACCAAGGCGATCCCGCCGCTGCATGGCGCATTGCTCAAGAACGAGCAGGATATCATGCTGTTCGAGCGGCTGGCGTTCATGTCGCGGCGTCAAGGCAGATAGGGTGGCGATGATGGCACGATACACCGGTGGTTGGGGGTCATGACCGCGCCTTACACCGCGCGCTGTTCGTGCGGAGTGGTCCGCGCCACGATCACGGGCGAACCGATGGCCGTTCGGCTGTGCTGGTGCCGCCAGTGCCAGCAGATCGCCGCCGGCGGGGCGAGCACGAACGCGATATTCCGGATGGCCGATATGGAAATTGCCGGTGACCTGGGTACGCACGCTTATCGGGCGGCATCGGGCAATATCCTGACGCAACATTTCTGCCCGTCGTGTGGCACCCCTATCTATGGCCAATCCTCGGCACGCACCCATCTCGCCTCGATGCGGCTGGGCTTTCTGGATGTCGGTCATGGGCTGAAGCCGGATGCCAGCATCTGGACCGACGACGCTCCGGACTGGGCGGTGATCGATCCGGCACTGCCGCGCTTCGACCAGCAGGCGCCGTTGCCGCAGACTTCGCAGCCGGCGACGCCGGACTAGGCATGTTCTTCAATTTCCTCGACGAACTGCGCGCCGCCGGCATCCAGGCGTCGCTGACCGAGCATCTCGTGCTGCTCGAAGCGTTGCAGCGCGAGGTTATCGAAAGCACGCCCGAAGCGTTCTATTATCTCAGCCGCGCTACCTTCGTGAAGGACGAGGGGCTGCTCGACCGCTTCGATCAAGTCTTCGCCAAGGTCTTCAAGGGGGTGATGACCGATTACGGCCAGCAGCCCGTCGCCATCCCCGAAGACTGGCTGAAAGCCATCGCCGAGCGCTATTTTTCCGAACAGGAAATGGCCAGGATCAAGGCTCTGGGCAGTTGGGACGAGATCATGGACACGCTGAAAAAGCGCCTGGAGGAACAGGAACAGCGTCACAATGGCGGCAACAAATGGATCGGCGCCAACGGCACCAGCCCGTTCGGCAATTCCGGCTACAACCCCGAAGGCATTCGCATCGGCGGCGCGGGTAAGCATGGCCGGGCGATCAAGGTCTGGGAAAAGCGCGAGTTCGCCAACCTCGACAACACCCGCGAACTGGGCACGCGCAATATCAAGATCGCGCTGCGCCGCCTGCGCCGTTTTGCGCGCGAAGGTGCGGCGGAAGAACTGGACCTCGACGCCACCATAACCGGCACCGCAAAACAGGGCTGGCTCGACATCCGCATGCGGCCGGAACGGCATAATGCGGTAAAGGTGCTGCTGTTTCTCGACGTCGGCGGCTCGATGGACCCGCATATCGAGCTGGTCGAGGAACTGTTCAGCGCCGCCACCGCCGAGTTCAAGAACCTCGAATTCTTCTACTTCCACAACTGCCTGTACGAAGGCGTGTGGAAGGATAACCATCGCCGCTTTGCCGAGCGCATCCCAACCTGGGATATCCTGCATAAATACGGCCACGATTACAAGGTGGTGTTCGTCGGCGATGCGGCAATGAGTCCCTACGAAGTCAGCCACCCCGGCGGATCGGTCGAGCATTTCAACGAGGAAGCCGGCACGGTCTGGCTGCACCGCATCACCACGACTTACCCCGCTACGGTCTGGCTCAATCCGACCCAAGAACGGCAATGGGATTACTCCGCTTCGACCAGGCTGATCCGCGAGGCGGTGGGAGGATCGATGTACCCGCTGACATTGGGCGGACTCGACGACGCCATGCGCGAGTTGACGCGCAAGAAGCACTGAACATCAGCGGTAGAGCAGCAAACCGCCTATCGTATCGCGCCAGTCCGCCTCGTCCGGCGCGGCCAACGCTTCCAGGTCGGCGGGGTGAGCGCCGGCATCATCGGCCCATTCGCGCAAGGCTGGACCGCCATTAATTACGTCGATGGCCAGGCGCTCGTTCTCATATTCGTAGGGAAAGTCGCGCCACAGCGGGTAGTCGGGGTAAAGCCGGCGGATCGCCTTGAACGCCAGCGCCTGCAAGCGCCATGGACGGAAGGCATTGTGACGATAGGCCGCACCTTCGGCATGGATCATCAGCGCGTTGCACAATTGCCGCGCGTGTTTGTGGAAGGTCGGCTCGAACCAGCATTCGCGCAAGGCGCAGCCGTCCAGCCAGTGCGGCGCGAGCGCGGTCATCTCGGCCAGCACCGCCAGCGCATCGATATCGGGTGCGCCGAACAGCACCTCCAGCGGGCGGGTGGTGCCGCGCCCCTCGGATAGCGTCGTGCCCTCGATCATCACCGTGCCGGCATAGCACCGCGCCATGTTGAGATTGGCGGCATTGGGGCTGGGATTGATCCAGATGCGGTCCGTTGGCCAGCCGTGACCGGCACCTTCTGGGTGCCACCCCGTCATCGGGATCACCCGGTAATCGACGTCCAGCCCAAAATGCGTGATAAACCAATGCCCCATTTCGCCCAGCGTCAGCCCGTGCCGCATCGGCATCGGCCCCGCGCCGACGAAGCTTTCCTGGCCCGGCAGCAACAACGTGCCCTCCACCGGGCGCCCGGCAGGATTGGGCCGATCCAGCACCCAGACGCTCTTGCCCGCCAGGGCGGCGGCTTCCAGCAAATACAGCAAAGTCGTCACGAAGGTATAGATCCGGCAACCGAGATCCTGCAGGTCGAACAGGAACACATCGGCCGTCGCCATCATCGCTGCGGTAGGCCGCCGAACCTCGCCATAGAGGCTGAACACCGGGATGCCATAGTCCGGGTCCAGCGCGTCGGCGGTTTCCACCATGTTATCCTGCTTGTCGCCCTTCAGCCCGTGTTGCGGGCCAAAGGCGGCGGTCAGCGTGATCCCGGGACAAGTCGCGAGCGCATCGAGCGAATGCACCAGCGTGCTGGTAACCGAAGCGGGATGCGCCACCAGCGCGACCCGCCGGCCATGCAGGGGCTGGCGCAAGCCGGGTTCTTCGAGCAGGCGATCGATACCGAATTTCATGCCCGTGGCGGTGCCGGAACTGTCAACGCGAGGCAAGCCGGATGGTGAAAATCGGGCGGCCCCGGCGGGTGGGCCAGCGACCAATAGGACATCACCCCGCCCTCCTCCTCGATCACCGCGGTCAGGCCTGCGCGCCATGGGCGCGGCGGCAGGGCCGCCAATGGCACCGCCGCATCGAAGATCAGCGTGCCGCCACCGATCCGCGCGGTGCAATCGGGAGGGCGCGGCATCGCCCGCTCGGTCATACCCTGGCGGTAGCGGGCGAAATCGTATGCGGCCCAGTTTTCGCTGGCGGAGAGGTTCAGCTCGACATAGCTTTCACCGCCGGGAGAATTAAGGAACATTTCGAAACAGGTGTGGCGCCAAAGTCCATCGGCGCGGTGCTTTCCGGCTAGCGCGGGCAACACGATCCGCCCCGCCCCGGCAATGCTCCAGCGCGTGGTAAGCCAATGCTCGGTGATGCCGGTAATTCGGGCGCGGATTTCGGTCACGGCCAGCGGCGGCTTATCCGGGTGAGGCACAAGCAGGGACAGCCCTTCGACAGGTTCAGGGGAGACGAGCTTCGGTGCCAGGTTACCCTGAACCTTCCGCGCCAAGTCCCCCTCCTCCGTCTTCCCTGAGCCTGTCAAAGGGCTGCCTTCTCTTATGCCAGCCGCGATTCGCCGGCCAACGGGTTTATATCCAAAGCCCCGCATGCTAGGCGGCGTCTCCCATCCCAGAAGACCGCCATGACATACCAATCGACCCTGCTCCGCGTGCTCGATGAACGCGGCTACATCCATCAACTGACCGACGCCGCCGCGCTCGACGCGCTGGCGATGCGGCAGGTCGTGCCGGGCTATATCGGCTTCGATGCCACCGCGCCATCGCTGCATGTCGGCAGCCTGGTGCAGATCATGATGCTGCGCCGGCTGCAACAGGCGGGGCACAAGCCGATCGTGGTGATGGGCGGCGGCACGACCAAGGTGGGCGATCCGTCGGGCAAGGACGCGAGCCGGCTAATGCTGTCGGACGCGGATATCCAGGCCAATATCGCCTCGATCCGCCGCATTTTCGAACGGCTGCTGACGTTCGGCGACGGGCCTACCGATGCGATCATGGTCGATAATGATGACTGGCTGAGCCGGCTTGGCTATGTCGAACTGCTGCGCGAAGTCGGGCCGCATTTTACCATCAACCGCATGCTGACCTTCGAGTCGGTCAAGCTGCGGCTCGATCGCGAACAGCCGCTGACCTTCCTCGAATTCAATTACATGATCCTGCAGGCTTATGATTTTCGCGAACTTGCTCGTCGCCATGGCTGCCGCCTGCAGATCGGCGGGTCGGATCAATGGGGCAATATCGTCAACGGCATCGAGCTGGGGCGGCGGATGGATGGCGCGGAACTACTGGGCCTGACGACGCCGCTGCTGACCACCGCCGATGGCGCCAAGATGGGCAAGACCGCGGCCGGCGCGGTCTGGCTGAACGAAGATGCCCTGCCCGCTTATGATTTCTGGCAATATTGGCGCAATTGCGATGATCGCGATGTCGGTCGATTCCTGCGGCTATTCACCGATCTGCCACTAACCGAGATCGCGCGGCTGGAAGCATTGCCCGGCCAGGAAATCAATGCCGCAAAAATCGCGCTCGCCAATGCCGTCACGGTATTGTGCCGGGGAAGCGAAGCCGCCGCTGCCGCGGCAGCGACCGCTGCGGCCACTTTCGCCGATAGCGGAGTTGGCGCGGACCTGCCCGTGCTGGCACTGCCTGCCGACGGGATGGCGATGGTCGATGCGCTGGTCGGCATCGGCTTTGCCGCGAGCCGCGGCGATGCCAAGCGGCTGATTGCCGGCGGCGGCGCACGCGTCAATGGCGAGGCGATCACCGACGAGGCGTTTCACGTCGTCGCCGACAAGGGTGATGTCCGGATTTCGGCAGGAAAAAAGCGCCACGGTGTGCTGCGACCCGCCTGACGTTCCGGCAGCCGGCAGGATTTTGCCAGATGACCGGCAAGGCCTTGCCGCATTTACCGAATCTTCGCCAATTACGCGCATTGTCGGTCCTGGGGGACAACCCAAGGATGAAAAATGGCTGGTGCAGCGCAACTCTCGGTAACGGAATACAGGCGATCGTCCCGCTATCCGGTGAACCGCCGCTTCCTGGGCGAGCATCGCCAGCGCGGCGACATTGAGCTGCATGTCGCCAATATTTCGACCTATGGCTTCCTGACGGCGACGGCAACCGGGCTGTCGCGCGGTGAACGCGTGATCATTCGCTTGCCGCACATCGGCCGGATCGAGGCTCATCTCATCTGGACCTTGAACGAGCGCGCAGGTTTCCAGTTCGAGCGAATCATTCGCAGCGATGACTTTGCGTTGATGGCCGCAGCACTCCAGCCCGGCGAATGCTTGCGTGCCGCACCGTAACGGCACCCCACCCCGACCAACTCGATAGCGGACGTATCAGGCGGACAAGCCGGCGCATACTTGGCAACCGCCCGCCAGCCTGCCATTCGCAGCCCATGGCAGCGCCACATTCTCCGCTACACATCGCCGATTACCGCCGTTTCTGGTTCGCCCGTTTTGCCGGGGTGATGGCGACGTCCGGCATGGTTGTGGTGCTGGGTTACCAACTCTACGATGTGGCACGCGCGGCGTATGGGATGACCGTAGCGCAGGCCGCTTTCCAGCTCGGGCTGATGGGGCTGGCGCAATTTGCGCCATTCCTGCTGCTGACCCCGGTTGCCGGAATGGTTGCCGACCGCTTCGATCGACGGCTCGTTGCTGGGGCGGCTATGGCGATCGATTTGCTCATCGCGGTGGTGCTGGCATTCGCCACCACGGCCCATACCCTCACCCTGCCGTTGCTGTTCGAGATCGGGGCGGTGCACGGCATGGCGCGCGTGTTCATGGGGCCGGCGATGAGTTCGATCGCACCCAATATCGTGCCGCTGGCGATCCTGCCCAATGCGATCGCGCTCAACTCGATGGCCATGCAGGCAGGCTCGATCGTCGGACCGGCGCTGGCGGGGTTGATCTTCGCGGCTCACCCGCCGCTCGCCTATTGGATCTCTGCGGGCCTGCTGGCGGTTGCACTGGTCGCCATCCTGAAGGTCCGCCCGGTGCCGCCGCCAAGCATGAATCGCAACATCCACCGCTTGCGGCAAATGACCGAAGGGTTGCGCTATGTTATCCGCCATCGCTTCCTGCTGGGCTGCGTCACGCTGGACCTGTTTGCGGTGTTGCTGGGCGGAGCGACGGCGCTCCTGCCGGTCTATGCGCGGGATATCCTTTATGTCGATGGCGCCCCGGTCGGACCGCATGGCCTGGGGCTGATGCGCGCGGCATCGGCGGCAGGCTCGGCGGCGATCGCATTGTCGCTGGCGCGCTGGCCATTATCGCGCAATGTCGGCACGAAGATGCTGTGGGCGGTTGCCGTATATGGCGCGGCGACGCTGGGCTTTGGCGTGTCGCGCAATTTCGTGCTGTCGCTGCTTTTGCTCGTCGTGCTGGGCGCGGCCGATATGATATCGGTGTTCGTGCGGACCAGCCTGGTCCAGTTGAGCACCCCCGATGACAAGCGAGGCCGCGTATCCGCGATCACGGGCCTGGCAATTTCGGCCTCGAACGAACTGGGCGAGATGGAGTCGGGCACGGTCGCCGCTTTGCTTGGCGCCACCGGGGCAGTTGTGTTGGGCGGTGCAGGTGCCATATTCATCACGATACTGTGGGCGGTGCTGTTCCCCGAAATTCGCCGCGCCCGGACATTCACACCGCAAATCACCCAGACGGAGACCGTGACATGAAGGCTGACAGTATTCTCGCCACCATTGGCAATACCCCTCACATCCGCTTTTCCCGCCTGTTTCCGGATCATGAAGTGTGGATCAAGTCCGAGCGGGCTCACCCCGGTGGCTCGATCAAGGATCGTATCGCCCTGGCGATGATCGAGGCTGCCGAGGCCGATGGCAGCCTGAAGCCGGGCGCCACGATCATCGAACCGACCTCGGGCAACACCGGGATCGGCCTGGCCATGGTCGCGGCGGTCAAAGGCTATCGGCTGGTGCTGGTCATGCCCGAATCGATGTCGGTCGAGCGGCGGCGGCTGATGCTGGCCTATGGCGCCCGCTTCGACCTGACCCCGCGCGAGAAAGGGATGAAGGGCGCGATCGAGCGGGCGCGGCAACTGGTGGAGGAAACCCCCGGTGCCTGGATGCCGCAGCAATTCGACAATCCTGCCAATATCGCGGTCCACAAGGTGACCACGGCCCGGGAAATCCTGGCCGATTTTACCGATACGCCGATCGACGTGATGATAACCGGGGTCGGCACCGGTGGCCACCTGACCGGCTGTGCGGAAGTGCTGAAAGAGCATTGGCCGAACCTCAAGGCTTATGCGGTGGAGCCGACGCTGTCGCCGGTGATCTCGGGCGGGCAGCCGGCGCCGCATCCGATCCAGGGCATCGGTGCAGGCTTTATCCCGACAAACCTGCACACCCAGTCGATCGATGGCGCGATCAAGGTCGATCCGGCGGATGCCAAGGAATGGGCACGCCGCAGCGCTAGTGTCGAAGGCGTATTGGTGGGCATCAGTTCCGGTGCGACACTCGCGGCTATCGCCCAGACGCTGCCATCGCTGCCTGCGGGGGCGCGCGTGCTCGGCTTCAATTACGACACTGGCGAGCGTTATCTGTCAGTGCCCGATTTCCTGCCGGAGTAGGCCGATCAGCTGGCGATGCGCTCCAGCCCGTCGCCCGCCAGCCGCCGGTAAAAGCATGACCTCTCCCCGGTATGGCAGGCCGGGCCTTCGGGCTTGACCAGCAACACCAGGGCATCCTGATCGCAATCCACGCGGATTTCCTCGATCCGCAGGACATGCCCCGAAGTCTCGCCCTTCATCCACAAACGCCCGCGCGAGCGTGAATGGAAATGGGCGAGGCCGGTCTCGCGGCTCCGTGCCAATGCCTCGGTATCCATGAACGCCACCATCAACACTTCGCGCGTGCGCGCATCGAGCGCGATCGCGGTCAACAGGCCCTTGTCATCGAATTTGGGAAGAAACTGATCCCCCTGCTCGCGATCAGCCGATCCGGCTTCCGTCATTCCCGACCCTCGTAATTTATCCGAATATATCCGATGTGGCAGGATAACCACAGATGCCGGTCAAAATCCACCAATTGCGGGAAACTCGCTTTATCTTTCGCACGATTCGAGACAATCAGTGGACGTGGCCTTGAGGGAGGCTGCAACAGCAGGGCTGGCAAGCGATTGCCGGAATGCAGCAGTGCCTTGGTTCAGGGTTACGGTCTACTGCCTGTAGAGCAGGACCGAAGTTGAGGGTTGGGTGAGATAGCCGATCGGGGGATGGCTGTCGGACCGCTAAT
The DNA here is from genome assembly GCA_964658485.1 of uncultured Acetobacteraceae bacterium. Taxonomy (GTDB): domain Bacteria; phylum Pseudomonadota; class Alphaproteobacteria; order Sphingomonadales; family Sphingomonadaceae; genus Novosphingobium. The sequence continues at coordinate 21,199 of CAZZYX010000023.1, read as the reverse complement.
GGCGGCGCCCCCAAAAGTTTCGTCACGAGAATGCCCGGGATCTGTCCCGGGCATTTTCGTTAGGCTCGCGGGGATTTTCTTGGGCTCAACGCGTTTCAGACATGCGGCAGGGCTTCATCCATAACCCTGGCCACGCAGGCGATGACGATTTTGGCGGCGCCTGCCCGCCGCAAGACGGCGATGCAGGCATTGGTCGTGGCGCCGCTGGTTAACACGTCGTCTACCAGCACTATGTTGGCCCCCTGCCATTCCCATTTGCGGCGCGGATGCAGCCGCATCGAACCGGACAGCATGCGTGCGCGCACGTCGCGTCCCAGGCCCCCCAGCGATGGAGTACGTTTGCAGCGTACCAGCGCATCGACCGCCAGCCGCGCGCCGGTGGTTCGCGCGATTTCCCGGGCGAGCAGTGCCGACTGATTGAAACCGCGCTGCCACAGGCGCCAGCGATGCAACGGCACCGGCACCACCAGCCAGCCTTGATCCAGCGGGGCCAGGCCGGTCAGCGTCAGCCGCGCGACCATCAACCGCGCCAGCAGCGGGGCCAACGCAATCCGGCGTCCGTATTTGAACGAAAGCACCAGCTGGCGCGAAGCCGGATTGTACACCGTTGCCGCAGCGATGCCGTCGTGCAGCGGCGTTTCGGCCAGGCACGGCGCGCATACCAGACCTTCCGGCACCGCGCCGACGAACGGCCGCTGGCACAGCCGGCAACCCGGCGTCGCCGGCATGACCAGGCCCTGCCAGCAACCACCGCATACCCCGGCATGCCCGGCCACGCCCTCGCCGCACAGCGCACAACGCGGCGGAAATACCAGATCGACCACCGGCGCGAGAGCTTGCTGCAATCCCATAGGCGGTTGTAACAGCAGGTGTCGGCGCGGCAAGCTTGCACATATTGGCATGGCACGGCAGGGAAAGCGCATGGCTTCGCCCCCACCGCCGATCATCTTTGCCCCGGCCCGCCGCCTCGCCGTCCGCCACCGGATGCGGCAGTTGCAGGCGCGCGGCGATGCCCCGGCCTATTTGCTCGATGACATGATCGAGGATGTCCGGGAACGGCTTGGTTTCCTGCGGATCGAGCCGACTGGCGCGGCGAACTGGCGCGCGACCTGGCGGCGGCAGGGGCGCAGGTGACCGAAGCCAGCCCCGCCGACGGCTTCGACGAAGAACGCCCCTATCCGTTCGGCGGCTTCGACCTGATCGTCAGCCTGGGCACGCTGGATACCGCCAATGACCTGCCCGGCGCGCTGATCCTGTTGCGCCAGGCATTGGCCGTGGGCGGGCTTGCGATCATCAGCATCATGGGTGCGGGCAGTCTGCCGATTTTGCGCGCCGCAATGCTGGCCGCGGATGGCGACCGCCCCGCGCCCCGCCTGCACCCCATGGTCGATGTCCGCGCCGGGGGGCAATTGCTGCAACGCGCCGGGTTCAGCGACCCGGTGGTGGACTCGCGCGGCCTGAATGCCAGCTTCCGATCGTTGTCACGGCTGATCGCGGATATTCGCGGACAAGGCCTGAGCAACGTCCTGCGCCAGCCCGGCCCGCCCTTGAACCGCGCGCAATGGGATAACGCACAAGCCTGTTTCGCGACGGCGGGGATCGATGGCCGAACCACAGAGCATTTCGAGATACTGACGCTATCGGGTTGGAAGAAATAGGTAAGCTGCGATGTCCGAGCTTCCCCTCCCGCCTGCGGGAGGGGAGATAGACATTACCCCAACGCTGCCTGAGCCGCCGCCAGGCGCGCGATCGGCACGCGATAAGGCGAGGCGCTGACATAATCCAGCCCCACCGATTCGCAGAACGCGATCGATGCCGGATCGCCGCCGTGCTCGCCGCAAATGCCGAGCTTGATGCCGGGGCGAGTGGCGCGCCCGCGCTCGGCGGCGATGCGGACCAATTCGCCGACGCCTTCGATATCCAGGCTGACGAAGGGATCGCGCGCGTAAATGCCCTGCTCGACATAGACGCTCAGGAACTTGGCGGCATCGTCGCGACTGACGCCCAGTGCGGTCTGGGTCAGGTCATTGGTGCCGAACGAGAAGAATTCGGCATGGCGGGCGATATCCCCGGCCATCAGCGCGGCACGCGGCAGTTCGATCATCGTGCCGACGTGGTAATCCAGGCGGCGGCCTTTTTCGGCGAACACGGCTTCGGCAGTGCGATCGACCAGCGTCTTCAGGATTTCCAGTTCCTTCCCGGTCGCCACCAGCGGGATCATCACTTCGGGAACCACGACATATTGCGCATCGGCAATGGCGACATCGCACGCTGCCTCGAAGATCGCCCGTACCTGCATTTCGTAAATCTCGGGGAACGTAATCCCCAGGCGGCAGCCGCGATGGCCCAGCATCGGGTTGAATTCATGCAACTCCCCGGCGCGGCGCTTGAGCGTTTCGACGCCGATGCCGATCGTTTCGGACAGTTCCTCGAACTCGGCATCGCTGTGCGGCAGGAATTCATGCAGCGGCGGATCGAGCAGGCGGATGGTCACCGGCAGGCCGGCCATGATCTCGAAAATCGAGTGAAAATCCGCGCGCTGTTCGGGTAGCAGCTTGGCCAGCGCCTTGCGGCGGCCTTCACCGTCTTCGGCCAGGATCATCTGGCGCACCGCCGAAATGCGGTTGGCGTCGAAGAACATATGCTCGGTCCGGCATAGGCCGATGCCCTCGGCACCAAACTGGCGCGCCATGCGGCAATCCTCGGGGGTTTCGGCGTTAGTGCGAACTTTCATCCGGCGATGCTGGTCGGCCCAGACCATCAGCGTGCCGAAATCGCCAACCAGTTCGGGCTCGATCGTCGCCACTTCGCCCGCCATGATCTCGCCGGTGGTGCCGTCGAGCGTCAGGATATCGCCCTCTTTCAACTCGTGATCGCCGATGCGTAGGGTGCGCTTGGCCATGTCGATCGACAGGCTCGACGCGCCCGAAACACAGGGCCGGCCCATGCCGCGCGCGACCACGGCGGCATGGCTGGTCATGCCGCCGCGCGCTGTCAAAATCCCGCGCGCCGCATGCATGCCGTGAATATCTTCCGGGCTGGTCTCAAGCCGCACCAGGATCACCGCATCACCGCGTTCGGCACGCTTTTCCGCCAGATCGGCGTCGAGCACGATCGCGCCGGAAGCCGCGCCGGGCGATGCCGGCAGGCCCTTGCCCAGCACGTCGCGCACCGCCTTTGGGTCGAGCGTGGGATGGAGCAACTGGTCGAGTGCCATCGGATCGATCCGGCGGACCGCGGTGGCCTCGTCGATCAGGCCTTCGCTCACCATGTCCACCGCCATTTTGAGCGCGGCCTTGGCGGTGCGTTTGCCGCTGCGGGTCTGGAGCATCCACAGCTTGGTGCGCTCGACCGTGAACTCGATGTCCTGCATATCGGTGTAATGCGCTTCAAGCAGTTCGAACACGCGCGCCAATTCGCCATAAGCGTCGGGCATCGCCTCTTCCATCGACAGCGGCTTGGCGCCCGCGCGTTCGCGCGATGCCTTGGTCAGATACTGCGGCGTGCGGATGCCGGCAACGACATCCTCGCCCTGGGCATTGACCAGCCATTCGCCGTAATAGGCTTTTTCGCCGGTCGCCGGATCGCGGGTGAACGCGACGCCGGTGGCGCTGGTATCGCCCATGTTGCCGAACACCATCGCCTGAACATTGACCGCCGTGCCCCAGTCACCCGAAATGTTGTTCAGGCGACGATAGACCTTGGCGCGGTCCGAATCCCAGCTGTCGAACACCGCGGCAATGGCGCCCCATAATTGTTCATGCACATCCTGCGGGAAAGGCCGGCCCAGCGCATCCGCCACCACCGCCTTGTATTGCCGGACCAGTTTCTGCCAATCTTCAGCCTGCAACTCGACATCGGTAAAGAAGCCCTTGTCTTCCTTGGCGATTTCCAACGCGTCTTCGAACAAGTGATGATCGATGCCGAGCACGACGTCGGAGTACATCTGGATAAAGCGACGATAGCTGTCCCAGGCGAATCGCGGATCGCCCGAGGTGGCGGACAGGCCCTCGACCGTCTCATCGTTAAGGCCGAGATTGAGCACCGTGTCCATCATCCCCGGCATCGATACCCGTGCGCCCGAACGTACCGAGACCAGCAGCGGGTCGGCAGCATCGCCAAAATTCTTGCCCACGGTCTTTTCGATATGGGTCAGCGCGGTGGCGACATCGGCCCGCAACGCATCCGAGAAATTGGCGCCTTCGCGCAGATAGCGGACACATTCCTCCGTAGTGATCGTGAAGCCCGGAGGCACCGGCAGGCCGATCCCAGCCATTTCCGCGAGGTTTGCACCCTTGCCGCCGCAGATAACCTTGTCCCGCGTGCGCGGATCTTCATGGCGAACACCGCCGCCGAACGTATAGACCTGGTTTACCACTCATTCACCTCACATGGGTCGGTCGGAATATCGGCTACTGAGCCGTGATACGAAGGAGTGTCAGCCCTCGATCAAACTGAAGTCGGCGACTTTGTGCACTGCAGCACGAAATTGGTCAAGCAAACCAAGCCGGGCCGCGCGCTTGTTTTCGTCGGGATCGTTGACTGTGACTTGGTCGAAAAATGCGTCGATTGGCGGTCGAAGCCTAGCAAGCGCCGCCATTGCACCAGCGAAGTCTTCTGCAAGGACCGAAGCCTCTGCTCGGGGAGCAGACGCGGCAAGCGCCGCAATAAGCGCGGCTTCCGCAGGCTCGGGCGCAGTATTGACGGCGCCGGCTGTGAAGATTTCCTTCTTCAGTATGCTGGCGGCGCGCTTATAACCCACCAGCAAGTTGGCTCCGTCCTCCGCGTAAATGAAGCCTTGCAGCGCTTGGACACGTGCAAGCAAACGGACAAGGTCGTCTTCTCCACCAAGCGAAAACACCGCGTCAATCAGATCATGCCGGATACCGGCATCCTTTTGCTGAACCTTGAGGCGATCACTCATGAAATTCAGCAAATCTTGTGCAATCTGGGTATCTACCGCCCTATCGGCTGCATCACCAAAACGCAGAGATATTATGCTGCTAAAGTAGCTATAGAGATTGAGGCGTAACTTATTTTCGATAATAATCTGCAATACGCCGACCGCAGCTCGACGCAGCGCAAAGGGGTCTTTAGATCCAGTGGGTTTCATGCCTTCGACAAAGAATTGCGTCAGCGTATCCAGCTTATCTGCCAAGCTAACTGCTATTGTGACTGCGTCGGTGGGCACATCATCGCCCTGACCACTTGGTTTATAGTGATCGCTAATTGCCTTAGAAACAGCTTCTGGCAGACCATCCGCACCTGCATAGTAACCGCCCATTATTCCCTGGAGCTCCGGAAACTCGCCGACCATTTCAGTTACAAGGTCCGCTTTGCTCAACAGTGCCGCCTGCCGCGCATGCGCAGGATCGCAATTTGGAACGATCCAATTACTTGCTAAATCTTCAGCAATTGTCGCAATTCGTTCGGCTTTTTCCGCCATTGTTCCGAGCAGATCGTGGAACTTGATACGCCTCAATCCTCCGGCATGTTCCTTCAGCGACTTTTTACGATCTTGGTCCCAGAAAAACCGCGCATCCGACAGGCGCGCGGCCAGCACCTTGCGGTTGCCCGCAACGATCGCCGCGCCGCCGTCCACCGCAACAATGTTCGCTGTGCAGACGAACGCGTTAGCTAACCTGCCTAAAACATCGCGACAGATGAAATATTTCTGGTTGGTCCGCGCCGTCAGTTGAATAACCTCGGGCGGCACCTCCAGAAATGCCTCGTCAAAGCGACCCAGTAACGGCACCGGCCATTCGGTCAGGCCGGCGTTTTCGATCACCAGCCCCTCGTCCTCGACCAGCACCAGTCCGGCCTCGGCGGCAACCTCGGCGGCGCCTTCGCGGATGATCGTCTCGCGTTCGGCGTGATGGACGATGACATGATGCGCGCGCAACTGCTGCGCATAGCTTTCCGGGCTGTCGATGGTGATCGCGCCATGCGAATGAAAGCGATGTCCCAGCGTAGTGCGGCCCGAATGGATGCCATCTATCTCGAATGGCACGACCTCATCATCAAACAGCGCAATGATCCCGGACAGCGGGCGCACCCAGCGCAGGCTTTCGGTGCTGATCGAAGCGGCACCCCAGCGCTGCGATTTCGGCCACGGAAAGCTGCGGATGATCGCTGGAATCGCCTCGGCCAGCACATCCACCGTAGCGCGCCCCGGTTTGTCAGTGATCGCGAACCATGTGCCGTCGCGCTCGGTCAACTGGTTCTGCGTCAGCCCGGTCTTGCGCAAAAACCCGTTCAGCGCCTGCGCGGGCGCGCTAACCTTGGGGCCCTTGACCTCTGCCGACACCGCCTCAGTCGCCAGTGGCAGGCCCTTGACCAGCAGCGCCAGCCGGCGCGGTGTGGACCACACGACAACGGCGCCGTTCAGATGCAACCCACGCGCGGCGGTCTCCACCAGGAACAGCTTCTCCAATTCCGCCCGCGCCCCCGCCTGCATCCGCGCCGGAATTTCCTCGCTACGCAGTTCCAGCAGAAAGTCGCTCATGCCGTCCATGCCGGATGCTTCACCTGCCATGCCGTGGTATGCTTGACGATCCACGCCGCGCAACTGCCTTTGGCCAGATCGCGCACCCGGCCCATGTAGCTGGCGCGTTCCTGCACCGAGATTACGCCGCGCGCCTGCAACAGGTTGAACAGATGGCTCGCCTCGATCGCCTGCTCATAGGCGGCGATGGGGATTTCAGCGGCGATGCAGCGTTGGCACTCCGCCTCGGCCTTGGCAAAGCCCTCGAACAGCGTCGTGGTGTCGGCCACCTCAAAATTATACCGGGACATCTCGCGTTCGTTTTCAGAAAAAACGTCACCATAGGTCACGCCGGCATTGTTGAACCGCAGATCGCGATAATGATCGACCCCCTGGATATACATCGCCAGCCGTTCCAGCCCATAGGTCAGCTCGCCCGAGACCGGCTTGCAATCGAAGCCGCCCATCTGCTGGAAATAGGTGAACTGCGTCACCTCCATGCCGTCGCACCACACTTCCCAGCCCAGCCCCCAGGCGCCCAGAGTGGGGCTTTCCCAGTCATCCTCGACAAAGCGGATGTCGTGCGCCAGCGGATCGATGCCGATCGCGGCCAGGCTTTGCAGGTAGAGTTCCTGCAGATTGTCGGGATTGGGCTTCAGGATCACCTGGTATTGATAATAGTGCTGCAACCGGTTGGGATTATCGCCATAACGGCCATCAGTGGGTCGCCGCGAAGGCTGGACATAGGCCGCCTGCCACGGCTCCGGCCCCAGCGCACGCAGCGTCGTTGCGGGATGAAACGTGCCCGCGCCCATCCGCATGTCATAGGGTTGCAGGATCAGGCAGCCGTGCGCGCTCCAGAAAGCGTGGAGTGTCAGGATCATATCCTGAAAACTCAAACTTTGCCCGGTACCGCCCATCGCCCAGCCTTTGGCGGATGGGCTGATGGTGGTCAACCATGTCCGTTCATATACTCTGCGCGGGAAGGCGCTATAGCGGCGCCATGATTAAGCTCTTACGCGCATTCGCCGCGCTGTTCGCCCTGTTGCTGGCGGGCGCCACCACTGCCACTGCCCGGCCGGCGCCTCACGCGGCGATACAGATCGCCCATCCCGCGCTGTGGAAAATCGCCGGGCCGAACGCGACGATATACCTGTTCGGGACGGTTCACCTGCTGCCCGCGAATGTCCACTGGTTCGATGACATCGTGGCGCGCGCGTTCACTCGGTCGGACACGCTGGTGACCGAAATCCTGGACCCGACGCCGGAACAACTGCGGCCGATCCTGGCGACGAAGGCAATGCTGCCCGCGGGCCAATCGCTGCGCGATATGCTGACGCTCGCCCAGCGCAAGCGGTTCGAGGCGGCGCTGGTTGCCAATCACGTCGTCGTCGCCGGCTTCGACCGCTATCAGCCGTGGTATGCGGCGGTGGCGCTGGCGAGCGTGCCGATGATGCAACTGGGCTATGACCTCGCCGACGGCGTCGATGCGACGCTGGGCCAGCGCGCGCAGGCGCTGGGTCGTTCGCATGAGGCGCTGGAGACGGCGGAATACCAGCTTAACCTGTTCGCCGCGCTGCCCCAGCCGGTGCAGAAGGCCTATCTGATGGCGGTGGTCAAGCAACTGCCCACAGTCAAGACCGAGTTGACGAGCGTCATCCATGCCTGGGAAGGCGGCCAGGCCGGGGAGTTGGCCAAGCTGGTCAATTCCGACGAGGACGATCCGCAGATGATGCAGACGCTGCTGATCGATCGCAACAAGAACTGGGCGAGATGGATACAGGCGCGGCTCGACCAGCCCGCAAAGCCTCATGAGACGCTGTTCATCGCGGTGGGGGCGGGGCATCTGGCAGGGCCGGGCAGCGTGATGGATCAGTTGCGCACGCTGGGGATCGCCAGCCAGCGGTTGCAGTAGAACGCATGAGATGGTTGTGGGCCGTGGTTGCCGCTCTGGCATTGGCGGGTTGTGGTGAAACGCCATTGCCAAGCCATGCTGCGCTGTGGCGCATCGATGGCCCGTATGGCGAGCGCGGCTGGCTGTTCGGGACGATCCATTTGCTGCCTCACCCGGTAGACTGGCGTACCCCGATAGTCAGCGCCGCGCTGGACCAGTCTGACCAGCTCGTGGTGGAGATCGCCGCGCTTAACGACGACAGCGCGGGTGCGCGGGTGTTCGCGGCATTGGCGCATGGCCCGATTCAGCCGGCGCTGGCATTGAAGCTTGCCCCGGAGCTGCGTCCAAAGCTCGAACGACTTATGCAGCGCGGCGGCCTGCAAGCTTCGCAATTTGCGCATATCAAGACGTGGGCGGCAGTGCTGATGTTGGCGCAGGTTGCGGAAACCAGCGGCGCGGGCGCGGGCGCGGCTGAGGCGAAATGGGGCATCGATCGTGCGCTGCTCCGCGAAAATCCTGGCAAGCCGGTTGCCGAACTGGAAGGAAGCGCGCGACAATTGGGCCTGTTCGACAGCCTGCCCGAGGCGGCTCAGCGCAGGCTGCTCGCAGCGGTCGTGGCCGACGCGGACAATGCTGCCGGCGACACGAACAAGCTGGCCGAACAATGGCGCAACGGCGACATCGCTGCGATTTCACGCGAAACGCACAAAGGAATGATGGCCGATCCGCAACTGCGCCAGATGCTGTACGTCCAGCGGAACCTTGCCTGGGCCAACGCCATCGCCGGTGCATTGGTAACCCGCGTCCATCCCTTTGTGGCAGTTGGCGCGGCGCACATGGCCGACAACGACGGCTTGCCCGCGCTGTTGGCTGCGCGCGGCTTTACCGTCACCCGGATCGAATAGCGCCAAGCTGCTTGCTTTTTCGCGCCATCGCCCGTAACAGCCCGCGCTTCCGCGTCGTGGTCATCCCTGGAGGCGTGACGCGGAAGGTTCATCAATCCGTTCGAAAGGCACGACCATGAGCGATACGCTTACCCTGCCGGCCGAGACGCGTGATCGGGCAGGCAAGGGAGCCTCCCGGGTTTTGCGTCGTGAAGGCCGCGTCCCCGCCGTTATTTATGGCAACAAGGAAACTCCGCTGAGCATTCACGTCGAAGAGAAGGAACTGGCGCGCCAGCTTGGCACGGGCCACTTCTTCAATTCGGTCGTCGAGATCGAAGTCGGCGGCCAGAAGCTGCGGACGCTGCCCAAGGACGTTGCCTTTCATCCGGTTTCCTCGCGCCCGCTGCATGTCGATTTCCTGCGCCTGGCGGCGCATGCCGTGATCCACGTCGAAGTGCCGGTGGTGTTCATCAATGAAGCCGCATCGCCGGGCCTGAAGCGCGGCGGTGTGCTGAACATCGTGCGCCACGAACTGGAACTGATCTGCGAAGCGGAAAACATCCCCGAGGATATCCAGATCGATCTGACCGGTCTGGAAGTTGGCGATACGATCCATTTCCACCATGTCACGCTACCCGAAGGCGTGACCAGCGGCATTGCCGAGCACGATGCCACGATTGCCACCATCGTCGCCCCGTCCGCGCTGCAAAGCGAAGATGACGCTGCCGAGGCCGCCGAAGCCGCCGCGGCCTGATTAGCACTGGGTTCCCCGCCCGCTAGCGGGCGGGGTTGGGAGCGGGTATCTGACGGTGGGGGGTGGCTCAAGCTGCCCGCCGCCGGCCCCTTCCGCGAGCGGGAGGGGAGCAGCAGCCGATGCAGCTTTGGGTCGGCCTGGGTAATCCCGGCGCGGAATATGCGATGCACCGGCACAATGTCGGCTTCATGGCGGTGGATACCATTGCCGAAGCCTATCGCTTCAGCCCGCCGCAGACCAAGTTTTCGGGTTCGTTGCGCGAGGGACGCATCGGCAACGACAAGGTGCTGATGCTGAAACCCGCCACCTTCATGAACGAGAGCGGCCGGTCGGTCGGGGCGGCGATGCGCTTCTACAAGCTGGAAATGGCCGCGCTGACGGTGTTTCACGACGAGCTGGATCTGCTGCCGTTCAAGGTCAAGGTGAAGAATGGCGGTGGGACTGCCGGGCATAATGGCCTGCGCTCGATCGACCAGCATCTCGGCGCCGATTTCCGCCGGGTGCGGCTGGGGATCGGCCATCCGGGGCACAAGGACCGGGTGACCGGCTATGTGCTGGGTGGTTTTGCCAAGGCGGAGCTGGATGATCTGGCGGATATGCTGGGCGCGGTGTCTGCCGAAGCCGAATGGCTGGCAAAGGGTGACGATGCGCGGTTCATGAACAACATAGCCCTACGTCAACAGGATTGACCTCTTCCCCCCTCCTCTTCAGAGGAGGGGCCGGGGGTGGTGTGTCGCTTCCGGGCAGCGTCGTGTTGTCAAGCAAGACACCACTCCCGACCCCCTCCTCTGAAGAGAAGGGGCTTTTAAGAACGAGACAGGACATACCATGGGATTTCGTTGCGGCATCGTTGGCCTGCCCAATGTCGGCAAATCTACGCTGTTCAATGCGCTGACCGAGACGCAGGCGGCGCAGGCGGCGAATTACCCGTTCTGCACGATCGAGCCGAATGTCGGCCAGGTCGGCGTGCCCGATCCTCGTCTCGATCAACTGGCGGCGATCGCCGGCAGCGCGAAGATCATCCCGACCCAGCTTGGCTTTGTCGACATTGCCGGGCTGGTGCGCGGCGCGTCGAAGGGCGAAGGGCTGGGCAATCAGTTTCTTGGCAATATCCGCGAGGTCGATGCCATCGTTCATGTGCTGCGTTGCTTCGAGAACGTCGATATCCAGCATGTCGATGACAGGATCGACCCGATCTCCGACGCCGACACCGTCGATACCGAACTGATGCTGTCCGACCTCGAAAGCCTGGAAAAGCGCGTTCCCGCCGCGCAGAAAAAGGCGATGCAGGGCGACAAGGAGGCCAAGCTGGTCGCCACCGTCCTCGGCCAGTCGCTGGAACTGCTGCGCGAAGGCAAGCCCGCACGGCTGACCAAGCGCAAGGACGAGGAGGAAGAGCGCGTCTTTCAACAGGCGCAATTGCTCACCGCGAAGCCGGTGCTCTATGTCTGCAACGTCGAGGAAGAAGCGGCGGCGACCGGAAACGCCTTTTCCGAGCGCGTTTTCGCCAAGGCCAAGGCCGAGGGCGCGCAGGCGGTGATCGTCTCGGCGGCGATCGAATCCGAACTGGTCGGCATGGACCCCGAGGACCGCATGGTGTTCCTGAAGGAACTGGGCCTGCACGAAACCGGCCTGACCCGCATCATCCGCTCAGGCTACGAACTGCTCCACCTGCTGACCTTCTTCACCGTCGGCCCCAAGGAAGCCCGCGCGTGGACTGTGCATGCGGGCGCCAAAGGTCCTGATGCGGCGGGCGAAATCCATTCCGACATGCAACGCGGGTTTATCCGTGCGGAAACGATCGCCTATGACGATTACATCGCGCTGAAGGGCGAAAGCGGGGCGCGGGATGCGGGGAAATTGCGGCAGGAGGGAAAAGAATATGTTATCCAGGACGGCGATGTGCTGCATTTCAAGTTCAACGTTTGAGGCGTCGCTTTACTAAGAACGGCGATACGATCCTCATTTTGCTGAAGATTCTGGCAAATGTCGCTAGACAATTCTGAACTTTTCCGCAAATCTGTGCCAAATTTTGGGGCACGGACATGGTCGCAGAACAAAGCCGGATTCGTTTTCCAGATGGGTTGCGTGGCTTTGCGATCTTATTGGTGATAGGTTTCCATTACGTTGGGCAGACATATGCCGCAAAATTACCATATGGTAAGGATCTATCGTGGATTCCGGTTCTCAATCACGGCTGGGTCGGTGTTTACCTGTTCTTTTTGATTTCTGGTTACGTAATCTTTATGACATTGGAGAACTCTGCCACCGCAGCAGAATTCTTTCGGCGGCGATGGTTGCGACTGTTTCCGGCCATGCTGATCGCATCCATCGTCATCTTTATAGCTTCACGCTATATGGGCGACAACATGCCAAGTGGGCGAGCAGCCCCCATCGACCTGTTGCCTGGTTTGACCTTCATCGGAGATTCGTTCTGGCATGCCGGCCTTCATCGCAACGTGCATAGCCTTGATGGGGTGTTCTGGACACTTTATGTAGAGGTAGGATTCTATCTCGTTATAGGTTCCTTATACTTCTTGGTTGGCTCGAAGCGCGCACTCATGCTTCTGGTGACGCTCTGGATTTTGGTTCTTCTAGCTCCGCTGGTAATTGGGCATTTGCCTAAAACACCATTATCGCGCCTGATTGAACCATTCCAGTGGCTCGGCATGATGGATTATGGATGGTTTGCAGCGGGTGCTCTATTCTACAAAGCCAAGGAGATTAAATCGAATCGGTTATTTTTGATAGCTATTGCGTTGGCGATAGCGTCTTCTTTGACCTATACGAATACGTTAGCTCCCAGCATTTTAGACCGTTTTTATCTGATTTCGTGTGCGGTTATCTTTTCTGCAGCACAACGCTGGCATATATTACAGGCGGCGTTTGAAAGCAGGATCGCATTGCTGCTCGGTTTCGTTAGCTATCCGTTATATCTTCTTCATAATGATATCGGAGTGGGGTTGATATCATCTACCGGGCATTATATTTCGCATCAAGCTTTGCCAATTATTCCATTGGTGGTAGCTATGGTTATGATCCTGTTTGCATGGATCGTTACTAAATATTTAGAGCCAAATTTTAGGGTTGTACTAAAATCGATCATGGATTCGAGAAGTGATTCACAGACTAAGTCGATGCTACGAAGGTAAATAGCCGAAATGGCTGCGAGTTCACCGCCGTCCAAACAACTTCTCGATATCTCCATGGGCCAACTTCACCCAAGTCGGCCGCCCATGGTTGCACTGTCCCGAACGCGGCGTGCGTTCCATCTCGCGCAGCAGCGCGTTCATCTCCGCCACCGCCAATACCCGCCCGGCCCGCACCGACCCGTGGCAGGCCATCGTCGCCAGCACGTGATCCAGCCGCTCGCCCAGCAGCAGCGCGTCGCCGCTGTGGGCGAGATCGTCGGCAATGTCGCGGACCAGTGCCTGAACATCGCCTTTGGCCAGCGCCGCCGGCACCGCGCGCACCAGCATCGCTCCGGGGCCGAAGCGTTCCAGCGTCAGGCCGTGGCGGGCGAGAACCTCCACCTGCTCCTCCAGCCGGTCGCAGGCGGATTCTTCCAGTTCCACCACTTCGGGCAGCAACAAAGCTTGCGAGCCGGCCTGCGTGCCCTCGCCTGCCGCGCGCAGCCGTTCCAGCACGATCCGTTCATGCGCGGCGTGCTGGTCGACGATCACCAGGCCGTCCGCCGCTTCGGCAATGATGTAAGTGCCCGCGACTTGCCCGCGCGCGACGCCGAGCGGGTGAGCGGCATCGGGGGCGCTGTCGTCGGCGGCTTCGGCGCGGCCCGATGGCGCCAGTTGCTCCACCTCATAGCCGCGCCATGCCTGGCCGGCCTCGCCGACGCGCGCGTAATTGCCCGATGGGCCGGAGGATGTCCGCGCGAACAGGCTTTCCAGCCGCTGCCCCGGTTGTTCCGTGACCGGCTCGGCTTTCCAATTGCCCATCGCCACTGCCGCCGGGCTTTGCGCGGACTTCTGCCCGGCGCTGTCGAGCGCATGGCGCAAGCCGCCGACGATGAAGCCGCGCACGAAGGCGGGATCGCGAAAGCGGACTTCGGTCTTGGCGGGGTGGACGTTGACATCGACGTCTTCGGCGGGGATTTCCAGGAACAGCGCCAGCACGGCATGGCGGTCGCGCGCCAGCATCTCGGCATAGGCGCCGCGCACCGCGCCGACCAGCAGGCGATCCTTCACCGGGCGGCCGTTGACGAACAGATATTGGTGATCGGCGACGCCGCGATTGAAAGTGGGCAGGCCGGCGACGCCATAAAGCCGCGCCTCGCCCCGCGCCACGTCGACGATGACCCCATCCTCGACCAGTTCGCGCGCCACGATCCGCGCCACCCGGCCCGCCGTATCGTCGCCGCCCTGCACCGCCAGCACGCGGCGGCCGTCATGTTCCAGGATGAAGCCCACATCAGCCCGCGCCATCGCCAGCCGTCGCACGACATCGAGGCAGGCGGCGTATTCGGCGCGGGCACTGCGCAGGAATTTGCGCCGGGCCGGGACCAGCGCGAACAGGCTCTCGACGCGGATGCGGGTGCCGGGGGGAAGCGCGGCGGGGCCTTCGCCGGCCAGTTCGCCATGATCGACGACGCGGCGCCAGCCGTCGCTGCCGACATCGTGCGGGCGGCTTTCCAGTGTGAGGCGCGAAACGCTGGCGATCGAGGGCAGCGCCTCGCCGCGAAAACCCAGGGTGGTAACCTCGGCAATGTCCTCCCCGGGAAGTTTCGAGGTGGCGTGGCGTTCCAGCGCCAGTACGATCTCGTCGGGAGCCATGCCGCAACCGTCGTCGGTGACTTCGATCCCGTCGAGCCCGCCTGCCGTCAGCCGGACCACGATCCGCGTCGCGCCGGCATCGATGGCGTTTTCGACCAGTTCCTTCAGCGCCGACGCCGGGCGCTCGACCACTTCGCCCGCAGCGATGCGGTTGATCAACGTCTCGGGCAAGCGGCGGATGGTAGCCATCACCAACCCTTATGCCATCGACCTCGTCATGGCGAGCGCAGCGCTGATGGGCGCCATGCAAAAACGCCAAACAAAATTTTAGCGTTTGCCGCCGCCATGGGCTAAGGAGCCGCTTCTGCAGCTCATAACCGAATTACGTCCTGTGCGCAGGTGCGTAAAAATTCGGATAAAAACGGATTTTTAGATGGCCTCTTTCATGTCGCGATTCTTGAAATTCGGATCGCAGAACATGGCGATCGACCTCGGCACGGCGAATACGCTGGTCTACGTACAGGATCGCGGGATCGTCCTGAACGAGCCTTCCGTGGTGGCGATCGAAACGATCAACGGCAACAAGACGGTCAAGGCGGTGGGCGATGACGCCAAGATGATGATGGGCAAGACCCCCGACAGCATCGAGGCAATCCGCCCGCTGCGTGACGGCGTGATCGCCGACATCGAAATCGCCGAGGAAATGATCAAGCATTTCATCCGCAAGGTGCACGGCAAGAAGAGCCTGTTCCGCTATCCCGAAATCGTCATCTGCGTGCCGTCCGGTTCGACTTCGGTGGAACGCCGCGCGATCCGCGATGCCGCCAGCAACGCCGGGGCCAGCCAGGTCTACCTGATCCTCGAACCGATGGCGGCGGCGATCGGCGCGGGCATGCCGGTGACCGAGCCGGTGGGATCGATGGTCGTCGATATCGGCGGCGGCACTACCGAGGTCGCGGTGCTGAGCCTGCGCGGGCTGGCCTATACCACCTCGGTCCGGGTCGGCGGCGACAAGATGGATGAGGCCATCGTCAGCTATGTCCGCCGCCATCACAATCTGCTGATCGGCGAAGCCACGGCAGAACGCATCAAGAAACAATACGGCATCGCCATGATGCCCGCCGACGGCATCGGCGAAATCGTCCACATCAAGGGTCGCGACCTGGTCAATGGCATCCCCAAGGAAATCACCATCACCCAGGCCAACATTGCCGAGGCATTGTCCGAGCCGATCGGCGCCATCATCGAGGGGGTGCGGATCGCGCTCGAGAACACCGCGCCCGAACTGGCGGCGGATATCGTCGACCAGGGCATCGTCCTCACCGGCGGCGGCGCGCTGATCAAGGGCCTGGACGAGTTCCTGCGCGAGGAAACCGGACTGCCGGTCAGCGTCGCCGACGATCCGCTGTCCTGCGTCGCGCTGGGCACCGGGCGGGCAATGGAAGACCCGATGTATCGCGGTGTGCTGATGACGGCGTGATCGCGCGCGTCCGGGGGCATCGGGCGCACTAATTTTCAGGTACCCAATTGCCAGTCGGCGCCGCCCCGCGATACGGGTATGGCGGGACCTCATTCAAGGAGCGGACAGGCATGCCGCCGCCAGTCAACCGCCGCACCGGCTCTTCGCGGAGGGCGCAATACAGCACTTTCTTCGGCTATGTCGTCGGCGTGATCGGCGCGCTGATGGGCGCCGGACTGCTGGTGCTGCATGCCGGAGACAGCGCGATCGTGTCCAGATTGCGCGGCGTGGCCGCCGATGTCGCTGCGCCAGGGGCCAGGGTCACCGCCTCCGGGCGTGCCGCCGGGAGCAATCTCTACGCGATGCTCGCGGGTTATTTCGTCGCCGGGGCGGAAAATGCCCGGCTGCAGCGTGAAGTGGCGCTGGCTCGGGTACGGTTGGTCCAGGCGGCGGCGATTGCCGATGAAAATCGCCGGTTGAAGGCGCAACTGCGTCTGGCGACGGGTGGCGCGCATCCCGTGGTAAATGCGTGGCTGATTGCTTCGACCGATACCAGCACGCGCCGTTATGCGATCATTTCCGGCGGCTCCGACGATGGCGTGCGCAGTGGCATGCCGGTGGTGTCGCCGTCGGGATTGATCGGGCGGGTGCTGGAAACCGGGCAAAAAACCGCACGGATATTATTGATCACCGACAGCCAAAGCGTAGTTCCGGTGCGCCGCGCCAGTGACGGCATTCCCGCCTTTGCCACCGGCCGACCGGACGGCATGTTGCAATTGCGCCTGATCAGCCTGGGGATCAATCCGCTGAAGCCGGGGGACGCCTTCGTTACCTCGGGGTCCGGCGGGCTTTATTGGCCGGGCACGCCGATCGCGGTGGTCGCATCGCTGACCCATGACGGCGCCGTCGCGCGCGTGCTGGGCAGCCCGGCGGACAGCGAATTCGTCACCGTGCAATCGATCTGGAACCCGGTGGCGGACACCACCCTGCCACCCCCGGTCGCGGCGGAACCACTGAAAAAGTCTCACAAATGAGCGCCTCGGGAACGGGACTGTTCGGCCTGAAGTCGCGCTCCATCGTTGCCCGCGATCCGGGCCTGGTCGTTCCTCCCCGCCGCGGCGGCATAAACCGCGCGCCGGTGCCGGCACTGGCCTATCTATTGCCCTGGCTGTCGA
This sequence comes from uncultured Acetobacteraceae bacterium, assembly GCA_964658485.1. GTDB lineage: Bacteria > Pseudomonadota > Alphaproteobacteria > Sphingomonadales > Sphingomonadaceae > Novosphingobium. The sequence continues at coordinate 3,822 of CAZZYX010000023.1, read as the reverse complement.
TCGTCGTGGCATCGATAGCTCCCGGGTGGCCGGTGATCGCATCGATCCCGCTGATGCCGCCGCTCGGGTTCCTGGCGCTGCTCGGCTGGCGCCAGTTGCATCCCGGATTGCTGCCGGTGTGGGCGGGATTGCCGCTGGGGCTGATCGACGACCTGGTCAGCGGCCAGCCTGCGGGCAGCGGCGTGCTGCTGTGGTCGGTCACCATGCTTGGCCTGGAAGCGATCGAACTGCGCTGGCCGTGGCGCAATTTCCTGGTGGAATGGGGCGTGGCCACGGTCATCATCACGGCTTACCTGGTGATCGCGGGCTGCTTCGCCAATGGCATCGGCCGTCCCGACTGGCTGTTGGCGATCCCGCCGCAAATCGTGCTCTCGATCCTGCTCTATCCGCTGGTCGCCCGCACGGTGGCATGGCTGGATCGGCTGCGGTTGACGCCGTTTCGCATGATGCACCGAACGCCGCGCTGATGGCCAAGCACATCACGTCGGGCACGCTGCACAACAGTTTCGACCGCCGCAGCGTCGTGCTGGGAGCCTTGCAGGGCGGCGTCGGCCTGCTGCTGGCCACCCGCATGGGTTATATCGCGCTGGCCCAGAACGCCCATTACAAGATGATGGCGGAAAGCAACCGCGTCAGCCTGACGCTGATCCCGCCGCGCCGAGGCTGGATTCTCGATCGCCTGGGCCAGCCGATCGCTTCCAACCGTGCCGATTTCCGCGTCGATCTCATCCCGGAGCGGTTAGTCGATGCCGACAAGACCATCGACGAGCTGGGCCCGCTGTTGGCGCTGACCGCGATCCAGGTCCAGGATATAAAAGACAAGCTGGACGAAGCGCACGGCTTCCAGCCGGTCGAATTGGCGGCGCATCTCGACTGGGACAAATTTGCCGCGATCAGCGTGCGGGCGCCCGACCTGCCAGGCGTCCAGCCCGAGCGCGGTTTTGCCCGGCAATATCCCACCGGGCCATCGGTCGGCCATCTGGTCGGCTATGTCGGGCCGGCCTCGGCCAAGGATTATGCGCGCGAAAAGAACCCGCTGCTCATCACCCCCGGCTTCAAGATCGGCAAGGACGGCCTGGAAAAGCGTTACGACGCCGAATTGCGCGGTGTACCCGGCGGCCGCCGGGTCGAAGTAACCGCTTCGGGGCGGATCGTGCGCGACCTGGAAACGCGCGACGATATCCCCGGCGATCCGATCAGGCTGACGATCCACGGCGGCCTGCAGGATTATGCCGCGCGCCGGATCGGCCTGGAATCGGCGGCGGTGGTGGTGATCGATTGCCACACCGGCGAAATCCTGACGATGTGCTCGATGCCCAGTTTCGATCCCAACAGCTTTTCCAACGGCATCGGCCGGCTCGAATGGAAAATGCTGTCGGAAGATGACCACGTGCCGTTGCGCAACAAGGTGCTCCACGGGCTGTTTCCGCCCGGATCGACGGTCAAGCCAACCGTGGCGCTGTCGTTCCTGGAGGCGGGGCTCGACCCTGACGAAGCCACCGTCTGTACCGGCGGCTTGCAGGTCGGTAATCGCGTGTTCCATTGCTGGAACCACCACGGTCATGGCCGGGTCGACATGCTGAAAGGCATCTACCAAAGCTGCGACGTCTATTTCTACCATTTCGCCCAGCGCATGGGCATGGATGTGATCGCGGCGATGATGCGACGCGTCGGCTACGGCCACAGCTTTCCGCTGCCGTTTTCCAGCCAGTCCTTCGGTACTGTGCCCGATCCCGCGTGGAAGATGCGCAAATACCACAAGGATTGGGCGATCTACGACACCGTCAACGCCACCATCGGCCAGGGTTATATGCTGGTGAACCCGCTGCAGCAGGCGGTGGCGGCCAGTCGTCTGGCCAGCGGCAAGGCGCTGATGCCGCGGTTGATGGCAAATGATCCCGCGCCGCCGATCCAGTCGCTGGGCGTGAAGCAGGAGCATCTCGACCTGATCCACGCGGCGATGAACGAGGTGGTGAACGGGCGCGGCACCGCCGGAAAAGCGCGCATCCCCATCCCCGGCGTGCAGATGGCGGGCAAGACCGGCACCGCGCAAGTGGTCGGGCTGAACATCGGCAATGGCAAGGGTGGCAGCTGGAAACACCGCGACCATGGCCATTTCATCTGTTTCGCGCCGTTCGACCAGCCGCGCTATGCCTGCGCGGTGCTGGTCCAGCACGGCGGCGGCTCCGGCGCGGCGTTTCCGATCGCGCGCGATGTCATGACCTATCTGTTCGACCAGCAGAAAGCGTGGGACATGCTGCTGCCGATGGAAGCGGCGTGGGGCGGTACGCCGCAACAGCGCATGGCGACCAAATATGCCAGTTTTGCCGCGCAATACGGGCCTAATTTGCCAAAGGTGCCAGATGGCGACCAGGCCGTCGCGCAGATCGAAGCCGCCGATGCCCGCGCCGGCACCGCCCCGAGCCCGATCGAGACCACCGCTGCCTCGCCCGCGCCCGAACCCGGGACAGAGCTGCCGACGGCCGCCACGCCGGTCGTTTCGCCAACGCCTGGCGCGTCCGCCGTTCCGGCCCAATTGCCGTGAGCCGGTCCATCGTTCCCGATCCGCTGCGCCGCCTGCCATGGCGCGTGCTGGTGCCCCTGACCGCGCTGGTGCTGTTCGGCTCGACCGTCCTGTATTCCGCCGCCGGGCAGCATCTGTGGCCCTGGGCGGCCATGCACGTCATCCATTTCCTCGTATTCCTGATCGTGGCGATCGCGATATCGCGGCTCTCGCGTGAGACTTACATGCGCGCCGCCTATCCTTTCTATGGCATGCTGGTGGTATTGCTGGTGCTGGTCGAGGCGGTCGGTCGCATCGGCGGCGGCAGCCAGCGCTGGCTGAACCTGGGCTTCATGACGCTGCAACCGTCGGAGCTGATGAAACCGGTTATCGTGCTGGTGCTGGCGCGCTTTTACGGGTCGCTGCCCCCTGCCCTGTCGTCGAGTTGGCGCGCCCTGGTGCCGGCCGCGGCGCTGATGGCGCTGCCGGCCGCGCTGGTCATCCTGCAACCCGATCTGGGGACGGCGCTGGCGATCTGCTTCGGCGCGGTGGTGGTGATCTTCCTGGCCGGTGTGCCGATATGGTGGTTCATGGGCGGCGGGCTGGCCGCAGCGATCGTCGGCCCGCTCGCGTATTTCTTCGTCATGCACGATTATCAGCGCAAGCGGGTGACGGTGTTCATGGACCCGGAGGCGGATATGCTCGGTTCCGGCTATCACATCATGCAATCCAAAATCGCGATCGGTTCGGGCGGCCTGCTCGGCAAGGGCTTGGGTAACGGCACCCAGAGCCACCTCCAGTATCTGCCCGAAGCGCATACCGATTTCGTCTTCGCGACGATGGCGGAGGAATGGGGCCTGGTCGGCGGAATTTTCGTATTGCTGGTCTTTTTCCTGACCTTCCGCTGGGGTCTGGCCATTGCCGGCCGCGCGTCCGACCGCTTTTCCCGGCTATTGGCGGCAGGTATGGTCACGACGATCTTCTTCTACATGGCGATCAACCTGATGATGGTGATGGGCCTGGCCCCGGTCGTCGGCATCCCCCTGCCGTTCATGAGCCACGGCGGCTCGTCGATGATGACCAACATGCTGTGCATCGGCACGATCATGGCGGTAGACCGCTGGAGCATGCGCGGTCGCCTGTCATCGGGGCAATAAAGCCCTTCCCCTCCCCACCGCAATCGCTATGAGAAGCGCACCCGGCGACTCGGGCATGCCTTTCGGGCAACGCCGGTCGAATAGTGTGGACGCATAGCTCAGTTGGCAGAGCAGCTGACTCTTAATCAGCGGGTCCTTGGTTCGAGCCCAAGTGCGTCCACC
>CAZZYX010000022.1:0-36390 GCA_964658485.1 uncultured Acetobacteraceae bacterium | reverse complement strand
CACCATCATTGCCGGATTAAGTACCGCCATCATCACCGGGTCCCCATCTGCCATTGATGGGCCGGTGCTCTGTTGCAAGACAGGGCGAATGTGAACGCGAAACCACCCAGCCATCCCGGCCGGGTGGTTTTCGTTTGGTTCAGCTATTCAGGATCGGCGTCGGGCCTTTGCCCTGCTGGGTCTGCCGAGCAAAGATATCGCGCATCAGATCCAGCGAAAACAGATGCGCAAAGATCAACGGCAGCAATCCGCTCTGGTTCCAGCCGCGCAATATGTCGCCACGGACGTCGCGCAGCTTTTCCTGGTTGATCATGCGGAACCCGCGATAGATGAACGGCTGCTCGACGCCGTCGCGCTGGATTGCCACTTCGCCGTCCATCAACAGACCATGCTTGTTCAGTTCGGCAATGAAAGCGGCAGTCCGCATCCCGGCTTCCTCGAACTGCTCGCAGAACGTCAGCATGTTCTTGCAGGTGTCGGTTGGCTGGCTATCGTCGAACAGCGCCGCGCCTTCCTCAAAGTCGCCGATCAGGTCGGTCGACGGATCGAAACACAGCGACAACTCCTTGGCGTCGGGGGTCAGCTTGGCCAGCAGGAACGGATAACGGCGCGCGTAAGCGGGGACATAGACGTTCTCGACCAGCTTGCCCTCGTCATCGACGAACACGTTGACGCCTTCGTTCAGCCCCATCAGCGCCAGTGGCACGGTTTCGTCGCCGGATGAAAAAATGATCGGGAAATTGCGCTGGGCCTGCGGAAATTCCTCGACGGTCAGCGGCACCGCATGCTGGTTTACCAGCCACTTGGCTTGATCGGTCGAACGCGATTTCCAGGTACCGTGGTCGCGGCTGTTCAGCGGGGTCAGGTCCTGGTAAAACAACGGCAGGTTGGCAGTTTGCGGCGCGCTGGCCATCGTCTCGTCTCCGTGGGTTCTGTCATCATGCGTTAATTGCCGGCGATCTAGGCTTTGGCCGGCGCTCGCGCAAGCGCGTTGCCAACTGTCTTACCCGCCCCGGTTTCGTCAGGCGCCCCGATCAATTTTCCCGGATTGAGCAGCCCCAGCGGGTCGAGCGCGGCCTTCACCCGGCGCATCATGTCAAGCGCGACCGGGTCGCCCAGCCGCACCAGTTCATCGCGCTTGCTCTGGCCGATGCCGTGCTCGGCCGAGATCGAGCCATGCCATGCCACCACCAGATCGTAGACGGCATGACTGATCGCGGCACCATCGCCGGCTTCCCATGCCTCCCGCTCGACGCCGGGTGGGGCGATGACGTGAAAATGAACATTACCGTCGCCGAGATGGCCAAACGCCATGGCATGCGTACCGGGCCAGCGCGCCTCGATCGCAGGGACCGCCATGTCGACGAAGTCCGCCATGCGCTCGACCGGGACCGAAATATCGTGCTGCACCGCCGGACCCCTGGCCCGTTCGGCCGGGGCGACCGAGTCCCGCAACAGCCAGAACGCTTCGGCCTGGGTGTCATTGGCGGCAATTGTCGCATCGGCCAGCAGCCCGGCTGCGAAAGCATCCGCCAGCATGGCCTCGACCCGGCCCGGCAGGGCGTCGGCACCAGCCCGATCGGCGACGGTTTCGATCAGGGCATGCCATTCATGATCGTCGGCGAGCGGCGATCGGGCATCGGGCAGCAGTTCCAGCACCGCTTCCAGCCCAGATCTGGGAACGACCTCGAAACCTTCCAGGGCATCGCCCAGCGCCGCTTCGGCACGCAGCAGCAACGCCCGTGCCGTTTGCAGCGACGGCACCCCGGCCCACACCACGACCCGGTCGGCGATGGCCGGCACCAGCCGCAACGTGGCGGCTGTGATGATGCCCAGCGTACCTTCGGAGCCGATCAGCAATTGCTTGAGGTCGAAGCCACGGTTGTCCTTTTTCAGCGGCATCAGCGCCGAATAGATGCTGCCGTCCGCCAGCACTGCCTCCACCCCCAGCACCAGCGCGCGCATGGTGCCATGGCGCAGCACCTGGGTGCCGCCGGCATTGGTGGCGATCAGCCCGCCGACCGTGGCCGAACCCTTGCCGCCCAGCGTCAGGGGAAAGCGCAGGTCGGCCCCGGCTGCCGCCTCATGCAGGGTTTGCAGCACCACGCCCGCGCCACAGGTGACTTGCCGGGCGTGGCCATCCAGCCGGATGATGTGATCGAGCCGGCGCAGCGACAGCAGCAGCTCATCCCCGTCCGGGGCGGGGGTCGCGCCGCCGACCATGCCGCTGTTTCCGCCCTGCGGGACCACGGCGACGCGATACCGGGCGCATAGCCGGATCAGCGCAGCCAGTTCGGCGGTGTCCGCAGGTGCCGCCATCGCCAGCGCCCGCCCGGTATAGCGTCCACGCCAGTCGGTCAGCCACGGTTCGATCAGGTCATGATCGCGGATCAGCCCGCGCGGGCCAAGGATGGCTGAAGCCTGGTCGAGGAAGCCGGAATTGGACGGGTTGGTAATCATCGGCGGCTTATGCCACATTTTCCAGTCTCGGCGCCAGTGCTGGCGCCAAGACTGGCGCTAGTGCGGCGGACAGCACGCGGTGATCGCGATACGATTTACAGCAACATTCATCGATGGTTCAAGCGGATATGCTACGTATGCCGAGGGGCGCAGCAGGTATGGACCTGAGCCGCCCCCGTGGGGCTGATTTCACTGACGATGACTCGAATTCGGATGTTCCTTGCGCCACTGGTGCTATCGCTGGTCGGCGCGGCTGCGGGTGCGCAATCCGCAGGCACCGAAGCGGGCGGCGCGCCGTCAGTGCCGCACTCCGGGCTCGATTGGCTCGGAATTCCGCCGCTGCCCGCCAGTTGGCGCCCTCGCGGCTGGCGGCAGGTCCGGATAGAACAGCATTTTTCGATCCGCATTACGCCCGGCACTGCCGCCATGCCGCCGGCGATGGTGGAGGAACTGCAAGAAGACGAGCGGATCGAGCGCCTCGGCCAACGCAGTGTCAACAAATGCCTGGGCATCAATACCATAGCGGCGGTGCGACCGGGCGATGGCGACGAGCTGTTGCTGTTCCTGCATGACCAGCGCATCATCAGCGTCAGGTTGGAAAAGCGCTGCAGCGCCCGCGACTTTTACTCGGGATTTTACGTGACGCGCAATGCCGACGGCGCGATTTGCGCCGGGCGCGACATCCTGCAATCGCGCAGTGGCGCCAATTGCAAGGTCAAGCGGCTGAACGAACTCGTGCCATCCTCGTATCGCCGATTTCCTTGACCTTCAGCGCATCATGGGCTTAACGCTGCGGCGCTTCGCTACCCGTCAAGGTTAGTGTTGCTGGCGGATCCGGCCCATACCGTCAGGCCGCCCAGATTTCCGTTACGCGGCCCATTTTACCCGGAACACACCAAAGCTTATGAAGTTCGCCGATCTCGGCCTGTCCGACGAATTGCTGCAATCGGTGCTTACCGCCGGTTACGATGAACCGACGCCTATCCAGGCACAGGCGATTCCTTCCGTACTGATGATGCGGGATATTATCGGCATCGCCCAGACCGGCACCGGCAAGACTGCCAGTTTCGTGCTGCCGATGATCGATATTCTGGCGCATGGCCGACGGCGCGCGCTGATGCCGCGCAGCCTCATCCTCGAACCGACCCGCGAACTGGCGGCGCAGGTGGCCGAGAATTTCGAGAAATACGGCAAGAATCACGATCTCAAGATGGCGCTGCTGATCGGCGGCGTCCAGATGGGCGATCAGGTCAAGGCGTTGAGCGACGGCGTCGACGTGCTGATCGCCACGCCGGGCCGGCTGATGGACCTGTTCGAACGCGGCAAGATCTTGCTGACCGGCTGCGATCTGCTGGTCATCGACGAGGCAGACCGGATGCTCGACATGGGCTTCATCCCCGATATCGAGACGATCTGCTCGAAGCTGCCGGTGCAGCGCCAGACGCTGCTGTTTTCGGCGACCATGCCGGCGCCGATCAAGAAGCTGGCCGATAAATTCCTGAGCAATCCCAAATATATCGAGGTAGCTCGCCCGGCCAGCAACAACACCCAGATCGTCCAGCACAAAGTGGCGGTGACGACCAGGGCCAAGCGCGAGATGCTGCGTCATCTGTTGCGCACCGACAATGTCACCACTGCGATTATCTTCTGCAATCGCAAGACGACGGTTCGCGAACTGGCCAAAAGCCTCAAGAGCAACGGTTTTTCGGCGGGGGAAATTCATGGCGACATGGATCAGTCGTCGCGCATAGCCGAGCTTGACCGGTTCAAGGCCGGCACGATCAACCTGCTGGTGGCATCGGACGTGGCCGCGCGCGGGTTGGATGTGAAGGGCGTGAGCCATGTCTTCAATTTCGACACGCCGTGGCATCCCGACGATTACGTCCACCGCATCGGCCGCACCGGTCGTGCCGGCGCCACCGGACGCGCATTCACGTTCGTGGCGCCCGAGGATGCCGAAGCGATCGAGAACGTCGAAAAACTCACCGGTGGCAAGATCCCGGTGTACGTCATGGCGGGTGGTGCCGACGCGGAGCCAGGTGACGAAACACCCGCCGCCGAACCGCGCCAGCGCTCGGACCGGCGCGCGCCCAAGGGTCGTGCAGCCAGGCCGGAACGATCGCCACGTGCGGAGACGCCGGCCCGTTCGGAGCAGGTTGCCCGTCCTGAGCAAGCCGATTCGCCAAAGCGGGTCGATCGTCCGGCTCGCAAGGAACGCCCCATCGCTGGAGACATTCCGGCGCACACTGCCGTCGAGCCAGCCGCACCCGTCCGCCGCACCCCCGCCCGCGAACCGCGCACGCCCGTGGTCGCTGCCGGCGATGACGCCTGGAACGGCCCGGTGCCCGATTTCCTGAAGTTTTCGGCGATCAACGTTTGATCGCAGGGGTTCGAGTTTGGCATGGCAATCATCAAGCCTGCTCCAACAACAGCAACCCCACTTCGACCAGCAGCTTGCGCTTCGGCAATTGCGTATCCTCGACCGCGACGATCTGGGCGTCGGCGATCAGGTAGCGGGGAATGGCGAATTCATGCTCAGGCAACGCGATGATGAAATTCTCCCCCGCGTCGGCGGCGTTGGCTCCGGCAAAAGCCAGGGTGACCAGATGGCGCGAGCCGGCGAAGGTGGCACTGGTCCAGTCGCGCTCGATATGGCGAACCAGTTCGGCCTCTTCACCGGCCAGGTCGAGTACCGCTTTCAACAAACGTCCCCAGGGCTGGCGTGGCCGCGCCGCGAACCGGTCGCCGGTGCGCACGGCGACGCCGCCGGTCGGGGTAAACGGCGCGGCGTCGGCGTGATTGGTATGATCGATCTGCATGCCATGTCCCCGGTTTAAAATGTTCATGTAATGTTCTTTTTATTGATGCGCCCCGCTGGACATCAGCGGAAGCGGGAGAAGTTCCGCCGAACGCATGCCATCGCGAATCAGATGGTTGCGTTCCTCCTTTGTTCATGACAAAATGGGAAATGTCTAGGAAATTTCCTATGTTCGAGAAATGCCATGAATGATCCCGATCCGCGTGTGCGGCTGCTGGAACTGGCCACCGCGCGAGGAGTCAGCCTGGCCGCGTTATCTGCCCTGATTTCCAGGAATGGCACGTATCTTCAACAATTTGTCCGGAAAGGCAGTCCGCGCAAATTAGAAGAATCTGATCGCCGGACATTGGCGCGGTTCTTTGATGTCGCGGAAAATCAGTTAGGCGCTGCGGAGGAAAAATCCTTCGAAATAAACGAATCGCTTCCGGGAAAACCGCATCGTCCGGAATGGGTGGATGTGCCGCGTCTGTCGCTGGGTGCGTCGGCGGGGCCCGGCGCGACGCCGGGCGAGGAGAAACCGATCGGTGCCTTTCGCTTTTCCACTCACTGGATGCGGCAACAGGGGCTCGATCCGGCTCAACTGACCGCCATCGTGGTGACGGGTGACTCGATGGAGCCGACGTTGCGCGATGGCGATGAAATCCTGGTCGATCGCACCGCGCGCGCTTTGCGTAACGGCGTTTATGTCGTGCGCGTCGGCGATGCGCTACTGGTCAAGCGGCTCGATCTGGGGCAGCCCGCGCGTATCGTGCTAATCAGCGATAATCAGCTCTATCGCCCATTCGAGCTGGCGCCGGAAGAACTCGACGTGATCGGCCGGGTGGTGTGGAAAAGCGGGCGGTTGTAAATCGCCCTGATACCTGGTGGCAATTACCGCAACCATTGCGCCAGCCAGTCGGCAAGTGCCTGCGGGCTCATCGCGCGGGCATCGGCCAATGCCTCGGTATGGCCCTGGTCAAGCAACGCGCCGGTAACGGGATCGACGATCAGCAGCGCGGGTACGCCCGCCGGCCTGGGCGCACCAAAGCGCCGTGCCACGGCCATGTTCTTTGAAAACCGCCCGACATCGACCGGTACTACCTCGAAATGCCGCGCGACGAAGGGTGCCAGGTCGGGCAGCGCCATCGTACCCGCAAGCACTCGACAATCGCCGCACCAATTGCCGCCCATGTCGATCAGCAGCAGTTTGTGCGTGGCCTTTGCGCGGATCAGCGCGGCGTCGATATCGCGGCTCGCATCCGCCCCCTCGTTATAGGGATAAGGCAACGGCTGGGCGAGCGCGGCAAAGCTGGTTTCGGCCAGATGCGGCGCCGGCGTTGCCCGGCGCGGCGCGGCCATGCATGAAATGGACATCGCGCCGACGCCGATAGCCAACATGACCTGTGAAAATCGCATGAACAATGTCTCCGTCTGGCCTTACCGATCGCAACTCCCTATAGTTAGTAGCGCTTTCAACTCAACACGGTCATGCCTAACCATGAATTCGTCGATTCCCCCGATGCGCGTCGCCATCGTTCCGGTTACCCCGTTCCAGCAGAATTGCTCGCTGATCTGGTGTACCGGTACGATGCGCGGCGCGCTGGTCGACGCCGGCGGCGATCTCGAGCGGCTCAAGCAAGAGGTCGAGCGCCATGGCGTCCGCCTTGAAAAGCTGCTGGTGACGCATGGCCATATGGACCATTGCGGCATGACCGGGGTGCTGGCCAGGGAACTCGGCCTGCCAATTGAAGGGCCGCACGAGGAAGACCGATTCTGGATCGAGGCTCTCGACGATCCGGCCAAGCGCTATGGACTGGATGGCGAAAGCTTCGAACCCGACCGCTGGCTGCACGACGGCGACACCGTGACGGTCGGCGACCTGACCCTCGACGTGCTGCATTGTCCGGGTCACACGCCGGGACATGTGGTGTTTTTCCACAGCGCCTCGCGGCTGGCGCTGGTCGGTGACGTACTGTTCCAGGGATCGATCGGGCGCACGGATTTTCCGCGCGGCAATCACCAGCAATTGCTCGACTCGATCACCGGCAAACTCTGGCCGCTGGGCGACGATGTGGCCTTTGTCCCCGGCCACGGCAATGTCAGCACCTTCGGGCAGGAGCGCCGGACCAACCCTTTTGTCGCTGACAAGGTATTTGGCTAGAGCCTGCCCAGCGCAATCGACACCCCCACGATCGCCAGCACCGCTTGCGTCAGCACCGCGGATATCGCGCCGATGCCGCGTCCGGCCTGCAACCGGGGAGCGCCGTCCATGCCATAGGCGTGCGCGACCCGACCGATCAGGAAAATCGCACCGAGCGGTGCCAGCCAGGCGCCCCCTCCCAAAACACCTTTAACGCCCGACGCTTCTATCAGCCCGAACATCAGCAATGTGATCGGCACATTTTCGACGAAGTTGGCCTGCGCGCGCATCCTGCGGATCAGCGGCTCCTGGCCGCTATCGCCCACCCAGGCACCCAGGCGGGACCGGACCTGGCTGATGCGGATGCCAAGCCAGATATTCAGGACGATGGCTGCCGCGGCCAGGCATAGTGTGGTTTGCAGTATCATTGACAAGCTCCCGTTATCGTTAAGTCCGCAATGGCGGTCTGGCGCTTGCAACGCACGCTAAATCCGCTATAGGCCCGCGTTCGCCGCCGCCCCCAATCCTTATGCTTCCGGGCAAAATACGGGCTGCGTTATTATCGTTCGCTACACATTGCAGGATCAGGTGCCGAAATGGCTGTCCCCAAAAGAAAAACATCGCCCTCCCGCCGGGGCATGCGCCGCAGCCATGATGCGCTGACAGTGGAAGCTTTCCACGAATGCGGCAATTGCGGCGAATTGAAGCGTCCGCATAATCTGTGCATGTCCTGCGGGCATTACAACGGTCGCCAGATTCTCGTATCCAGCGCCGTTTAATTCGCTTGCCAGGGGAAGGTCGATGAGTCTGTCGCGTATCGCTGTGGATGCGATGGGCGGCGACGAAGGCGTTCACACGATGATTTCCGGCGCGGCATTGGCGCGCCGCCAGCACCAGGCATTCAAGTTCCTGCTGGTGGGCGATCGGCCCCGGATCGAACGCGCGCTGGACAAGCATCCCAACCTGCGCGCGTCTTCGGAAATTCTCCATGCCGACGACATCGTCAGCGGAGATGAAAAGCCCAGCCAGGCGCTGCGCCGCGCCAAGACCACGTCGATGGGCATGGCGATCAATGCGGTAAAGACCGGCGAGGCCGGCGCCGTGGTCAGCGCGGGCAATACCGGCGCGCTGATGGCGATGGCCAAGCTGGCGCTGCGCACAATGCCCGGCATCGACCGACCGGCGCTGGCGGCATTGCTGCCGACGCTGGGCGAAAATGACGTGGTCATGCTCGACCTGGGTGCCAATACCGAGTGCGATGCCCGCAACCTGGTGCAGTTCGCGATCATGGGCGCGGCCTATTCCAGCATCGCCACCGGCCGGGCGACCCCGCGCGTCCGCCTGCTCAACATCGGCAGCGAGGACAACAAGGGCACCGAAACGCTGCATGAGGCGGCACAGCGGCTCAAGGCCGCCAGTACCGAACTGGCGATGTCGTTCGACGGCTATATCGAGGCGGACAAGCTGGGCCGCGGCGATGTCGATGTCGTGGTAACCGACGGATTTTCGGGCAATATCGCGCTGAAGGCGGTGGAGGGCACGGCGCGCTTCGTCGCCGACCTGCTGCGCCGCAGTTTTGCCAGTTCGTTGCGGTCCAAGATCGGCTTCCTGATTTCGCGACCGGCAACCGAATTGCTGCGGCATCATCTCGACCCCAATAACCACAACGGTGCGGTGTTCCTGGGGCTGGGCGGCATTGTCGTCAAAAGCCACGGCAGCGCCAGCGCGCTCGGCGTGGCTAACGCCATCGGTCTGACCGCGCGCCTGCTCGAAGAAAACCTGACCGAACGGATTACCGCCGACCTGCTGCGGCTCGGCTCCGATCATTGGCGCGGCACCCGTTCCATTTCCGAGGCTGCCGCGCTGCTGGGCGGGGCCAAGTGAGCCTGCGTTCTGTGGTGATCGGCACTGGTTCGGCCCTGCCTGTCCGCTGTGTCGGCAATGCCGAACTGGCAACGCGGCTCGATACCAGCGATGACTGGATCGTCGAGCGCACCGGCATTCGCTCGCGTTATATTGCCGGCGAGGGCGAAACCACCGCATCGCTGGCCACCGCAGCGGCTCGGGCCGCGCTGGCGGCGGCGGGTATCGCGGCGCAGGCGGTCGACCTGATCGTGCTGGCGACCGCAACCCCGGACCAGACCTTTCCGGCCACGGCGACCATCGTGCAGCACGAACTGGGTTGCAATGGCGGCATTGCCTTCGATGTCGCGGCGGTATGTTCGGGCTTTCTCTATGCCGTGGGCGTCGCCGATGCGATGCTGCGCACGGGCATGGCCAAATGCGCGCTGGTGATCGGCGCGGAAACCTTCAGCCGTATTCTCGACTGGGACGATCGCGCGACCTGCGTGCTGTTCGGCGATGGCGCCGGAGCCATAGTGCTGGCCGCACAGGAGGCCGAGGGAACGGCGGCGCCGGGTATCCTGGCGACTCGGCTGCATGCCGACGGCGCCTATAATCAACTGCTGTTCGTGGATGGCGGGGTTTCCACCACGGGCACGGTCGGCAAGCTGCGGATGCGGGGCAGGGAAGTGTTTCGCCATGCGGTAACAAATCTCTCGCAAGTGCTGGGCGAAGTGCTGGGTGAGGTCGGCCTGGTAGCCGGAGACATCGACTGGCTGGTGCCGCACCAAGCCAATGCCCGCATCCTGGAAGCGACCGCGCGCAAGCTGCACATGCCGATCGAAAAGGTCGTTATGACAGTTGATCGCCATGCCAATACCTCCGCTGCGTCCGTACCATTGGCGCTCGATACGGCGGTTCGCGACGGACGGATCAAGCCGGGGGATCTGGTCGTGCTGGAAGCCATGGGCGGAGGTTTTACCTGGGGCGCCAGCGTGATCCGGATGTAATCCGGACATCTTCCATATTTGTGCGATTTCGTACAAAAAATTGTATCGGGAGCCTCTGCCGCATTGCAAAAGGGCTCTTTTTGTATATGGTTTGGGCTTGGCCGGGGGGCTAATGGTTCGGGTAAGATATGCGCTCCATGAAGACACTTACACGTGCGGACCTTGCCGACGCGATCAATCGCCGAATAGGTTTATCCCGTTCGGAAGCGTTGGCGATGGTCGAATCCATCCTCGACATGATGAGCGATGCGCTCGCCGAGGGAGAGAACGTCAAGATCTCCGGGTTTGGCACATTCCTGCTGCGTGACAAGACGGAACGTCTTGGGCGCAATCCCAAAACGGGAATCGAAGTGCCGATTACGCCACGCCGGGTATTGACATTTCGCGCCAGCAAGATGCTGAAGGAGCGTGTTGCAAAGGAATAACGGAGCCTGACGATGAGCACTGGGCAATGACCGGACAAGACGATGCGGCGGGACCTGAAGATCCGGCTCCTACGCTTTCTTTCGGGAAAATGCCTGGCGACGAAAAGCCGGGCCTGAATGATCGCCCAGGTTTTGACGACCGAAAGGCACCGGGCGCGTTTCGCACGATCGGCGAAGTAGCGCGGGCGCTGGGTATCCGCCAGCACGTGTTGCGCTACTGGGAAGAACAGTTCCCGATGCTGACGCCGGTCAAGCGTAGTGGCAACCGGAGGTATTATCGGCCGGAGGATGTCGAACTGATCGAGACCATCGATCGTCTGGTACATCATCAGGGTTATACGCTGCGCGGGGCTCGCCTAGCCCTAGGCGGGCGGGCGGGCGTGAAGCCGGACCCGGGGTCTGCGCCGGAACCTGGCGATCATGTCGGGCCGTCCGGCTTCGAAGCCGACACCCGGCCCGGCATTGGTGCCTGGCTTGCGGATCTGGCGACGATTCGCGCGACTCTGGCCGCCGCGCTCGAAGCCTGATCACCCCAGACCCTGCGGACCCAGCGCCGGATCGAGATCTCGCGGGCGGGACAAGTGAATCAGCGCGGCGCAATCGTTGCCGAGATCGGCCCATTGCGCGATATCGAGTTCGAGCACGGCAAAGGCTGCCGTCGGGAATTTTTCCTCGACGACATCGCGTAACGGATTTGACCCGTTATCGGGGACCAGATCGAAAATCAGGTCTTCCAGGCCCGGATTGTGCCCGGCCATCAACACCGCATCGACCTGTTCTTCCTGCTCCCGCAGAATGTCGATCAAGGTAGCAGAGCTGGCCAGGTAGATCCGTCGATCCCAATTGATGACATAGCGCAGGCGCCCCCCGCCGGTGGAATCCATCGCCGTAATTTCCAGCGTTTCGCTGGTCCGCACGGCGGGCGAGGCCAATATCCGGTCCCAGCGCAGCCCTCGTTCAAGGCACCATTCACGAATGTGTCGGCCCATCATTGCGGCGCCCTTGCGCCCGCGCCCGTTCAGTGGCCGGTCGAAATCACGCGCACGGGGATCGTGCCAGTCGGATTTGGCATGGCGGAACAGACCCAAAGTTTTCAAGATCAGGGTGTTTTCATTTCGGATGGGCACCTGACGCGGTTGACTCTGGTTGCTTAGAAACACTGCCCACCACGCGTTGTAAAGCCTGATCCAGCGTTACCCGGTGGATCGGCGTGGCCGGTGGAAAAGCGGACAACAATCGCGAGGGAAAGGCAGCGGACAATACCACGAAATGCCCACGATCGTCGCGGCTGCGGATCAGGCGACCGAACGCCTGCGCCAGCCGCCCGCGGATGATGCGGTCGTCATAGGCCTGCCCGCCGCCGGGATGCGCCATGCGCCGGGCGCGGTGCAGGATCGATGGCTTGGGCCAGGGCACCTGCTCCATGATAACCAGCCGCAGCGAATGGCCCGGCACATCCACCCCGTCGCGCAAGGCATCGGTACCCAGCAGCGAAGCCCGGGGATCGTCGCGGAAGATATCGACCAGCGTGCCGGTGTCGATCGGATCGACATGCTGGGCGTAGAGCGGCAGGCCTTCGCGGGCCATGCGGTCGGCAATCCGGCCATGCACCGCGCGCAACCGGCGGATCGCGGTGAACAGCCCCAGCGCGCCGCCGCCCGACGCCTCGATCAGCCGGCCATAGGCTCCGGCGAGGGTGGGGATGTCGCCCTTGGCGATATCGGTGACGATCAGCACCTCGGCCTGGGCGGCGTAGTCGAACGGGCTGTCGAAAGCTGCCAGGCGCGGGACGATGTCGGCATGGCCGGCTCCGCTGCGGGCGATCGCGCTGTCCCAGCCGCCACCATCTTCGGATGGCGCAGCACCGTCGCGTAACGAGGCGCTGGTGAGCATCACGCCATGCGCCGGTGCCAGCACCGTCGCCGCGAACGGCTGCATCGGATCGAGCCAGCGGCGATGTAGCCCGACATCGAATTCGCGCCCGTCCGAGCGCTCGATCGCCAGCCAGTCGACGAAGCGCGGGTCCGCCGCGCCGCCCATCCGCGCCAGCAGGTTTTCCCACGCTGCGAGTAGATCGACCCGCCAGCCCAGCGAATGACGCGCACCCTCGATCCGTGCGCGGCCCGAACCATCGAGCCAGTCGGGCGGTTCGCCGAGCAGCGCCTCCAGCCTGATGCCGAGCCGCAACAACGGCTGGCGGAGCGCAGCCAGCGCCGCCTGTGCCGCCACCGCCCGTTCGATGAAATCGCCATCGAGCTGCGACGCCTCCGTCTCCAGCCCATAGCCCGCATCCTGGCCACCGCTCTCGTCGCGAGCATAAGCCATGGCCCGCACCGCGCCGAGCAATTCTTCCAATGGTCCGGCTGGCGACCCGTCATGCAGGCGTTGCAGCCAGCCATCGCCGGGCAGGGCATCGGCAGCCTCGC
This sequence comes from uncultured Acetobacteraceae bacterium, assembly GCA_964658485.1. Classification (GTDB taxonomy): domain Bacteria; phylum Pseudomonadota; class Alphaproteobacteria; order Sphingomonadales; family Sphingomonadaceae; genus Novosphingobium. Next base: position 23,290 of record CAZZYX010000022.1, on the reverse strand, counting down.
GCGCGGCGGCGATCGCCCGGCCGCCGGCCTCATCATACGATGCGACATCGGCCAACCGCGCGGACAGCCCGCGCCGCCGTCCGCGCGAGCCTTTTTCGGGGCCGATCACCCAACGCCGCAACTCGATCGTCTCGGCCCCGGTCAGCGCCGCCGCGAATGTCGCATCGGCGGCTTCGAAAACGTGATGGCCTTCATCGAAGATGATGCGTGTCGGTCGCGCGGCCGGATCGCGTCCGCGTGCGGCGTTGACCATCACCAGCGCGTGATTGGCGATTACCAGATCGGCCTGGGCGCTCGCCCGCGTGGCGCGTTCGATGAAACATTTGCGATAATGCGGGCAACCGGCATAAACGCATTCGCCGCGCCGGTCGGTCAGCGCCGCGACCCCGCGCTGGCGAAACAGCGTCCCCAGCCAACCGGGCAGATCGCCGCCGATCATGTCGCCATCCTGGGTATAGCCCGCCCACCGCGCCACCAATTGCGCCACGATCGCCGCGCGCCCGCTGAAGCCGCCTTGCAGTGCGTCCTCCAGATTGAGCAGGCACAGGTAATTCTCGCGGCCTTTCCGCACCACCACCGGCGGCGAGCCATCGGCACGGCTCGACCCACCCGAAGAAGACTCTGGCCAAGCTCGCCGGCTTTCCCGGCGCAATTGTCGTTGCAGCGCCTTGGTGAAGGTCGAAACCCAGACCGTGCCACCGGATTTTTCCGCCCATAACGAGGCTGGAGCGAGATAACCCAGCGTCTTGCCGGTGCCCGTACCGGCTTCGGCGAGCAACACGCGCGCGCGGGCATCGGCACTGCGCGGGGCAAAGATATGCGCGGCCGCGGCGGCATAGGCACGTTGGCCGGGCCGGGTTTCCGCACCGTCACCGGTCAATCGGGCCAGCCGCTCCGCCACGTCCTCGTCGGTCAGCATGATCTGCGCGGGTTGGGGACGCTCGGGCGCTTCGCTCCATTCGGGTAGGCGGGAAAACAGCCAGCGCTCGGCGCGCTCGGGCTTCGCGATGCGCGGGACGAGCAGCGGCGCCCACGACCAGCGCTGGCGCAGCAGCGACTGCAGCCCGGTCCACGCCCCCTCGCGTTCGGCCCAGTCCGCCGCGCCACAGCGATCGAGCAAAGCGGCAGCGGCGGCCTGCAACAGCGCCGGGACATCGTCCTCGCCCTGCGGCTCGGGCAGCCCCAGCACGCGGGCCAACCCATGCGGCGTCGGCACGACGAAGCGCGCCGGATGGATGAAGGCGTACAGTTCCAGCAAATCGAGCCCCGACAGATCCGGATAGCCCAGCCGGCTGGCCAGCAGCGGTGCGTTCAGCATCAGCATCGGCGTATCCGCCGCCGCCATGATTGCCGCGCCCTTGCCGACGGTGGTGGTCCGGGGTTGGGCGCCGCCATCCCGTAGCCAGCAACCGGCGTGGCTGATATGAGTCGCGGGGAGGGGCAAGGCGGGCATGTTCGCCATACCTAGCCGGGTTATGAGGTAACGCCTAGAACATAAATGGAACGCGGAGCATCCTGCTTGCGCTCCCCGGCCATCTTCCGCAAAGGCGCTGCGATGACACACGCTGACCTCGTCGCTGCCGCGCAAACGTCGAAGGCATGGCCTTTCGAAGAGGCGCGCCGGCTGGTAAAACGCTATCCCCGGGGCAAGCCCGATGGAACTCCCATGGTGTTCGAAACCGGCTACGGACCATCCGGGCTGCCGCATATCGGCACGTTCCAGGAGGTATTGCGCACCACCTTCGTGCGCCGTGCCTATGAAACGCTGACCGGAGCACCGACGCGGCTGATCGCATTCAGCGACGACATGGACGCCCTGCGCAAGGTTCCCGATAACATCCCGGATGCCGACATGCTGACCCGGCATCTCGGCCAGCCGCTCAGCCGCATTCCCGACCCGTTCGGCCTATCCGAAAGTTTCGCGCATTATAACAACCGGATGCTGCGCGCTTTTCTGGATCGCTTCGGGTTCGATTATGAATTCGTCGCCGCCAGCGAGCGTTACGCATCGGGTGCTTTCGATGAACCGTTGCGCAATGTGCTGCGCCATTACGATGCGATCATGGCGATCATGTTGCCGACGCTGCGCGAGGAGCGGCGCAAGACATACTCTCCGGTGCTGCCGATCAGCCCGACCAGCGGCGCGGTGCTGCAGGTGCCGATCACGGTGGTCGATGCCGAGGCCGGGCTGATACGGTTTCGGGATGGCGACGAGACGATCACGCAGTGCATCTTCAAGGGCGCGGCAAAGCTGCAATGGAAGGTCGACTGGGCGATGCGCTGGGTCGCGCTGGGTGTCGATTACGAGATGTGCGGCAAGGACCTGACCGATAGCCTGACGCAATCGGGCAAGATCGCGCAGGTGCTGGGCGGGCGGCGCCCCGAGGGGCTGATCTACGAGCTGTTTCTCGACGAGAAGGGCGAGAAAATCTCGAAGTCGAAGGGCAATGGCCTGACTATCGACCAATGGCTGGCCTATGGCAGCGAGGAAAGCCTGGGCTTCTACCTTTATCGCGAGCCCAAGAGCGCCAAACAGTTGCATGTCGGGGTGGTGCCGCGTGCGGTCGACGAATATTGGCAGTTCCGCGAGAAACTGCCCTCGCAGCCGATCGAACAACAGTTGGGCAATCCGGTGTGGCATCTGCTGCGCACCAATGGCGAGCAGGCTGGGGCCGGGGCCGGGGCCGGGGCGGGGGACAGCCTGCCGGTCACCTATGGCCTGCTGCTCAACCTGGTCGGAGTGATGGGGCCGAATGCCACCCGCGACCAGGTGTGGTCCTATCTCGCCAATTACATTGCCGATCCGGACCCCGCGCTGCACCCGGCGCTGGACGGCCTGGTGACCAGCGCGCTGGCCTATTGCCGCGCGTTCATCGCCCCGACGCTGCATCGTCGCATACCCGATGCCGGCGAAGCGGCCGCGCTGGCCGCGCTGGACGAGGAACTGGCGGCAACCGCCGATGACGCAACGCCCGAGCTATTGCAGAACATCATCTACGAGATCGGCAAGGACCCGCACTACGGGTTCGAGAACCTGCGCGACTGGTTCAAGGCTTTGTACGAGACGCTGCTGGGATCGCCGCAAGGGCCGCGCATGGGCAGTTTCATCGCGCTTTACGGCGTCGAGAATACCCGTCGGCTGATTGCCGAAGCCTTGGACGGGGTTCAACTGGCCGTTTAGGGGATATTGCCGTAGCCTTGCACCACACGGGGGTATAGGGCTGGCACGCAATTTCCGGATGCTGCGCCGGAAAACCCCCGCCCAGCAGGCAAGCGGGACGGGGGCTCTGATGCCGGGCCACTCTCCGACTATCGCATTATGGACGGCCGGTATGTAAATTATGCGTCAATCCGGACTTTTCGGATAGCTTACCAGAAGAAGTCGTAGATCACGTCGGCAACCTGGCCGGTGTAGGTGTTCACCAGGATGACGTCGTTGTAGTAGCGCACCCAGTGATAGGGTCCATAAGCAGGCGGCAGGCGATAGTCCCACGGATCGGCGATCCAGTAGTCCGAGCCGAAGAACAGCGGCTGGAGATAAAAGCCGACGCCCAGGCGATCGTAATTGTAGTCGCGATAGGGCGGATAGTAGCGGTTGGCGTGGAACGCGTCGCGATTGGCCTCGCGATAGCCGCGCCAGTCATAGCGCTGGTCCTGGCGCCAGCCGTGGTTCCATTCGCCGGCCCCGCGCGGGCCGCCGCGCCATTGGCCGTCATTACGTCCGCCATCGCGGCGCGCACTATCGTATCGCCCGCCATCGTTGTGACCGGGACCACCGTTGCCGCGCCACTGGCCTCCATCATTGCGCCCCTGGTCGCGGTTGCCGCGCCCGGCATCGTTGCCATCGGGCCGGCCCTGAAATGCCGGCTGATCCTGATGGGCCTGGCCCTGCCGGGGTTGGCCCTGGTATTGCGCCTGGCCCCGGTACGGTGGTTGCATTTGGCCGGGCGCTAAGTTCTGCTGCGGCGGACGCGGTTGCCCGCCATTACCTGCCGGATTCCCCGGCCCCGGTCGAGCCTGGCCGGCCCATCCACCGGCTCCACGCCAATTGCCACCGTGTTCCATCGGCGCAGCCTGCGGAGCGCCGCGGGGGGGCGGTGCGGCGCGGGGGGCCGGCGCCGGTGCCGGGCGAGCAGGCTGCTGCTGCTGTGCTCCGCCTTCACGCCCGTGATGGTCGTCCTGCTGGGCCAGCGCGACACCGGGTAGCGTCACCACTGCGGTGCCCAGTACCAATGCAGCCAGCCGGACCGTATGCCGAACGGCTATCTTTCCTGTCATAACGGCCATGACCGTTCTCCATCTTTCGCCAAGCGAGACTGCCGGGCTTTGTTGATACCGTGCTAGCCGATTCGCGATGACGCAAGACTGAACTTGCCGTTAGCTGACGTTCAGGAAAATCCGTCTTTCAATGAACAATCAGCGGGTCAGCTTTTTATAGGCCAGCGCGGTCGGTCGGTCGGCGGCATCGCCCAGGCGGCGGCGCTTGTCTTCTTCGTAGGCTTCGAAATTGCCTTCGAACCATTCGACATGGCTGTTGCCCTCGAACGCGAGTATATGCGTGGCCAGGCGATCGAGGAAGAAGCGGTCATGGCTGATGACCACCGCGCAGCCGGCGAAATTCTCGATGGCTTCTTCCAGCGCGCGCAGCGTTTCGACGTCGAGATCGTTGGTCGGCTCGTCGAGCAGCAGCACATTGCCGCCGGTCTTCAGCATCTTGGCCATGTGGACCCGGTTGCGTTCGCCGCCCGACAGCTTGCCGACGTTCTTCTGCTGGTCCTGGCCCTTGAAGTTGAACGCTCCGACATAGGCACGCGTGCTCATGTCCTGCTTGTTGACCTTCATGAAGTCCATGCCGTCGGAGACTTCCTGCCAGACGTTATTCGCCGGATTGAGCTGATCGCGGCTCTGGTCGACATAGCCCAGCCGCACCGTCGAGCCGATATCGAGTTCGCCTTCATCAGGTGTTTCCTGGCCGGTAATCAGCTTGAACAGCGTCGATTTACCCGCGCCGTTCGGCCCGATCACCCCGACGATGCCGCCCGGCGGCAGCAGGAACGACAGGTCTTCGAACAGCAGCTTGTCGCCATAAGCCTTGGTGATGCCCTTGGCCTCGATGACCTTGCCGCCGAGGCGCTCGGGCACCTGGATAACGATCTGGGCCTTATTGACCGGGCGGTTCTCGGAGGATTTGACCAGTTGGTCGAAGGCGTTGATCCGTGCCTTGCTCTTGGTCTGGCGCGCCTTGGGGCTTTGCCTGATCCATTCCAGTTCCTGATTGATCGCCTTCTGGCGGCTTTCGTCCTCGCGGCCTTCCTGATCGAGCCGCTTGCCCTTCTTTTCCAGATAGGTCGAATAATTGCCCTCGTAGGGGAAATATTTCCCGCGATCGATTTCGAGAATCCAGCCGACGACATTGTCGAGGAAATAGCGGTCGTGGGTAATCATCAGCACCGCGCCGGCGTATTCCTTGAGGTGGTTTTCCAGCCAGCGTACGCTTTCCGCATCGAGGTGGTTGGTCGGTTCGTCGAGCAGCAGGATGCCGGGCTTCTGAATCAGCAGCCGGGTCAGCGCGATCCGGCGCTTTTCGCCGCCCGACAGGTTCTCGACGCCGAGGTCGCCGGGCGGGCAACGCAGCGCTTCCATCGCGATTTCGAGCTGGTTGTCGAGCGTCCAGCCGTCCACCGCATCGATCTTTTCCTGCAGCGTGCCCATTTCTTCCATCAGCGCGTCGAAGTCGGCGTCTTCCGGAGGATCGCCCATCAGCATGCTGATCTCGTTGAAGCGATCGACCAGGTCGGCGGTTTCGCGCGCGCCGTCCTTGACGTTTTCGAGCACGGTCTTGCTGTTATCCAGCTCCGGCTCCTGCGCCAGATAGCCGACGGTGATATATTCGCCGGGCCATGCCTCGCCGGTATAATCCTTGTCGATCCCGGCCATGATCTTCATCAGCGTGGACTTGCCCGCGCCGTTAGGGCCGACGATGCCGATCTTGGCATCCTGGTAGAATTGCAGGCTGATATCCTTCAGCACCGGCTTGGGCGCGCCGGGGAAGGTCTTGGTCATGCCTTTCATGACGTAGGCGTATTGCGCGGCCACGTGAATTCTCCGGTATTGCCATGTAGGGGTTTGGGCTAGCCTCTACAGTCTGGGGTCGTAGAAAGAAAGGCACTCCTTTGACGTGCTCAAGATAGGCGGGGGTGAGGCGAACTCGTAGGTGGCGTTTGGCGGATGGCCTGGCTCAATTGCCAGAGCGCGCGAGGAAGTAGCGGAAAGCCGATGAAGTAGGCCGGCATCACGATCGCCCCCCAATAAAACGTGTCGGGCCGCGAGAACATCGCGATCATCACCGCATATCCCGCAAATAACAGGACCGCGAACAGCCCGGACCGCCCTGGCAGTGCCAGCCAGCCGACCATCGGCAGCATCGCCGCCAGCAGCGCCAGCCCGAGCGGCAGCGGTTGCAGCACCGAGGTGAAGATCACCGCCTTTAGAAACGCCGAAAAGCCCTGCGCGGTATGCCAGCCTTGCGAGACGATGTCGCCGGGCCGCACCTGGGAGATGACCGCTTGCTCATGCAATATCATCGCTATGACGAAAGCCGCCAGCAGCGCTGCCCAGCCCGCGACTTCGCGCCAGCGCCGGTCATAGACAGCGAAAACGGCCGCCAGCAGCACGAACGGCAGTGCCAGTTCGCGGATCGCCAGCGCAGCGGCGGCAGGCAGCAGGACCAGCCACCAGCGGCGGGGTGCGGCAAACACCCCGGCCAGCGCCAGCGACAGGAATATCCCGGCCAGATATTCGTGCAATGCCAGGATATCGGCATCCATGATGGCGCCGCTGCCCGCGGCCAGCGCGATCGCGATCGCAATACGCTCGATCGCGAGCAGCGTGGCTTCCAGGGCGATGACCCAGGTAAATATGCTGGCGAACAGCGCGCAGAACGCGATTTTCTGGACGCCGTGCCACCCGATCCGGACCACCAGCCAGTTCAGCGTCGGCAATCGCATGGTGAAGAACGGCTTGAGCGGATAGTGATGCGCGCGCTGCATTTCCGCTGCAGCCTGATGATAGGGTTCACCCTTTGCCGTGGCTTTGGCGATATCGTGATAGAGGTGGACGTCGGTATAGCCGCCTCGCTTGGCGACCTTGATCGGCGGCGGCGTCGCGGTCAGGCACCAGATGCTCGCCATGAGCAACAATAGCGCGAACAGCGCGGCAACAGGACGAGGCAATTTATCGAGCACGGCCCCCTGTTGTCGAAGGCGGCTTCCAATTCAAGGCGAACCGTAACGATTTGCGCGGAATATTGCGATTGTGGCAAGAACTTCTAGCCCGGACATTCCGTCCTTGCCGCCGCGCTTTTCAGCAAATCGCCGCGATTGCTGCGCAGATCGGTTCCCGCCCGGCTGTCCGGCTGGTCCCCGGTACCCAACCCGTGCCATAGTGCGGTGTTGAAGGCGGCGGTGTCGAGATGATCCTCGGTATGGAAATCCTGGCCCCGCATCGCTGCTTCCCACCACTGCGCATCGCGTCCGGGACAGCCGACCGTAGCCGAAACCGGCGCGGCGAAGCGGTCCACCGGGATCGGCAGCTGGGTCTTGCGCAATACATCCGCCGCCACCGCGCGATAAGTCCAGCCCGCTTGCGCCGGATCGAAGACATCGACCATCGGCATCGCCAGCGCATCGTTCAGCCCCAGCGGCGCCAGCCCCAGCACCGCCTCGATCGTGCGCAGGACATTGACGGTGGTATAGCGCGTGGACACCACCGCGCCCTGCCGGACCGTGGCACCGGCGAAGAACGCGACGCTGCGTCGCGCATCGACATGGTCGGCGCCGTTCTGGGCGTCGTCTTCGATGGCGACGATCAGCGTCGAGCTTGCCGCATGACCATGGGCGATGTGATCGATCACCTGGCCCAGCGCATAGTCATTGTCCGCCATCTCGGTCTCGACGGTATTTACGCCGTCGATCGCCCTGGCAAAATCGCCGAAGTGGTCGTGGCTGAGCCGCAGCAGCGTCAGCGCGGGCAGGCTGCCGGCGGCATCCTGCTGGTCGTATTCGCGCTGCCATTCGAGTTCGCGCCAATAGTCGGGCAATTTCTGGTCGAAACCGCGATAATAGGGGTCGCTGCGCGGTGCCAGCAGCCGGTCGCCGGGGGTGTAGATGCGGCGCTGCACCTTCGCCGGCTCGCGGATCAGCGGCATTCCGCCAGGCACGGTCGGATCGTATTCCGACGCGTCGGAGAATCCGTAATTGCGTACGCTCAGCCCGGCCCGGATCGCCGCGTCCCACAGGAAACCCTGGCCGGATGTCTTGGCGGGTCCGTCGCCATCCCCATCATCATCATCGGGCGCATCCGGCGCGGTCAGTAGCGCCGGGCCTGCCAGCAAGTCGGGGTCGGTCGAGAGCCGGGGGTTGGTGGCGTGGCGTTCGGCCGGTGTCTGCTGGGCATAGACGTAGCGATCCGCTTCCTCGGCCTCATAGCCCAGGCCGCGTTGGGCATAATTGACCGGAGCGGTTTTTTCCAGAAGGTCGGGCGCGCGCGCCGCCGTCGACCAGGTCCAGCCGGTGCTCGATTGCTCGCCCGAATCATAGAAATTATCGAGCGTGACGAACTGCCGCGCAATCCGGTGATGATTGGGCGACACCGCGCGCCCCAGGATCGCCAGATGCGGATCGCCATTGCCCACTTCCAGGTCGCCGAGCACCTGATCGTAAGTGCGGTTCTCCTTGATGATAAACACGACATGCCTGATCCGCGCCCGGATCGCCGCCATCCGCGCGGCGGCGGCGATACGCTCGGGGGCGCCGGCAAGACCGATATTGCTCGCCACCTGCAGCGTGGTTGCGACCAGCGCGCGCGGGCCGGGCAGCGGAAATTGCAGCAGCCCGGCTTTCTCCAGCTGATAGATATACTGGTTATCCCTGCCGCAGGCGTCCGGCTGGCCGCGATAGAAAGCCGCGCTGGGCACGCAGCCGAGCGGATTGGGACCGGGCGGGCTCTTGCGATTGACCACGAATATGCGCGGCGGCGATCGTCCCGGCGCGGCGCTGAAGCCGACAGCGCTGGGATACCAGCCGGTCGGGATTAATCCCTGCACCGCGCGCGCATCCGGAGTCATCACCGCCAGCGCATTGATGCCGCCCAGCGTCACCAGCAACCTGCCGTCGGGCAATTGGGCCAGTCCGTCGGGATTGAGGCCCTTGCCCGGCTTCTCCAGCCCCGGCACGGCGATGCGCGGTTCGGCGACCAGCTTCCCGGTACCTAAATCGATCACGGCGACGCGATCGGCGTTATCCTCGGTCGCGAACAGCCGCTGGCGGTGCGCATCGAGCAGTAACGCCGTCGGCTCGCCCAGGGTCGCCACGCGGTGGGCGATGGCGATCCCTGTTGCAGTGACATTCAGCGCCACCAGCTGCCGGTCGCGCGGCGCCGATACCCAGGCGTGAGCAGCGTCGGTCCAGACGATCGCAAACGGGAATTCACCGCCGGGCGTGCCGGTTTCGCCGGGATCGATCTTGCCCGGACGCAGGTCCTGCTCGGCAATGACGCGCCGGGTTGCAAGATCGAGCAGGCTAACCGAATCATTGTAATAATTGGCGACCAGCGCGCGAGCACCATCCGGGCTGACCGCCACGCCGGCAGCCTGCGGCTTGACGTGGGCACCCAGCCCGGCGGCATGGCCAAGCGCGATCGCGCCGATGTCTGCGAACGAACGGCCTTGCCGGGCAAAGACATGCACGGCGTCGTCGACCCCGCCGCCGACGACAAAGCCGCGACCGTCGGGCTGCCAGGCGATGCCGCCGAAACTGTTGGGCACGGTCAGCGTTTGTACCAGCGCACCGCCGCGCGCGTCGATCCGGTAGCGCAAGATATATTGCATGGCCTGGGCCGGGACGACCTTGTCATCGGCTCCGACGAAACGGTTGAAGCCACTGGTCAGCACCAGCATCTCGCGCCGATCCGGACTGATGGCGATCGCGGCGGCGCCATCGGCGACGAAATCGGGGTGTGGGCCGATATGGGTGACCAGCGGGCTGAACTGCGCCCCAGGCGCGGCCTCGGGGGTGATCGACTGCCCGGTCGGCAATTGCTGCGCCACGGATTGCCCTGGAAGGGCCGGCGAACATCCCAGCAAGAACAGGGCAATGGCCCGCAACAAACCAGTATGGAAGGTCATGCCATGCCCCTAGCGGCCAATCATGACGGATTGGCCCGCGCCACCGCGCAATGTCAACATGGTTCGATTTAAGGCGATCATTGGTCGGGGAGAGAGGATTCGAACCTCCGGCCCTCTGCTCCCAAAGCAGATGCGCTACCAGGCTGCGCTACTCCCCGACTCGATGATCGATCGATTTCCGCCCCAATTCCCTTCGCCGAGAACCGCAGATGGTGGGCCCGGCAGGATTTGAACCCGCGACCTAGCCGTTATGAGCGGCCAGCTCTAACCACTGAGCTACAGGCCCCATCCTGCCGTCGGTTCGATCATCGTTGATGATCCTGCCGCGCGGCCTGCTGGGCAGGTTTGGATATCGATCGGAACCTTGTGCCTCGCAACCGAGCCACAGGATTTCGCGTCCGTTAGCTTGGCAAAGCGCACAAGGCAAGCTCGACCATCGCCTATCCGGCAAAAGCCTGTGCGCACGGCGCGTTGCCAAGGACGGAGTTTGCGCGCATAACAACAATGTTATCGGAAGCGGGCATTCTGCGGATTATAATTTCAATTGGCTTTCCCAGGTAGACTGCGACTGTCAGGAATAAACGGTCGCGTTTATCGCAGCCGGCTCATCGGGCGAGGGATTGATAAGGCATGTCCAGTCTGGACCAGATAGACCAGCATCTGCTGGTGGAATTGCAGGCGGAAGGCCGCGTTACCAATGTCGAACTGGCGCATCGCGTCGGCCTGACCGCGCCGCCGTGCCTGCGCCGCGTGCGCGCGCTGGAGGAACTTGGGGTCATTCGCGGCTATTATGCCGATCTCGATGGCGCGAAACTGGGCTTCGCCATCACCGTATTCGCGCTGGTCAGCCTGAAGAGCCAGGCCGAAGAGGCGTTGCGCGGGTTCGAGGAGCATGTCCGCCTGCTCCCCGAAGTACGCGAGTGCCACATGCTGAACGGCGAGATCGATTTCATCCTCAAGATCGTCAGCAAGGATCTGCAAAGCTTCCAGGAATTCCTCACCAGCAAACTGACGCCCGCGCCGAACGTCGCCAGCGTCAAGACGTCGCTGACGATCCGCACCTCGAAGCAACTGCCAGGCGTACCACTGGAGAAATAAGGGTGATGCCGCGTCAGAAAGTCGCGGCGGCTTCCAACGCCAGCATGTAGCCCAGCGCGCCGAATCCCGCGATCGTGCCCTTCGCCGCCATGCCGATATAGCTGGTATGCCGCATGGGTTCGCGGGCGTGCGGGTTGGACAGATGCACTTCGATCACCGGCGTGCTTATCGCCTTGATCGCATCGTAGAGCGCCACGCTGGTATGGCTGTAGGCGCCCGCATTCAACAGCACCGCCTTCGCCCCCTCTGCCTGCGCCTCGTGCAGCCAGTCGACCAGATGACCTTCGTGATTGGACTGGCGCAGATCCACCGTCAGCCCCAGCTCACGCGCGCGATCATCGAGCCGACCGGCGATGTCGTCGAGCGTATCATGCCCATAAATCTCCGGCTCGCGCGTGCCGAGCAGGTTGAGATTGGGACCGTTGAGCACGTAGACGAGATTGCCGGCCATGGTAGCGCGCCTTTTATTGCGAGCAGCGTGCAGCCGGTTAAAGGTCGCAGCGACGATCGTGTCCAGGGCCGCGATGTAGCACAGGCAGGCGATCTGGCAAAAACTTGGTCGGGACGAGAGGATTCGAACCTCCGACCCCCACACCCCCAGTGTGATGCGCTACCAGGCTGCGCTACGTCCCGACCGAGGTCGTGGGCTATAGGCACGCCCGGTGGGCAAGGCAAGCCGGTTCGGCCCGATCGCGGTTTTTGAAGATCGGGCCAGTTCGTTGCCATCCCGCGGGATTGCTGCTAGGCGCCCGGCCTTCGGGGTCTGGCGTCTGTGCGTGCGATGCGCGCAAGCAGCCTGGCGCCGGCCAGAAATGTCAATTTATCCGCGAGAGTTGCCCCGGCCATGAGCATACCCCTCCTGACAATCCTTGCCGCAGGCGCTGCCGCAGCTGGGGACGGCCCGCCGGCCTGGCTGCAATATCTGCCGCTGGTGGCGATCGGCGGGATGATGTGGTTTTTGTTCCTGCGCCCGCAGATGCGGCAGCAGCGTGAGCATAAGGCCAAGCTCGGGGGTCTGAAAAAGGGCGATCAGGTGCTCACCGGCGGAGGGTTCATCGGCCGGATCGTGAGGCTGGACGATATCTACGTCGATGTCGAACTGGCGCCGGGCATGAAGGTCAAGACGCTCAAATCGACCATCACCGATGTCATCCCGCCCGGCGGCACCCCGGCGGCGAACGATTGATCAAGAAGACTTACGCAAATGCTTGATTTTCCGCGCTGGAAACGGCTCTGGTTCTGGTTCGTCGCGCTGGGCTGCTGTGTTGCGGCGCTGCCGTCGATCTTTGCCACGGCCAATCTGCCGTGGCCGGCAAGCCTGCCTCACCCCACCATCAACCTGGGTCTTGATCTGGCCGGTGGCAGTCATTTGCTGCTGGAGGCCAATCCCGACCAGGTCGTGGCGCAGCGGCTGGAAGGGATGGAGGAAAGCGTCCGGATCAAGCTGAGCCAAGCGAATGGCACGGTGAAGATCGGCGATATTTCCAACAAGGATGGCTCGATCAGCTTCATGGTCGACAATCCGGGCGAGGTCGATGCCGCGCGCGAGTTGATCCTGCCGCTGACCAATGGCGCGGGGCTAACCGGCAAGCGCGACTGGGATTTCAAGGTCGTCGACAGCACCCGCATCGTGCTCACCCCCACGAAGGAGGGTATCGACCAGGCGGTCACTAACGCCATGGAGACCGCCACCGAAGTGGTGCGCAAGCGCATCGACGCGCTGGGCACGCGCGAGCCGACGATCATTCGCGAAGGCAACGACCGCATCCTGGTCCAGGTGCCGGGCCTCAAGGATCCGACCGCGCTGAAGAGCCTGCTCGGCCAGACCGCGAAGCTGGAATTCAAGCTGGTCGATATCGCCGCGCTGCCCAGCGATGTCGCGCAGGGGATCAAGCCGCCAGGGGACGATCTGGTGCCGTTCGCGCCGGGTGCGCATGGCGGCGGTGCCGGCCTGCTCGCGGTCAAGCGGCTGGGCGGGATCAAGGGCGACCAGCTGACCGATGCCAGCCAGACCTTCGACTCGCGCGACAACAGCCCGGTCGTATCGATCACCTTTGATTCGGCTGGCGGCGCCAAATTCGCCAAGCTGACCACCGAGAATGTCGGGCATCCGTTTGCCATCATCCTGGACGGCAAGGTGTTATCGGCGCCTAACATCAACGAACCGATCATGGGCGGCAGCGCCAGCATTTCCGGCGGGTTTACCGTCGCATCGGCCAACCAACTGGCGATCGCGCTCCGCTCGGGTGCGCTACCCGTCGATCTCAAGGTGATCGAGGAGCGCACTGTCGGGCCTGATCTCGGCGCCGATTCGATCCACAAGGGCGTGATCGCGATGATCGTCGGCACGCTGCTGGTGATGGGCGTGATCGTGCTCGTCTATGGCCGCTTTGGGATCTATGCCGACATCGCGCTGATGATAAACGTGCTGATGATCCTAGGCGTGATGGCCATGATCAACACCACGCTGACGCTGCCCGGCATCGCCGGCTTCGTGCTGACGATCGGCGCGGCGGTGGATGCCAACGTACTGATCAACGAGCGCATCCGCGAAGAACGCAAGCGCGGTCGGCGCGTCTTCCAGGCGGTGGAAATGGGCTACAAGGAGGCGAGCCGCGCCATCTTCGACGCCAATATCACCAATATCATCGCGGCGCTGCTGATGGCCAAGTTCGGCTCGGGGCCGGTACGCGGCTTTGCGATCGTGCTGATCATCGGCATCGGCACCTCGGTATTTACTGCTGTGTTCCTGACCCGGATGTGGGTCGCCGGCTGGCTGCACCGCACCCGGCCATCTGACATCAATATCTAGGACACGCGGATGCGCCTGATCAAGTTTGTCCCCGAAAACACCAATATCCATTTCCTGAAATGGCGGCTGCCGTTCTTTGCGCTCAGCGGCTTGCTGGTGATCGCATCGTGGGTGCTGATCGCGGTCAACGGGCTGAACCTCGGCGTCGATTTCGTCGGGGGCCAGATGATCCGGGTGACCTTCACGCATAGCGCCGCCGCTCCGGTGGGGGCACTGCGCAGCGAGGTCGAGTCGCTTGGCTATGGCGATCCCATCATCCAGACTTTCGGCGCGCCCAACGCCGTATCGATCCGCATGCAATTGCCACCGGGCGCGACGCGCAATCCGGCGCTGGCCACGGCAATGTCCAAGGCGATCATCGCCAAGATCACTGCCACCCATCCCGACACCCGGCTCGACGGCATCGACCTGGTTTCGGGCAAGGTGTCGAAGGAATTGGGCTGGAGCGCATTCGAGGCGCTGGGCTTTGCCGCCATCGCGATCTCGATCTACATCTGGTACCGGTTCGAATGGCAGTTCGGCGCCGGCGCGCTGCTCAGCCTAGTGCATGACGTGTCGCTGACGCTGGGTTTGTTCGCGGTGACCCAGATGGAGTTCGACCTCAACATCGTCGCTGCGGTGCTGACCATCATCGGCTATTCGCTCAACGATACGATAGTCGTCTACGACCGCATCCGCGAAAACCTCAAGAAATTTCGGCGCATGCCTATCGCCGAATTGCTCGATCTGTCGGTTAATGAAACATTGTCGCGCACGGTGATGACCTCGGCAATGATGCTGATCACCCTGATCGCGCTGCTGCTGCTGGGGCCGCGCGTGATCTTCGGTTTTACCGCCGCGATCACCATGGGTATTTTCGTCGGCAGCTACAGCTCGATCTACATGGCGGCGCCGCTGCTGATCTGGCTGAAGGTGACATCGAAGAGCTTCGTGCCCGGCGAGACCGCGCTGGACCGTCAGGACAAGCTAGCGCGCGAGCGGAAATAGGCGCGCGGATTCAAATCCCCGCCTTGACCAGCCAGTCATGGAAAATCCTCACCGGCCGGGTTTCCAGCGCGCGGGGGCGGCAGACGAACCAGTAGCTGTAAGGGCTTTCGACCTCGACCTCGAACAATCGCGCCAGGCGCGGGTCCTGCGCACGATGGTAATGATCGTCGTGCATGATGGCGATGCCCAGACCTTGCGCAGCTGCTTCCAGCACCAGCTGGCCGCTATCGAAATGGTCCATGGCCTGCGGTTCGAGCATGGCCAGCCCCAGCGCGACCTTCCAGGCCTCGAACACGTCGGCCAGGTCGTAATGGACCAGGAACGTCTGCCGGGTCAGCTTGCGCAGGTCGGGTATCGGACCGATTTCAGCCGCCAATTCCTTTGACGTGAATGCATAGATCCGGTTGTGATCGAGCCGGACGATATGAAAACCCGGCTCCGGCTCCTTGCTCAGGATGATCGCGGCATCGAGCGTATCGCCGACCCGATCGTCGAGATGCGGACCGGTTTCGATATCGATATGCAGACGCGGATGAACCCGGCGCAGTTCGGGCAGGCGCGGAAACAGCCGCTGCCCGGCAAACAGCGAGGGCACGCCCAGATGCAGCCGCATGACATTGCTGTTTTCGATCTGCGAATCGACCGCCTCGGCCAGATCGTCCAGCCGGGGCGACACCGCCTGGAAAAACGCCTGGCCATCCTCGGTCAGTTTCATCGACTGGTGCTGGCGAGTGAACAATCGCTTGCCGGTGAAATCCTCCAGCGCGCCCACCCGCCGCGACAGCGCTGACGGGCTCAGCCCCAGTTCGCTGGCGGCAGCCTTGGCCGACCCCAGCCGGACCACCCGCACGAACGCCTCCAGCGCGCGCAACGGCGGCAGGCGGCGGCTGGCTGCCATCAGGCGTCCTGCTCCACGGCGGCGAGGGGGGGATGCAGCCGCAGCCGGGTGACATGGCGTTCATCGCCCGCCGTCACTTCGATCCGCCAGCCGCTGGGGTGATCCAGCATAGTGCCGACGGACGGCACATGTTCGGCCAGCAAAAACGCCAACCCGCCAAGGGTATCGACCGATTCGGTCTCATCGGCGAGGCGCGGATCGACCTTTTGCGCGACCTCCTCCAGTTCCGCATGGGCATCGACATCCCACATCCCGTTTTCCAGCGGGCGCAGCAATTCGACCGGCGCGTCGTCATGCTCGTCCTCGATGTGGCCGACGATTTCCTCGACCAGATCCTCGAAGGTGATGATGCCGTCGGTACCCGAATATTCATCGACCACCACCGCCAGGTGAATGCGACTGGCGCGCATGTCCGCCAATACGTCCAGCGCGCCCCGCGCCTGTGGCACGAACAGCGGCTGGCGCATCAATCCGGACCAGTCGCCCGGCGGCGCCTCGTCACTGGCCAGGCAGGCAAACACATCCTTCATCAGCATCATGCCGATGATTTCATCCAGCGTTTCGCGATAGATCGGCAAGCGGCTGTGGCCATGGGTGGCAAAGGCCTCGACCACCTCTGCCCAGCTCGCCGAATGTGGCAGGGCAATGATCGAACTGCGCGGGATGGCGACATCGTCGGCGTCATGCTCGCTGAAATGGAGCAGGTTGCGCAGCATCGTGCGTTCGATCTGGGAAAGATCGCCATCGGCAGGCGCGTCGTTGTCGGCGCCCTCCTCATGCTCCTCGATCGCTTCCTCGATCTGCGCACGCAGCGACTGGTCGGCCTCGCCGCCTTCGAAGAAGGCCCGGATCGCTCGCCAGATCGGGCGTCTACTATCCGGGTCCCCATTGCCCGGCTCATTTCGGCCCAAGTCATTTCGGCCATGTTCGGCCATATCAGTGCGCTGCTCCGTGCGGTGGTTCCCGGTCCGCATATGGGTCGGCAAGCCCCATCGATGCAAGCGCCATAATCTCCAAAGCCTCCATTGCCTCGGCAGCGGTTGCGGATGTGGCATGATCGTGTCCTGCCAGATGCAGCAAGCCATGCACGATCAGGTGCCCCGCATGGGCTTCGATGGATATGTCCTTGTCGGCAGCTTCGCGGGCGCAAGTCTCATAGGCCAGTGCGATATCGCCGAGCAATTCAGGCGGGCCGTCATCGGCCAGATCGAGTAGTTCGTCGCGCGTCAGCATCGGGAACGACAGCACATTGGTAGCCTGATCCTTGCCGCGCCATTCACGATTGAGCACCTGCACGTCATCGTCACTGGTCAATAGCAGGCTGGCGAGCAGGCGCGAATTGGCGAGTTCGGGCGCGACCTCGGCTGCGGCAAGCGCGGCGCGGTCGGCGAGTGCTTCCCAACCGGTAGCGTCTGGCCAAAGGGGTTCGATATCGATTTCGAGGGTGAGCATTTGGCAGCTTGTTAGGGACTGGCTGTTGGAATGTCGAAGGGGAAGATCGAAAGATCCGAGGGGTAATCCCCTCGTGCTCCCGATATTCTGTACGTCGTGTCAAGATCTGCCCTGAAGCGAGCCTTCTGGCGAAATTTGGTCACTATCCAGTTGCAGCGGGAAAGTGTCAGCTACCGCGCCAATCGGTTATTTGCCGTGCCGGTGGCGCCCTACAGACGCATAAAGCGCGGGGAATGATAATGATGCATGATGAAAATTGGTCGGGCAGGCAGCTCCCGCCCGTTTACGCAAATTCGCATTTCCGTTAATGTGCGGGAAACACAAGAATCTCGCACGCTGAGCTAATAAGGCATTGATCCAACTGTGCTCGGTGAAATGACCGGGCCTGGGGCAATGCCCCAGAATCCAGCCTTCAGACTTCCCTTAACCTGGGCATCAGCTCGACAAAATTGCACGGTCGGTTCCGGCTATCGAGTTGTTCGGCCAAAATCCGGTCCCAGCCATCCTTCACCGCGCCGTTCGAGCCGGGCAGCGCGAAGACATAGGTGCCGCGTGCCAACACGGCGCAGGCGCGGGACTGGACGGTGCTGGTGCCGATGGTCTGGTAGCTGATCCAGCGGAACAGTTCGCCGAAGCCGGGGATATCCTTGTCCTTGATCCGGTCGAGCGCTTCGGGGGTGATGTCGCGGCCGGTCAGGCCGGTTCCGCCGGTGGTGATGATGCAGTCGATGGCGGGGTCGTCGATCCATGCGTCAAGCCGCACGACGAGGCTGGGCACGTCGTCGCGTTCGATGGCGCGGGCGGCGAGCCGGTGGCCGGCGCTTTCAATGCGCGCCGCCAGGATATCTCCCGAGGTGTCGTCGTCTACGCCGCGCGTATCGGAGATGGTCAGCAAAGCAATCGCGATAGGCTTGAAAACCCGCGCCGGATCAATCGCCACGCAGGCTGATCTCTTTATCCGGGCTGGGCGGCCGCATCAGCGCGCCATTGGCGGCCATGCGCACCGCGTGACTGCCATCCAGGCCGGGAAAGGTCGGCCACATGCCCTCGGCCAGCGCCGCCCGGCTTTCGGACGGGCCACCAGCCTGGCGCTCATACATCCAGTAATTGCGCAGCACCGTCGCGACATAGCCGCGCGTTTCCCAATAAGGCACCGATTCCATCCATAGCAGCGGATCGCCCTGGTCGTGGATCTGGCTATTCCAGCGGCCGACCGGGATCGGGCCGGCGTTGTAGGCGGCGATGACCTTGGGCAACAGGCCCTGCGTCGCCGGAGAAGCGCGCAGGCTGGCAAGATGCAACTGGCCCATGGCAAGGTTGACCTCGGGCCGGCTGAGGTCTTCGGCGGTGCCGGCTATGCCCAGATCGGCGGCATGGTCGTGCGCGGCGGCGGGCATGATCTGCATCAATCCGCGCGCGCCGGCCGGGCTGATCGCGCGCACGCGGAACACCGATTCCTGCAGGGCATGCGCATAGATCAGCGCGGGATCGATCTGCCAGCCATTTACCGGCGTCCATTTCGGCGTGGGATAGCGGCTGCATGGCTCGGCGATGCCGCCGCTGGGGGCGTTATAGGCCATCCACAATTGCGTCGCCGGCAGCCCGATATCGCGCGCCAGGCGAGACAATGGCTGGAACAGTGCCGGGTCACCGATCCGCGCCTGATAGCGCAGCACTTCGTCGGCCAGCCCATCCTCGCCGATTTCCGCGAGTTCGACGGCGGTGCGGACATTGTCGACGCCGCGCACGCGCTGCCAGTCGGCATCGGTAAAATCGGCCTGGGCATGCGTGCTCGGGATTTTCATGCCCAGCTGTTCGATCGCCAGCATACCGTACATCGTTTCGTCGTAGGCGGCGGCGGCGCGCAACGGCGCGGCGGCCTGTTCGGGCAGGCGGCAGCGGATGAAGCTGCGGCTTTGCCAGTAATAGCTCGCCGCCGTCAGTTCGGCGTTATCGGCTGATTTTGCCGCCTTGCCGAATGCCTCGCCGGCCTGGGTGCAATCGCCGACTTGCCAGGCGGCCAGCCCGGCGGTCCACCAACCTTCGGCGTACCAGCCACTGGTATTGCCGCCGGCGCCGGTGCTTGCGCCTAGCGAATAGGCGGCGGCATCGCGGTTCTCGATGTAGAAGCTCCAGGCGACGCGCTGGCGCCATTCGCTGCGGGCCTCGGGGCTGAGCGCAGCATCCAGGCCATCGAGCAGCAGCTTGGCGCTGTCGGGATCGTCGCCCTTGATCCGCTCGATGATCGCCGCGCCGACCGATACCGGCATGGTTCCATCGGCGACCTCGCGCGGACGGATGCGGCGTGGACTGTCGGGCAGATGGACCAGCGATTGTCCCAGCGGCAGGATCGGCAGCGTCGTCGCGCCGCGCTTGACCGCCAATGCGCCGATCGCTTCGGCTTCGGGCAGGTTAGGGGCGCTCGCCTGCCATTGCACCAGGCGTTCCAACTCGATGCGGGGCGATCCGGGGGCAAGATAATATTCGGCGCGAGCGACCGCGTGCAACGGGCCATCCGGCCGCGCGTCCAGCATCACGCGCACTTTGTCCCAGCCTTGCTGCTTGATCGCGGCAAATAGATCCTTGTACCACGCGCGATCGTCCTCGCTCAGCAGGCGCGGGACCGCGCTGCGATCGGCACGGGTGCGAAAATATTCGGCCGCGGCGCTGTTGGCGCAGGCCGGAGTGCCGATACCAAGCATCAGACCAATGGCGCCAAGCACCGCAAATGCCGAATTGAACAGCCCTGTCTTGCCGGTAATGCTGCGTGATGGAACCAAACTTGCCTCTTATCCAACAAACAGGCCGGTCCGTCGTTACCCGGCGCTCCACTCGAGCCAGTGTTGCCAGAAACTGCCCTTGGCGATGGGCCGTTCGAGCAACGAGCCGAGATCACGTGCAGTCAATAGCGGCACTCTGCTGTCGTCATGGCTAATTTGTAATGAAACCGGACCACTTTGCGCTGAACTGTTTCCTGCAAGCGGCGGTTCGAAGCCGGGGGAGACCAACAGCGGCGGAATATGCCGTCCAAAGGTGATTACGCGCTGCGGGCGGACCAGCGCGACGTGGTGCCGCAGCACGTCGCCGAGACCTCGATCGGCAAGATCGGCCCAATCGGCCATCGGCGTATGTCGGGGTAGCGCGCTGGCGAAATAGACCTGTTCGGCAGGAATCCCCATCGCCGCCAACATTGCACCCAGCAATCGCCCATGCGGTCCAGACAATAATGTCTCGCCATCCGCCGCTTCCGGTTCGCTCACCAGCACCATCAGCGCCGCATTCGCCGGTCCGCGCGGCGGCACCCGGCCCCACAATTGACCCGCGTCGAGCGAGGGTTCCTGTCGCCACCATCCGGCAAATCCGGTTAGTTCGGTCGGCCAGTCGGTGCGGTCGCCGCCGATCATGGCGCGCGGTGCGGCTGGCGGTGGCGGTGGCAAGACCTTTACCGCGGGGAAGCTGTTGGCATCGACCGGAACGACATCCGCGTCTGGCGCGTTTGCAGCCACGATCCATTGCCGCGGCACATCCTCGAACGCGCAGTCCACCCCAGCCTCGCGCCACCATTCCAGAGCGGCGTTGAGGTCGGCCGGCAGGGTGGTTTGGCGGCGAGCATCCATAGCGGGGGTCTTGACCTGTCGGCGCGCAGCAATCAAGGCTCAACCCGACTATCTGAGGAACGGAAAAGGCGATGAGCGAACGGGAATCGATGCCCTATGACGTAGTGATCGTCGGCGGTGGCCCGGCGGGGCTGGCGGCGGCGATCCGGTTGAAACAGGTCAATGCCGAGTTGTCGGTATGCATCCTCGAAAAAGGCTCGGAGATCGGCGCGCATATCCTGTCGGGCGCGGTGGTAGATCCGCGCGCGCTCGACGAGCTGCTGCCCGACTGGCGCACCGACGATTGCCCAATGGCGGAAACCCCGGTGACCGACAATTGGCACTGGTTCATGACCAAGGGCGCAAAATTCGCGATTCCGCATGCCCTGATGCCGCCGTTCATGTCGAACCATGGCAATTACACCGGCTCGCTGGGCAATCTGTGCCGCTGGCTGGGGGCCAAGGCGGAGGGTATGGGCGTGGAAATATTCCCCGGTTTCCCCGCCGCGCAGATTTTATATGATGACGCCGGTGCCGTGATCGGCGTCCAGACCGGCGATATGGGCGTGGCCAGGGATGGCAGCGAGAAGGGCGATTATCAGCCGGGGATGAACCTGCTCGCCAAATACACGATGTTTTGCGAGGGTGCGCGGGGGCATCTGACCAAGCGGCTCAAAACGAAATACGATCTGGAGCGCGATTGCCAGCCGCAGATCTACGGGCTGGGCATCAAGGAATTGTGGGACATCGATCCCGACAAGCATGTGCCGGGCCGGGTGCTGCACACGCAGGGTTGGCCGCTGTCCGAAACCGATAGCTGGGGTGGCGGGTTCCTGTATCATCAGGCCAATCATCAAGTCGCGCTCGGCTTTGTCGCTGCGCTCGATTACAAGAACCCCTATCTCTATCCGTTCGAGGAATTCCAGCGCTGGAAAACCCATCCGGCGATCCGCGACTTGCTGGCAGGCGGGCGGCGCGTGTCTTACGGTGCGCGCGCCATCAACGAGGGCGGCTGGCAGTCGGTGCCGAAACTGGCGTTCCCCGGCGGCGTGCTGGCCGGGTGTTCGGCGGGCTTCGTCAACGTCCCCCGGATCAAGGGCAGCCATACTGCGATCAAAAGCGGCATGCTCGCCGCCGAGGCTATCGCCGCTGCCGTCGCCATGGGCCGCGAGCATGATGCGCTGGACGAATACGATGCCGCGGTCCGGAGCAGCTGGATCGCCACCGAACTCAAGCAGGTGCAGAATGCCGAGCCGTTGGTGGCCAAATTCAACGGCGATCTGTTCGGATCGGCGCTCGCCAATGTCGATATGTGGCTGCGCTATCTCAAGATGCCGATCTTCAAGGGCATGAAGCACCATACCGACGCCTCGACCACGCTGCGCGCCGACCTGTTCAAGCCGATCGCCTATCCCAAGCCCGATGGCGTGCTGACCTTCGACCGGCTGTCGTCGGTGGCGCTGTCGTTCACTAACCACGAGGAGGACCAGCCGTGCCATCTGGTGCTCAAGAACCCGGCGACCCCGGTCGAGATCAACCTGCCGATCTATGCCGGGCCGGAAGCACGCTATTGTCCCGCCGGCGTCTATGAATATCTGGGTATAGAGGACGGCAAGCCGCGCCTGCAGATCAACGCGCAGAATTGCGTCCATTGCAAGACCTGCGACATCAAGGACATGACTCAGAATATCGAATGGGTTGCGCCCGAAGGTGGCGGCGGGCCGAATTATCCGAATATGTGAGCGTGCCACTAACCGAGACCGCTTATGCCAAGATCAATCTGGCGCTGCATGTCCGCAAGCGGCGCGATGATGGCTATCATGATCTAGAAACGCTGTTCGCCTTCGTCGACGATGGCGACCGGCTGGAAGCGCGGCCTGCCGAAGTCGATGAACTGAGCCTGGTTGGTGAGTTCGCGGGCGCGCTGGGCGGCGGCGGTGACAACATCGTCATCGCGGCGCTGGCGGCGCTACCGCATGGTGCGCGGTGGTCCTTGCGCCTCGACAAGCGTCTGCCGGTGGCGGCGGGGCTGGGCGGCGGGTCCGCCGATGCGGGGGCGGTGTTCCGGCTGGTGGAGCGCACGCATGGCCTGCCGGCTGGCTGGGAACGGATTGCGGATCGGCTTGGCGCGGATGTCCCCGCTTGCGTGGCGAGCCGTAGCGTATTCGGACACGGCACCGGGACGGAGTTGTCGCCGGGACCGCAGGACCTGGCCAGGTGCCCGGTACTGCTGGTCAATCCGCGCCTGCCGCTGGCGACCGGGC